>JAVEZW010000421.1:0-2511 GCA_034002805.1 Bacteroidales bacterium | reverse complement strand
GATATCATTAAGATTATTGATAACTCAATTGAAATGGGTTATACTGTTGGTTGGGGTGGTGATGTTAGCGAAAAAGGTTTTTCGTGGAAAAATGGAGTTGCCATTATTCCTGATATTAAATACGAAGAAACCAGCGGAACAGACAAAGAAAGATTAACCGGATTATCAACCCGCGAAAAAGAAGCAATTCTTTATTCATTTGAAAAACCAATAAAGGAACTTGAAATAACACCTGAAATCCGTCAAAAAGATTTTGATAATTATAATACAACCGATGATCACGGAATGCATATTGTCGGAATTGCAAAAGATCAGAATGGTAATAAATTTTATAAAGTAAAAAACAGCTGGGATATTGATAATCCATATAATGGATATATTTATATGTCTGAAGCATTCATTAAATTCAAAATGATTGATATTATTATCAATAAGAACGTTGTTCCAAAGGATATTTCAAAAAAAGTAGGATTATAATCGAACTAAATAGCCGCTTAGAAATAAGCGGTTTTTTTTAACCAAAATTTATAGATATTTTTGTTTTTCACTCAATTTTAAATCGGTATGGACTGTAAAAAGGATAATAACAAGAATAATTGTAATTGCACTTATCCTTGCAGTAAACATCGTATTTGCTGCGAGTGTATCACATATCATCGCAAGGTAGGAGAATTGCCTGCATGTTATTTTCCAAAGGATGCTGAACAAAGCTATGATCGTTCAATAAGCCATTTTCTGGAACTTATTCAGGAACGTGGTTATTGGTGGAATTAATAATTGAATTTATGACAAAAACAAGATGTTCATGGGCTGAGAAACCAGTTTTTCATGACTACCATGATATAGAATGGGGAGTGCCAGTGCACGATGATCGCAAATTGTTTGAGTTCTTAGTACTCGATGCTTTTCAGGCCGGATTAAGCTGGAGCACCATCCTTAATAAAAGAGAGAATTTCAGAAAAGCATTTGATCAATTTGACTACAAAAAAATCGCCAACTACGATCAGCAAAAAATTGACGAACTTTTACAGAACGAAGGTATAATACGAAATAAACTTAAAATAAATGGAACGGTTAAAAATGCAAAAGCGTTTATTCAGGTTCAGAAAGAGTTTGGAAGTTTCGACAAATACATTTGGCAATTTACGGGTGGCAAAACTTTGGTAAATAAATGGACTGATTTAAAACAAATTCCTGCAAAAAGCAAAGAATCTGATGCCATGAGTAAAGATTTACAAAAAAGAGGATTTACCTTTGTCGGTTCAACCATTTGTTATGCATTTATGCAAGCAGCTGGAATGATTAATGATCATCTGGTGAATTGTTTTAGGTATAAAGAAGTTTATTAATTGAAAAATCAGCGCAAATCAGCGTTCTATGTATATAGATCTGTGTCATCTGCGTTCTATTAATTCGAATTATGATTACTAACGACATTATCTGTGCTATATCAACACCACAAGGCAATGGAGCCATTGCGGTTATTCGTTTAAGTGGGAGTGGAGCTATTGAATTATGCGATAAATTGTTTCAATCACCTAAAAGTAATAAAAAACTTATTGATCAGGCTGCAAATACCATACATTTTGGTGTTTTAAAGGAGAATGAAAAAGTTTTTGATGAAGTGGTTGTTTCCTTATTCAAAAATCCACATTCATATACAGGCGAAGATGTTGTTGAAATATCATGCCACGGTTCAGAGTATATTCAACAACAGATACTACAGTTGTTTATTAAAAATGGAGCACGTTTAGCCAAACCAGGTGAGTTTACCATGCGGGCATTTTTAAACGGTAAGATGGATTTATCCCAGGCCGAAGCAGTAGCCGATCTTATTGCATCAGCATCAGCATCATCGCATAAAGTTGCTATTCAGCAAATGCGAGGTGGATTTTCAAGCGAAATAGCCGTTTTACGAGGACAGTTATTGCATTTTATCTCATTATTAGAGCTTGAACTCGATTTTAGCGAAGAAGATGTAGAATTTGCAGATCGTAAACAATTACATAATTTACTGCATAATATTAGTGTGCTTATAGAACGATTATTGAATTCGTTTAAATTAGGCAATGTTATAAAAAATGGTATTCCGGTTGCAATTGTAGGTCAAACCAATGTTGGTAAATCAACGTTGCTTAACCGAATTTTAAACGAGGAAAAAGCTATTGTTTCAGATATAGCGGGTACAACACGAGATGTTATCGAAGATGTTATCAATATCGAAGGTGTTGCATTTAGGTTTATTGATACTGCTGGAATTCGTGAAACAACCGATACCATTGAGACAATAGGTATTGAACGTACTTTCGATCGGATTGACAAAGCATCGATAGTACTTTTTTTAATTGATGCCAACGATAACGAAAATGACATTTCAGTTGCCATAAAAAAGGTGAAAGATAGAATTGGTAAAAGTGATAAGAAATTAATTGCTTTGTTAAATAAAATCGATCAGCTTGATAAAACCAAGGAGAAAGCAATTGATAACATCCTTTCAAATAGATTGTCGAA
>JAVEZW010000420.1:0-2531 GCA_034002805.1 Bacteroidales bacterium | reverse complement strand
TGTCCATATACAGCCTTACTTTTAATTACAAAATTGGGTTTCTGGTATTTAAAAAATCCCATGTAAGCCATTGAATTTACTTTTGAATCGGCTACATAATTGATTCCAGAGGTTAGTGATGTATCAATAAGTATGCGAGGCTGAATACTTTTATAATCGGCTGCTACTCCAAACAAAAAATCTCCGGGATTAAATTGCAACTGAAGGTGGATATTAGGAATGCCCGAGTTTTTTATATATTTAACTGATTTACCATCAGGACCCTGACTTGCATAATCGCTTTGGTAAATTGCTGCTCCAATAATCTTAAATTGACCTATTTTATGCGATGCAAATAACATGGGGCTTCGGTTAAATGCATTAAAAGGTATTCCTGTATTTATAGCTATTACCGAAGGAAAAACTTCCTTAGTAAACATCGGATGCCAGTCGCGGCCAATAAGGACTTCTGAATTTTCCCATGTTAATTTTGAGTATGCATTGCGAAGTCGCACACGTGCTGTAGAGCCATCAATGCCTCCAGTAAAATCAACTTCAAGGTAACCCAGTAATTTGGCTCCAAAAACATCTGGGCCGGTTATTGTACCAGTAATTCTGGAAGCTATATCAACCAATCCAACAGTGCTTTTTGAATTTATATCACGGCCATTGGCATCAAGATTTAAATCTTTGGGATAGATATGTAACAGACCTTCAAGAGCTTCTACATTTTGCCTTGAATCATAATAAAAATCGCTTCGAATAAATCCAGAAAGGGTAAAATCAATTTTCTTTTCCTCAGCCTCCTGCGCATAAAGGATATGAATAAAAAAACCTAAGAATATCAGCAAAAAATTACTTATAATTTTCATACCATCTATTGCCTATTATTTATTAAGCTCGACACCATAATGTCGCCATCCTTTTACAATTCTTTCTTTCAATACAGGCCATCTGATAATTATTGAGGCTATTAATAACAGAGCAAAAACTAAAAGAAGTTTTTCGTTATAATTCAAATCTTTTAGTTTTCTCATAACAAAACCTATTTTTCTATTCTAATTCTAGCATCAACAGCCACTACACTATCGGCTTTACCTAACAGTGGGTTTAAATCCATTTCAGCAATTTCAGGAGCAGCTTTAACAAGAGCAGAAACTCTAACCACTATTTCGGCAAACATTTCTTCATTAACACCTTCTTGACCGCGAGCACCTTTAATTATTCCATAACTTTTTAGTTTGCGAATCATGTCAAGAGCTTCTGGTTTGTCTATTGGAGCACAACCAGCATTAACATCTTTAAGCACTTCGATAAATATTCCTCCTAAACCGCAAAGTACCATATGACCAAACTTAGGCTCTGCTTTAGCACCTACAAATAACTCAATGCCTGATAACATAGGTTGAATTAGAATAGCGGTAGTATCTTTTATCTTAATCATGCGGTCAAATTCTTTGGCCACAGTTTCAATATCTTTTACATTAAGCACAACACCACCAACATCAGATTTATGAACTGGTCCGACAACTTTCATAACCACGGGCAATACAAGTTTTTGAGCCTCATTAACGGCATCTTCGCGATTTGTAACAACAGCCTCGCCTGCCCTTTTAATTCCAGCTGCATCAAGCAACATTTGAACCTTTTCTGGCGACAGATATCCGTTTCCTGAGTTTTCAATTACCTTTCGGATTGCTGGCAAATCTATCGATGGTAAATTAACATCAGCGGGTATTGGTTTCGGTGTATTAAATACTTTAGCCAAGGCATTACCAAAAACCACCTCATCGGGGAAATTAATTCGGCCTTTAGCTATAAATGAATCTATTTCGTCTTTAACATTAACTATTGATGGTAATATAGGATAAATTGGTTTTTTACAGGTTTTCATTTTTTGATCAAGCAGATCATAAACCTCATAAACAGGGAATAATCCTGGACTACCGAATATAACGGCCATAGCATCAATATTCTCGAAATCATTTTCGCAAGCATCGATAATGAAACCAAGCTGTTCAGCTGTACCAGTAGCCAGAAAATCAATAGGGTTTGCTATTGATGAACCCGGGTACAATTTCTCAAGTAAAGACTTAGCTTTTGGGCCTTCGATATGAGGAATCTCTAATTTATTGTTCGAAAGAGCATCAGTAAGCATAACGGCAGGTCCGCCTGCATGAGTAATAATAGCTATATTTTTGCCTTTCAGTTCGGGATGCATAAAAATAGATGCAACCGTTGCCAGCTCCTCTCGTCCTGCACATCTAACAATCCCAGCTTTTCGAAACAATGCCTCAACAGCCACATCAGGACTAGCTAAGGCTCCTGTATGCGATGATGCTGCGCGACTACCAGCTTCGGAACTACCCGACTTTATTGCTGCAATCTTACAACCTTTGCGGATTAATGAAGAAGCGTGCTTTAGCAATAATTCAGGTTTATTGATACTTTCAACATATAAGAGTTTTACTTTAGAACTGGTTTTGGGGTCAAAATTCTCATCCATGTATTTAAGAATATCCTCAACTCCCATTTGGGCACTGTTACCAACA
>JAVEZW010000419.1:0-2541 GCA_034002805.1 Bacteroidales bacterium | reverse complement strand
ATTTAAGAGTCTTTTAGTTATTATCAGCAAAGTCTCTCAAATATTGTTCCAAAGAATATTCATCAGCAAAAAGCACTTGTCGGGCCTTGCTTCCTTCAAATTTGCCAACAATATTTGCTGCTTCGAGCTGGTCTATGATTCTTCCTGCACGGTTATAGCCAATAGAGAATTTGCGTTGTATGAGCGATGTTGATCCTTGCTGATGTCGGACAACTAATCGTGCAGCATCATCAAATAAAGCATCCCGTTTCGAAAGATCAACTTCAGCTACTTCCTCTGCACCTTCGGGAGTGTATTCAGGCAATGGATAAGCAATTGGGTATCCACGCTGACTGCCAATAAAATCAACAATTTTTTCCAGTTCTGGTGTGTCGATAAATGCGCATTGTAACCTTACGAGGTCACTGCCTGAGGTAATAAGCATATCACCGCGACCAATAAGCTGGTTTGCACCTGGACTGTCGAGAATGGTTCTGGAGTCGATCATCGACGAAACTCTGAATGCTAATCGCGCAGGGAAATTGGCTTTTATCGTTCCGGTAATTATATTTGTTGATGGCCGTTGTGTTGCAATAACAAGGTGAATACCAATTGCTCTTGCTAATTGAGCTAAACGTGTTAGTGGCCCTTCGATCTCACGACCTGCGGTCATAATTAAATCAGCAAACTCATCAACAATTACAACAATGTATGGCAAATACCGATGACCTAATTCAGGATTCAGTTTTCGCGCTATAAACTTCGCGTTGTATTCTTTTATATTTCGTACACTACCCAGTTTTAAAAGATCGTAACGTTGATCCATCTCAATACAAAGCGAATTTAGCGTATAAACAACCTTTTGAGTATCGGTAATAATTGGTTCTTCGGAATCGGGCAGCTTGGCTAAAAAATGTCGTTCTATTTTTGAGTAAAGAGTTAATTCAACTTTTTTAGGATCGATCATCACAAATTTTAGTTGCGATGGGTGTTTTTTATATAGCAACGATGCTATAATTGCATTTAAACCAACCGATTTGCCTTGTCCGGTTGCTCCGGCAACAAGCAGGTGAGGCATCTTGGCAAGATCGAAAACGAATGTCTCATTTGAAATTGTTTTTCCTAAACCAATGGCCAGATCATATTTTGTATCGGCAAAGTTTTTAGAGGTAATAATCGATTTCATCGATACAATTTCGGGGTTCTGATTCGGAACCTCAATACCAATCGTTCCTCTGCCCGGGATTGGAGCAATAATTCTGATTCCTAGCGCCGATAAACTTAGAGCAATATCATCTTCGAGATTCTTAATCTTGGAAATACGTACCCCGGGTGCAGGAATAATTTCATACAATGTAACCGTTGGACCAACTGTAGCTTTTATCTTGTCAATCTGTATTTTATAATTTGCCAGTGTTTCAACGATCTTATCTTTATTGGCAATAATTTCGTCTTTATTTATCTGACCATCAGAGTTTTTGCTGTAATCATCGAGTAAATCAATCGAAGGAAACTTATATTGCGAAAGATCCAGGGTAGGATCATAGTCTTTTAATTCGAATGTAGGTTCTCCGGTACTTTCTTCTGTTGTCGTGGGTTCAATGGTAAGCTCAATATTATTGTCTTCGTTTAGGGTAACATTTATATCATTATTTTCGGGAGTAATTTTTCGGGTGGTAAACACCAGTTTTTCATCAATTACCTCTTCTTCAAAATTGTCAGTATTGATTTGTAAGGAATCAAATTCAGGTTTGTTTTCAGGGTTTTCAACTGATTCGATATTTTCCTCAGCTTGTAATTGTGATGCTGCTTTTGGTTGTAGAATCTTATCGATTAACTTCTGAATCCAGTTAAGTGCAAGGTCTGATGTAAATACGGCAAAAGCTACAAATAATACAATGAGTATAAATGCTGTTCCGGGTTTACCGACCAATGAGTTTAACCATTGAGCAATAAAATATCCATGTGCACCACCTAAGCCACTTCCCAAAAATCCATTTGCAGTTCCAAACACAAATCCGAATAAAACAGAGAAAAGAATTGTGCCTATAAGCACAATTTTAAGTGTTTTACGCAAAGGATATAATCTGAAATGTAAGAATCGTAATCCGGTTACAAAAAGAATAAATGGCAATGTAAACGATGCTATTCCGAACCATTTGTTAATAAACTGATTTGCAATCCATGCACCGGCTTTTCCCGACCAGTTCTCAACTACTACATCGGCATCAGAAAAAACGGCCGAAAACTCAAAGCTCTGATCGGCCTTCCATGTAAATAAGTACGATATAAAAGCGATGGTAAGAAATACGGATAAGAAAATAATGAATATTCCAAAAACAATTTTTACACGATTATCAGATAAAAATGATTTCTTTTTTTCTTTTGGTTTGTCTTGCTCTTTTTTTGCCATTGAAGTAACCTATAGTATTTAATTGATATGCAAAATTAGCATAAGTTAATTAAGTAAGAGCAAATTTAAATGTATTTTTAAGCAATTAAACTGGTTGGCGGTCTATTATTTTTTTAACAACGACAATATCTCTTCCATGGTTTTTTTAT
>JAVEZW010000418.1:0-2566 GCA_034002805.1 Bacteroidales bacterium | reverse complement strand
AAGCTTTTACCATTAATGGATCTATTGAATATCAGGTTTGTCAGGACGATAAATGCGTTTATTTTAATCCTGATTTTTCCTTTAAAGTTGATGGAGCAATTAATAACACAACGGTAACAGAGAAATCCGAAAGCCAGAGTGCAGAAATTATTGAAGAAAAGGTAGATCAGACCATCAAACCGCTTGTGGATATTAATACAGACGTAAAAACAAGTGATCCTGAGACATCAGAAGAAAAATCAATTTGGGGATTCTTCTTTGTGGCATTTTTACTTGGATTAGCTGGCGTGCTTACTCCATGTGTTTTCCCAATGATACCAATGACTGTTTCGTTTTTTATGCAAGGGCAATCATCAAAATTTAATTCAATAGTAAAAGCACTTATTTTTGGTATCTCAATAGTTGTTTTATATACCAGTGTTGGATTAATCGTATCATTAACAAGTGCAGGAGCCGATTTTACAACATCATTAAGTTCGCATTGGATTCCAAACCTCATATTCTTTATATTATTTTTAGTTTTTGCAGCCTCATTTTTTGGTATGTTCGAGATAATTTTACCTACAGGCCTTGCAAATAAAGCCGATCGTCAGGTCGACAAAGGTGGTTATCTGGCATCGTTCTTTATGGCGTTTACATTGGTAATCGTATCATTTAGCTGTACCGGACCAATTGTTGGTGTGTTATTGGTAAAAGCCGCTGCAGGTGATGTGTTGGAGCCACTTATTGGAATGTTTGCTTTCGGATTGGCTTTTGCTTTGCCATTTACATTGCTCGCCATTTTCCCCGGAATGATGAAATCGTTACCAAAATCGGGAGGTTGGATGAATTCAGTAAAGGTTGTATTAGGATTTGTAATTCTTGCCTTCTCGCTTAAGTTCATTGCTAATATTGATCAGGCATACCATTTTGGAATTTTGAGCCGCGATATTTATTTGGCAATCTGGATTGTTTTATTTATTCTGATGGGATTTTATTTGTTGGGAAAAATCAAATTTTCGCATGATAGTGAGTTAAAACACGTATCTGTGTTTAGGTTATTAATCGCTATTGTTTCATTTACTTTTGCTTTGTATTTGTTCCCTGGTTTATTTGGAGCTGATTTAAATGCTGTTTCAGCACTTATTCCACCAAAATCAGCACAAAAGTTTGATCTAGCTAAAAATCAGGTTGTTGGATTGTCAACTAATACACAACCTCAATCATTATGCGAAACACCCAAATATTCAGATATTCTGCATTTACCACATGGCTTGCAAGGTTATTTTGATTATGAACAAGGGATGGCTTGTGCTAAAAAACTAAATAAACCGGTATTGCTAGATTTTAAGGGTCATCAATGTGCTAACTGCAAAGAAATGGAAACAAAAGTTTGGTCGGATCCGGAGGTCTTAAAGCGCCTGCAGAATGATTATCTTATTATTGCTTTATATGTTGATGACAGAACTGCATTACCCGAAAATGAATGGGTAACATCAACCATTGATGGGAAAGTTAAAAAGACCATTGGTAAAAAATATGCTGATTTTCAGATTAGTAAATACAATATTAATAGTCAGCCTTATTATGTTTTAGTAGATCCAAATGGTGATCAACTAAATGAACCAAAGGGTCATGATCTAAATATCGAAAACTTTGTAAAATTTCTTGACGAAGGAAAACAGAAATTCGAAAGCAAATAAATAAAAGATTTAATTTTACTGAATTTTATCAACCAGAGGTCATTATTAGTAAGTCGAAGGTTGTCAAAACATAAATACAAAAAAGGGCTTTTGAAATAGCCCTTTTTTTGTTTTACTTTAATACCATGTTAGCAGTATTCTTTCCTCTATCGGCGGTACAATAATCGTTTTTCGTTCTATAGAATAAGCAAGAAAGAATCCAAGAGCATCGTTGCTAATATTTCCAACAGGATTTGCCGGTGGTCCGGCCATTGGGCCTCCATTCCAGTCTGTTACAGACATTATCTGGTAAAAATAATCATAGTATCCTTCAACTACCGATTGCATTTCAAGAATTACCGTATCACCTGTATTTGCTACAAGCCATTGTGCCTGATATCCTTCAATGTAAAGCCCATTAACAAATTGATCTGTTTCAAACCATTTTTCAGAAAGAGTATCAGTTTCGAGTACTCCGTTTTTGTAGGCATCCCATAAATAATAATTGCCTTCTGTTTCAGGTTCCTGAGCATATAAAAGAACAACAACAAAAGTATCTTCTGTTTGATACATGCCATAATCATAATAACCTATTTTTAAAGAATCCATAGGAGGACAGAAATTCATTAAGCAGCTGGCTTCATAAGTCTCGCCTTCAATAACAGCATTCATGGTGTAGGTTTTGCCAATAATACCGGCCATGGTATCAGTTTCGTAAACACCAGGGCTAACTTCAGCCAAAGTAAAAATGTCTGTCCCATCCGAAATGGTTACAGTCGCTCCGGATATTCTGGGTGTTTGCTGATTTGAAAAGTAATCGGCACTTTTACTTAAAATTATTTTGTGCGCTTTTCTCTCGTTACTTATGCTTCCCTGAATAATTATTCTTTCGTAGGTGCTGTTTA
>JAVEZW010000417.1:0-2576 GCA_034002805.1 Bacteroidales bacterium | reverse complement strand
CAGGCATTGTAAACGGCAACAATATCAGCTTCGTTATTAATAAACTTTAGATTTACTATTTCAAAATCTGTTTCAAGTGGAGTTTTATTTTTTCCAAAAACCACTAAAGCAATATTTTGTTTAAGTTCAGGATTGGCTAGGGCAATATGTTTGAGCGCTTCTAAAAGATAAACGGATCCTTTTCTTTTATCATTAATGTTCATGGCACCAAACAACACAAGCTTTTTAGTAGTGCGAATGCCTAGTTTCTTTCGTGATTCTTCTTTGTTATAAGGTTTATAAACTGATAAATCAATTGGATTCTGAATTGAAATAATGTTGTTATTCTTTAGTAAAGCACTTTGTAACGTGATGTTTTTTAACCAATTGCTGCAGGTTACTACCGAAATGTTTTTATCATGATATAAGTTTTGTTTCCTTTTCCAAACTCTCGAGGACAAATCGTTTTTACCTGGGAATTTTATATATGGACAGTTGAAACATTGAGATTTAAAATTATTGCAGATACCTGTATAATGGCAACCACCTGTAAATGCCCACATATCATGAAAAGTCCATACAATGGGTTTGTTCAACAAGAATAGCTTTTTTAACGAAGCTAACGACAAAAAACCGTTATTTACCCAATGAAGATGAATTATATCGGCATCATTTACTAATGGATTCGTTGCTATATTTTCGCCAGTATTTGCTATTGAGAAAGAAAACCGCACTGATTTGTCTTTTTCTCTTATAAAAAACAAAAATCTCTCGAGGGCAAACCGATAAAAATTAATGATCTTTTTAATTTTTGAATGAGTTGTTGAATAAACTGCATTATCGTTACTGTTTTTTTCT
Source organism: Bacteroidales bacterium (assembly GCA_034002805.1). Lineage (GTDB taxonomy): Bacteria > Bacteroidota > Bacteroidia > Bacteroidales > UBA12077 > UBA12077. The sequence continues at coordinate 1,739 of JAVEZW010000417.1, read as the reverse complement.
TGAACAAGCAACGCTGCATCAATCTTATTTTGGATTAATGCACGTAAAAGCCTTCGTGCTGCAATTGCTGCACCACCAACGGTATCGGATGTATTTATTAATAATACTTTCAATTCCTAATCTTTTATAAATGAGTATTCTTCGCCAGTTACCGAAACATGAAAAATCTTATATCCTGCTAAATTAAGTTTATTAATTGCAATTTTACTTTTAGCGATGCCAATTGCTGGAAAACGATGATGAAACTCAACTAAAATTTGTTTAACAGGTATTTTTTTATCTATTACACAATCAATCACCTCATATTCAGAGCCTTCGATATCCATTTTTAAAATATCGATCTGCGAATGAGATAAATTACTCATAATTTCTTCGAGACTTTTAACAGGAACTTTAATTGTTGTTCCTTTTGATCCTAAAACATTATGTATTGATCCGGATACATAATTACTATTTTCAGGAAGTGTAAATTCAATTTCTCCCGATTCAGCTGCAACACCATAGGGTTGAAAAACAAACTCTTTTGGGAGATTTTGATCTTTAACCCACTGTATTGATTTTGGTGTTGGATCAAATGCATAAATCTTAGTTCCAAATCTATTTATCAGCTCTACATCGAAACTATTATCTGTTCCAACTCCAAATGAATAAATAATTGAATTTTTATTGATATGTTCATTGCTTAATGTCCATGACGCACCTTTGTTTCCAAGTGTAATTGTTTTTACCTTTTTCTGAACAAAAAACAGAATGTCTTTTCCTTTTAAAACTTTGGGTAATCGTAAAATTTTATAAAACAAATCAATAATAAAATTCATAGTAATAGAAATAAAAATAAGTTTTTACTTAAATAAATTGAGAATACTAGTTAATCTTGCAGGAATCTCCTCCATAAAGAAAATTTAGATCGAAATTCTCGAGCAATAGTTTTATTAATAATCAAATCCTCATTAAATTCAAATCTTCTTTTGTTCTCATTATCCAGAGTTGTAAAAAAACGATTTGAATCTTTTGTATGGGTGGCATCATCTCCAAATCCTATATTTTGAACCTTTGAAATTGTTGGAAAAACGGTATAAGTATTTTTTAGAAATTGGTGATAACACCACCTGATTGCCCATGAGTTAATCTGTCCTTTCATTTGTTTTTTCAACATTCCGGGCAGGTCAATTCCTCCTCTTGTAAACTTATATTGCTTAAATAGGTTTAGTTTAAAATTGGAGTAAGTTGAAACATCCCAATCAATCTCCACCCATCGATCTTCCCAAGTTCCCCATCCCCATGACGATGCTCTATATCCAATATAATAGTCTTGTATGCTACCATTTAACGATTTAAGAGGGAAAGTATAACCTGAAATCGAAAAAACTTTTTTATTGGTTTCATAAAAACCAAGGGCTTGATTCATAAATAATAGGAAATTTGTAGAGGTAACCAGATCATCTTCAACAACAATTACTTTTTGGTATTTTTTAATGATTACCGAAACGCCCTCAATTATTGAATTCGCCAATCCGAAATTTCTATCTCTTTCAATAATTGTAATTGATTTAAATCCCCTAATAGTTTTAAGGTATTCTCTTACACCATATACTTTTTCGATCTCACTGCTATTTTTCGGAGCATCACTAAAAATATACAATTCGCTTTCATTTGCTAATTCATTTTTTTGCAAAGCCTCAATTGTTTCTTTTGTTTGCAAAAGACGATTATAAGTAAATATGACTATAGGAGATAAA
>JAVEZW010000416.1:0-2586 GCA_034002805.1 Bacteroidales bacterium | reverse complement strand
GTTATTCCTGTTGATGCTACTCATAAACGTAAAATAAAAGGATTTATACTCGACGAATCGACAACTGGTAAAACTGCTTTTATCGAACCAGCCGAAATTGTTGAGCTGAATAATGATATTAAAGAACTGAGTTACGAAGAGCGTCGCGAGATAATAAAGATACTTACTCTTTTTGCCTCGGATATTAGGCCATATATCGATGATTTATTGTATGCCTACGATTATATGGGGACCATAGATTTTATTCGATCAAAAGCTCTGCTTGCAACAAAAATAAGTGGTATTAAACCTATTTTTAACAACAGACCAATGGTTCAGTGGCGTGAGGCTATGCATCCATTATTATTCATAACTTTTAAGGCTGATGGTAAAAAAGTAGTTCCATTAAATATTACATTGAATAACGAAAACCAACGAATTTTACTTATTTCAGGACCAAATGCCGGTGGAAAATCGGTTTGTTTGCAAACAGTTGGATTGTTGCAATACATGTTTCAGTGCGGATTATTGGTTCCAATGCACGAAAACTCTGAAATAGGGCTATTTGAAAATCTTTTTATAAATATTGGCGACGATCAATCTATTGAAAATGATTTAAGTACGTATAGTTCGCACTTACTGAATATGAAGAATTTTATTCGAAATGCGAATAATAAAACACTGGTTTTAATCGATGAATTTGGTTCGGGCACAGAACCCATGCTGGGTGGTGCAATTGCCGAAGCTATACTCGATCAGCTGAATCAGAATCTCGTTTTTGGAGTTATCACCACACATTATACCAGTTTAAAGCATTTTGCATCATCTACGTTCGGAATCGAGAATGGAGCAATGCTTTTCGATACAGACAAAATTCAACCATTATTCAAATTGTCGATTGGTGAGCCAGGTAGTTCATTTGCTTTCGAAATAGCCCGCAAAATAGGATTGCCCGAAGAAATCCTTCAAAAAGCTACTGCCAAAATTGGTAAGGATCATATCGATTTTGATAAAAACCTCAAGGATATTATTCGTGATAAACGGTATTGGGAGACAAAGCGCGAAAGCATTCGAAAATCAGAGAAAAACCTTGAAGAACTTATTGTAAAGTATAATCAGGAGCTTGAGATTGCCGAAAAATCAAAGAAAGAGATTTTAGCCAAGACAAAAACAGATGCACAGCTTTTATTAGCCGAAGTAAATAAACGCATAGAAAATGCTATATTCGAGATTCGCGAAAGCCAGGCGGAGAAAGAAAAAACGAAGACCATAAGAAAACAGCTCGATGAGTTTAAGGAGGAGATCAATTCAATTAATGCAGATGAGGAAGCTAAAATAAAACGTAAAATAGAAAAGCTCGAGCATCGCGAAAAATATGGAAAGCCTAAACTGATTAAAAAATCGAAGCTTGTTGTCGATAAGAAACCTGAGAACCTTGAAAAAGGAGATAAGGTTAAATTGTTTGGACAAACATCAACAGGCGAAGTGCTTGATGTAAATGGAGATAGTATTATGGTGGCTTTTGGCAATATGATTACGACACTAAACTACAAAAAACTCGAAAAAATTTCTGAAGAGCAATACAAAAAACTAAATAAGGATTCCGGAACAAAAACCCAATCGTGGGATTTCGGCGAAAAACGATTAAACTTTAAACCCGAAATTGATGTTCGAGGTAAACGTGCCGATGAGGCTCTGCAAATGGTTCGCGACTTTATTGACGAGGCAATAGTTATAAATATTGGTAATGTAAGAATATTGCATGGCAAAGGCGATGGAATACTTAGACAACTTATACGTCAATATCTTGGATCAGTTAATGTTATTAAGAAATATCACGATGAGCAGGTTCAGTTTGGCGGTTCGGGAATTACGGTTATCGAGTTTGAATGATCGTTATTTTTTGTAAATTTGGGTAAACTAATCCCTCGAAATCTTGATACTAATTTATACATCAGAAGCCACCAAAAGACTTGAGTATATTTTAAAATTCATCTTCGCTGATATACTCAACCACGAATTTCAGATAACTACTGATAAGGTTTACTTTCAAAAATCAAATCTCCCCAAAATAAATTATTCTAATGAGGAAATTGCAGATTCTTTCTGGATAGAACCAAAAGATTTGTTGTTTGAGACCAATATACTTCAGAAAAAGATTGATGTAAGTACCTGGAATAATCATAAGATTTTTTTTCAAACTTCCGACAAGTCAGATATACCGTTTGATGTGTTTGCAGCCAGCTTTTACTTAATTAGTCGTTACGAAGAGTATTTGCCTTTTAGTGCCGATCAGCATGGACGATTTGAGGCTAACCAAAGTTTGGCATTTAAAAATGGATTTTTGCAGGATCCTATTGTTGACCAATGGATTTACGAATTGGCTCAAATGCTTAAAAATAAATTCTTTGGTTTTACATTGCCCGAGCGAAAGTTTTCATTCATTCCAACCATTGATATTGATAATGCATATGCCTATTTATATAAAGGAGCTGTTCGAACGATTGGTGCTGCCATGCGCGATTTATTCAGACTCGATGCAAATGAAAATATCAAGCGGTTTCAGACATTAGCGGGTGAAAAAGATCCTTTTGATACTTACAGTTA
>JAVEZW010000415.1:0-2594 GCA_034002805.1 Bacteroidales bacterium | reverse complement strand
CAGTAGGCTAAACCACCTGTTAGCGGCTGCTTTTTATTTTCTATTCGACTTGGAAGCAGGTTTTTTAGTCTTGTTTATTGTTTTCGCTAGATATAGTATCTTTTTTGAATTGTCATCATAAAGTTTGTCTAATACCATTTGAAGAAAGGTATAGGCATCAATAAGGTCATCTCTTTTTAAATTTTCTTTATGACTTCCATAATTCCCAATCCATTTTACGGATAATAGTAATTCTACTATTTCAGTATTTGTATTTTTATATAATTCGATACGTTTGTGGAGTTTGTATTTTTCTCTCTTGTTGCGTGAATTCATGAAATTCTTTGGAACCTTCAAGATGTCTAAAAGAATTTCAATTACAATTCTAATTTTATTAGCACTCGATTCAGTGTCAGAGAAAAATAGTTTAAATGAATCTCTAAGTGCATTATTGATTGCTAAAGGATATTCTTTTTTTAAACGAAATATTTCTAATGGTGGAATAAAATATTCTGGTCGATAATAAATGCAAAATGAAGGTCGTTTGGATTCTAAAGAACCATCGTAATCCGATTCATCTGATTCTAAAAAGGCTGTTCCTATAACCGATACATTATCTAAACAGTTTTTATTATTACACTTTAGGAATCCTACAAAATTTTCTTCATAATTCATTTCATTTGTAAAGTATAAATCACGTAAATCAATTGATTTTTTTGTTTCAAAAGAAATAAAGTCTTTGTTTCTAACCAATTTGCCTTCTTTACAGGTTGGGCATATTATTTCTGGAATTTCTCCTTTTCTAAAATAAAAAGATATCCAATATTTTCTATCAATACTCATAGTCTATATTTTTTGCAAAGTTGCCGCTAACGGTCTCGCGGTATGTTTTGGCGGGGAATTCGTTCCGCAAAAATGTCCCACGATAACTAAAGTTTAAAAATAGTAATAAAAGTCAAGAACCCAAAAACCCCCGCTAAAATATGACCGCGTGTTATAAACTGGCACGAAATCCACCAGCGAGTGATAATGCCTTTTAAAAAAAAGCTTGACGTACCATCAAACAAGATTGGCGACATTTGTCTAATCACAAAATTCATAACTATCAAATTCCTTCAATATTGGCGTCAAGCAGTTAAAAATTTTTCAAGTAAATAGGAGCGAAGCACAATTGATAAAACTATCAAATACGTACAATTTTTTCCCAGAAAGTAAAATGGAGCCATTCTTGTCCATATTTCAAAATCCACGGCAAGCTTTTCTTTTCTACTATCCACGTGTTACTATTAATTAGAATAACTTTTTAATCATAAATATCCACAGCCCTAACCACGATTTAAGATTTTTTTAAACAGGCGTTTTGTGCGATGGCCATCTTTTTTCAGCAAAAATCACGTGCTGGTTTATAACGGTTTTTGGCTACGTTTTGTGCGGGAATTCCGCCCAGCGTTCCAATCAGCCGTTGAAAAAGTAAAGTTAAATTAAAAATGTCAAAAAACCGCTGAAACCCGCATAAAATGTGAGCCAATGTTAGCGGTTGATAATTATTCAATAATCAATGAGTTAATAAAAATTTCAACTAAAGGACTAAATTTACTTCTTGTCAGCTTTTCTATTTCACTCAGATTAGAGTTAATATTAATTAATTCAGGTGAAATATTATTTTCAGTTAAAATGTTTTCAACTGTCTGGCTAATACTAAAAGTCTTTATGTTTCTAATTTCATTAATGGCTTTTTCTTTTCTTTTAGAAAATAATCTATATAGCATTAACTCTTTCTCTGTTTTAGCAATTAGCTCATTCCTTTCACTTCTTAAATTATTAAATTCTTCATTTGCTTTATTAAAACGCAAATAAAAGTCAATGCTCATAGAATCTTTATCGATTTTCTTCTCTTCTTTAATTTTTTCAATATAAAAACCTATCAGATAATATTTTTGAGCCAAATCCACAGTTGTCTCTATCAATTTAGTTTGATATTCAGTTAAATTACCAACGCTAAGAACACGCTTAGTCTTCTTTTCTTTTTTATTCTTATAGATTTCAATTACAATTTGTGCTGAAAATGTCAAGAAAGCACCTATCAATATATACAATAAATTATTCCATGTAGAACTAATTGTTTCTGGATTAAGTTGCGAAACATTTTCAACTGTAATTTGACCTAATAAGATTCTAATATCCATGGCTTTAATAATTATTTACCGCTAACGGTCTCGCGGTATGTTTTGGCGGGGAATTCGTTCCGCAAAATTGTCCCACGATAACTAAAGTTTAAAAATAGTAATAAAAGTCAAGAACCCAAAAACCCCCGCTAAAATATGACCGCGTGTTATAAACTGGCACGAAATCCACCAGCGAGTGATAATGCCTCTTAAAAAAAAGCTTGACGTACCATCAAACAAGATTGGCGACATTTGTCGAATCACAAAATTCATAACTATCAAATTCCTTCAAAATAGGCGTCAAGCAGTTAAAAATTTTTCAAGTAAATAGGAGCGAAGCACAATTGATAAAACTATCAAATACGTACAATTTTTTCACAGAAAGTAAAATGGAGCCATTCTTGTCCATATTTCAAAATCCACGGCAAGCTTTTCTTTTCTTCTATCCAC
>JAVEZW010000414.1:0-2595 GCA_034002805.1 Bacteroidales bacterium | reverse complement strand
TTCATAGCTTTGATTTATTCGGTACAAATTTACAAATTAAATCTAATATTATCTATAAGTCTTATATTTCCAACATGAACGGCTATACAACCCACACATGTTTTTTGGTCGCTCCAGTTTTTTACCGACTCAAGATTAGTATCGTTTACAATCTCAAAATATTCGACTTTCATAAATGGATCGGCATTAATAGAACGTACAACCCAATCTTTTGTTTCTACAACCGAAAGTTTATTTACTTTTTCAATGGCTTTAAAAAGTGTTTTAGAAATAAGTGGTACATGTCTTCTTTCTTCGGTTGTAAGGAGCATGTTTCTTGAACTCATGGCCAATCCATCAGCTTCTCTTAATATCGGACAAGGAACAATTTCAGTGGAATATCCATTTGATTTTGTAAGATGCTTAATGATAGTTAGTTGCTGAAAATCTTTTTCGCCAAAATAAGCTCTGGTAGGATTAACAATTTCAAAAAGTTTACTTACTATAAGTGCTACTCCACGAAAATGGCCAGGTCTGAATTCTCCTTCCATAACTTTATCGAGGTTACCAAAATCAAACTCACGCGTATCGTTTTCGGGATACATTTCCTGTTCCGATGGAGTAAATAAGAAATCACAGGTAACGGTTTCAAGTTTTTTAATATCATCCTCAACAATTCTTGGATAGCGTTGATAATCCTTTTTATCGTTAAACTGGGTAGGATTAACAAAAATACTTACTACGGTAAAATCATTCTGTTTATTCGAATAACGGATAAGCGAAAGGTGACCTTCGTGCAAGGCTCCCATGGTAGGAACAAAACCGATCGTTTTTGAGTTCTCTCTTAGTCGGTTAAGCTCTTTTACTAGCTCTGCTTTATTATCAATTCTTTTCATACTGCTAAAAATTGCACAAATATAAAGTATAAAGGTAATACGAACGATGGTTTAAAAAAAGAAAGAACTAAATAAATTCTAAGATACATGATATTATGCAATTACTAAATAGTTGATGATTAATTTAATTTTTACTAATTTTGCATAGATTTATTTAATTCAACATTCCCTCAGATGGAAAACAAAAAAGTTTTATTTATCTCGCAAGAAATAACTCCCTATTTGCCCGAAACAGAAATGTCGCTAATTGGAAGAAACCTTCCACAGGGGATTCAGGATGGTGGGAAAGAGATAAGAACTTTCATGCCTAAGTTTGGATGTATAAATGAAAGACGCAACCAATTACATGAAGTTATACGTCTTTCTGGTATGAATTTGATTATCGATGATACAGATCATCCTTTAATTATAAAGGTTGCATCGATACAATCAGCACGAATGCAAGTTTATTTTATTGATAATGAAGATTATTTTCAACGAAAATATATTTGCAAAGATGAAAGTGGAAAAGAGTTTGCCGACAATGATGAACGAATCATCTTTTTTGCAAGAGGAGTTTTGGAAACTGTTCGTAAGTTAAGATGGTCGCCCGATTTAATTCATTGTCATGGGTGGTTTACCAGTTTGATTCCGTTATACATTAAAAAAGCATACAACGAAGATCCCTTATTTGCAAACTCAAAAGTAGTTTATTCGGTTTATAAAAATGAATTTAAAAATCCATTACATAAGGATTTTAAAGATAAGTTGCTCTATGAAAATATAACAAAATCAGATGTTAAAATTTTAAAAGAGCCAAGCTTTGTAAACCTTAATAAATTAGCTATTGATATGTCGGATGGCGTTATTGTAGGAAGTAAAAAAATAAATTCTGAGCTACACGATTATATTAAATCGACAAAAAAACCGTTTATAGAACATTACGATAACGAAGAATATATTGAAGCATACTCACAATTTTACGATAAAATCCTTTAAAAAACTTATGAATACAAAACTTACAGTTGTTGCCAAAAAATTAAATACAGGCTTTTTGGTGTTGTTGATTTTTGGCGCAATTTTATTTAATTACTCGTGTAACGATGACGCAAACATGTTGGGATCGAATCTTATTTCAGATAACGACAAGATTGGTTATCTGTATGATACAACCCAATTTAATTTTACCAGTTATCTTGAAACACAGAAGCATTACAGATCAAAAAACCTGACAAGTTATTACGTTGGTTTGATAAACAGCTCATATCATGGATCGTTCGAAGGAACACTGGTTACACAATTCAAACCCAACCAGGTTGCTAATGTTTTTAAAACTGCCATAGTCGATTCGGCTGTACTTTTCTTAAATGTCGATTCAATTTATGGGGTAACCAACAATAACTTTGTTATAAATGTTTACGAACTTGATTCTGCTATTTCAGAAGATCCAATATATTATGTATCTACTGATTTCAGTAACATGTACTCTGAATCAAATAAAATAAACTCCAGTTATAGATTGCAGGGTGATTCTATTGTGGCCTTTAAGTTAAGCCCCGAATTTACTGATTTACTCATTAATAACACGTATGCCGCAAACGATACCGTTGATTCGCTATTTTCGGAATCGTTTAAAGGAATTGCAATCGTTCCGCAAAACCCAGCAGTAATGGGAGGACAGCTATTTAAGGTAAATACTGTTTCTGGAAATTCAAGGATTGCTGTTTTTTACAATGATTCA
>JAVEZW010000413.1:0-2604 GCA_034002805.1 Bacteroidales bacterium | reverse complement strand
AGAATTTCAATTTATAGCATAAATAACTAATCACAAATAATTAACTTTATAGTGAAAAAAAGAAAACCGGAAAAAGTAAAAAAGTTAAAACGAATATTTAAGGGAACGATCTTGTTTAATGAGAAAGAGATTCAGGCCATTAATCATTATTGTAAGAAATACAAAATTACCAATAAGTCAAAAATGATGCGAGAAATGATTATAGGGTCAATACTTAAGAAATTTGATGAAGATTATCCTACATTATTCGAAAATACGCCAAATCTATTCAATCAAAACGGAAACAGCTAAAGATATTACAGTATGTCAAAATCGATTAAAACAGAGGCAATGCATATTGCCATTGCCGGAAATATTGGTTCGGGAAAAACAACCTTAACTGGGTTATTGTCAAAACATTATCATTGGGACGCCCATTATGAGGATGTAGATGTAAATCCCTACTTGAATGATTTTTACGAAGATATGCAGCGTTGGTCGTTTAATCTGCAAATTTATTTTTTAAATAGCAGACTTGGACAGATTTTAAGTATCCGCAAATCAGGAAAAACAGTTATTCAGGATCGTACAATATATGAAGATGCGTTTATTTTTGCTCCCAACTTACATACCATGGGTTTAATGTCGACACGCGATTTTGACAATTATTTTACCCTTTTTAAATCGATGACCACACTTATTCAGCCACCTGATTTATTAATTTATTTAAGAGCTTCTGTTCCAACTCTGGTAAATCAAATACAAAAAAGAGGTCGTGATTACGAAAACTCTATTCGCCTTGATTATCTTAAGCGACTTAACGAACGCTATGAAGCCTGGATTGAAGGATATGATTTAGGAAAACTCCTTATTATTGATGTTGATAATCTTAATTTTTCGGAGAATAAAGAAGATTTAAGTCATGTAATCAGCAAAATCGATGCACAGATACACGGATTGTTCTAATTAATAGAAATTTCTGAGAATGAAAAAGGCAGCTAAAAGCTGCCTTTTCTAATCATTATTTTAAAACACCAAGTTCTTTACCAACCTTAGTAAAAGCTGCAACCGCTTTATCGAGATGCTCTTTTTCGTGTCCAGCAGAAACCTGAACCCTTATTCGGGCTTGTTCTTTAGGTACCACAGGGAAGTAGAATCCGATAACATAAATGCCTTCTTTTAATAATTTAGATGCAAAATCCTGCGAAAGTTTTGCATCGTATAACATTACAGCCAGAATTGCCGATTGAGTTGGTTTTATATCAAATCCTGCAGAAATCATTTTGTCTTTAAAATAATCACGATTGCTGATTAGCTTATCATGTAATGCATTCGATTCTTTTAACAGATCAAAAACCTCAATACCGGCATATACCACTGATGGAGGGATCGAGTTTGAGAATAAATAAGGGCGTGAACGCTGACGTAATAGTTCGATGATTTCTTTTCGGCCGGTCGTAAAACCTCCAATAGCTCCACCAAATGCTTTTCCAAGTGTGCCAGTAATAATATCAACTTTTCCACGAACATTGAATTGTTCGGTAACACCACGTCCTGTTTTACCAACCACGCCAGCAGAGTGACACTCATCTACCATAACAAGAGCATCGTATTTTTCTGCCAAGGCAACAATCTTATCCATTGGGGCAACATTGCCATCCATAGAAAAAACACCATCAGTAACAATAATTCTGAATCGTTGTGCCTGAGCTAATTTTAATTGGTTCTCGAGATCCTCCATGTCAGCATTTTGGTATCGGTAGCGTTGAGCTTTTGAAAGACGAACACCATCAATGATAGAAGCATGGTTTAATGAATCAGATATAATAGCATCCTGTTCACCAAATAAAGGTTCGAAAATACCCCCATTTGCATCAAAGCAAGCAGCATACAGAATAGTATCTTCGGTTCCAAAATAATCGGCAATTTTAGCTTCGAGTTCTTTATGAATATCCTGAGTACCACAAATAAATCGTACCGACGACATTCCGAAACCTCTTTTATCAACCCCTTTTTTAGCTGCTTCAATCAGTCTGGGATGATCAGATAAACCTAGGTAGTTGTTGGCACAAAAGTTCAGTACTTTTTCACCTGTACTTATTGTTATTTCAGCTTTTTGATGAGAGGTAATAACACGTTCGTTTTTATATAATCCGGCCTCTTTAATATCAGCCAGTTCTTTTTGAAGAAAGTCTTTTAATTTACCGTACATAATAGAAGTTTTTAATTTTGTTTTTCAAAAATACAATAAAAAAATTTGTCAATAATAAATTAGCATTAATTTAAGGTTGATTTATTGAATATCATTGCGAAAGATTAAAGCAGAAATCATAAAAAAACAAATTATTTAATTTTTTTTGATATAAGTTTTGTTAAATAGTAAAAAGAAATTATTTTTGCCACTCGAAACACCAACTAGGTGTATAAAATTCCTCAGTAGCTCAGTTGGTTAGAGCACCTGACTGTTAATCAGGGGGTCCTAGGTTCAAGTCCTAGCTGGGGAGCAAGAAGGTCGGCATAAACGCTGACCTTTTTTGTTATGGATAAATTTCATGTATATATTTTGTACAGTCCTAAATGTGATAAATACTATATTGGAGCTACAAGACTTGATCCAGAAGTAAG
>JAVEZW010000412.1:0-2624 GCA_034002805.1 Bacteroidales bacterium | reverse complement strand
CTTCCTCCAGTTTATTCATATTCTGCAGGCTTGCTCCTTTATAAAAATGGAATACAAATTTTTCGGTTTCTTCCTTGATAGCAATATCATACAATTCAATTGCTTTTTCGTAATTGCCGTTTATGTAGTATTGATTGGCCTCATTTAAATAATTGAGTTCGGTTGTGACAGACCTTTCCGGCGACCATTGAGGCGATTCATAATAGGTATTGTAGGTCTTGTCAAGAGAATTGTACCCATAATTCAGAACACCAGAGATTCCGATAAGCAGGATTATAATAGCAACACTTTGTTTCCAAACTTTAATGAACCTTACATTAGTGACAGATTCAGGTACGATAGACTTGATTTCCGTATTTTCCAGATTTTTACGCGCCGATTGCAGCCCCTCACGGAACGACAAAACATCTTTTTCACCAATCGCTTCATTAATATTTCTGCGGAGTGTAACTTCTGCCAATAAATCTGTATTCCCCGCTAATTCAGCTCTGAACTCCTCCAATAATGTCCCTTCTAAAGTTCCATCGATAAAATCTTCGATATTCTGTTCATCTACATTCCACGAGGTTTCGGTTTGTATAATGTGAGAAAGTTGATCACGAAGTGCAAAAATATCGGTTTCACGAATTGCATCTTCCAGATCAAGATGCAACTCAACCTCCTGTTTTAATGCACTGTTCTGCTCCATTTCAGTTTCAAATAATTCCATTTCAGGCCCGAAGAGTTCTCCATTAATATAGAGGTCTATATCTTCTGAAGAAAACTGGGGTTTGATCGATTTCGCCACATGTGACAATGTTTCACGCAGGCTGAGTATATCTTTTTCCAGAATTGCCTCACCTAATCCTTCGAATTCTTCCAAATCATCAAAATCATCGTAAAGCTCCTCTTCTGCTTCGCCATTGTGTTTCGACTTTTTCTGTTCCAGATAAAACTGATGAACATTTTCATCTGCAACTAATTTGTGCTGATAAACGTGAACTTTGGGAAGTGAATCGTAATAATTTATTAAATCTTCGGGCGAAACCGAGTCAGTAATCTCTTCGATGTTTACAAAATCATCGAGCAGTTCGAACGCCCCTGCCTCCTTGTTGGTTACATTTTGATTTACAATTGAGTGCAATTGTTCCCGGAGGTTAATAACATCTTTTTCGGTTATTGCTGTTTGTATTTCGAGTTGTAATTTGAATTCTTCCCTTAATTCACTGTTGCGTTTAAGTTGGTCCTCAAATTCAAGTTTTTCATTATCATCCAATTGATTCAGGTGATAATTTTCAATCCATTCAAAAAATTCTGTATTAGGTATCATCTTCAAGTATTTTTTTGTATTCTGTATCTTGTTTTATACGGTTTGTCAATAATTCTTTGCACTTAAATTTTCTGGTTTTAGCATATTTTTCTCCTTTATAGCCCATTATCCTTGCTATCTCCTTTAAAGGCACTTTATCGAAAAATAGCTGTAACAACTTTTGGCAGTCGGTACCTAAACTTTTAAAATGTTTTTGATACAAACTAAACCTTTCATTTTTTTCCACAATATCAGCCAGGCTTTCATCATACAAATCCTCCTGGAAGGGCAAAGTGTCGTTCAATTTCTCCTTTTCAATCCGCCTTTTTTCCAACTGCTTTAACCATAAGAAGCGGCAAACTGAAAACAAATAACCCTGGAAAGAACTTTTTGCGAAAATCAAATCATTTTCTTTCAATTTTCTGTAGATAACAATAATAGCTTCCTGAAATAAATCATTAGCATCATCCTCGCTACCCTGATTCTTTTTTATAAAAAAACTAACCTTGTAATAGTACTCCTTGTAAATGTATTGTAAGATTAAATTGTCATGCCTTAAAATTCCTTTTAGGATTTGTTCATCGCTATAATTTCTCATCTTCTACATTATTATTCGATAATTGATAAAAAGGTAACCCAAATTTTAAAATAAATATTCAAATATTATTGACAACGACTATTTTTTTAAGCTAAAAAATCTAATTCCCAATGAATTACCATTTTTGCCCTAAAAATACAATCAATTCATTAATAAGAGAAAGTAAAGGGAATATTTTTTTGGGGGGGGTAGCAAAAATTAAAAAGGACGGGTTCAACAACCCATCCTTTTCTCATTAAACTAACTAACCTAACTAAACCTAAACTTATGAAAATAAACGTACCACAAAGATAAGAGCGAATCTGGAACTACACAATTCAAATGTGTTAAATCATGTTAAAGATAAAATTAAATTAACATGAACTTTACTGGGCAATAAAACTGTATTCAATAGTTCCTTTTTGCTGTGCAGGTGCTGAAAAATCAGTATTAAAGACGGTCCTCGAAGCGGCAACCTGTGCGTACAAAAATATTTGTTCGTCGCGAATGGAGGGATTTTTACGTGCGGTCGCCTGAGTTACTCTACCCTGGCGGTTTACAACAATATCCACAACCACCTTGCCCCCACCCTGAGCAAGGTAAACCGGAACGGGTAAACTTAAATGATACCTGTTGTCGAGGTAATAAACAATATTACTTTCTCCGGCGTAAATTATATTTTTTATAGAATCCGGGTCCATCCCTTCGGTAGTCTCCACAGGCATTTTAATATCTTCCAAATCAACAACTTCTTTTGAA
>JAVEZW010000411.1:0-2626 GCA_034002805.1 Bacteroidales bacterium | reverse complement strand
TTGGAAGTAATAATAAATTATACTCCTTTGAATTGTACTTTAAATCGGTAAAGTAAAAAGTTACCGGATTAATTACCGAAGCCACTTCAAACTCAAAATTCCCGTCCGCCATACCTTTCATCAGGTAGTTGTTTTCTTCAATATTTATATAAACCATCTGCGGAATTTCATCTCCTTCACACTTCATTTTAAAGGTAAAAGATTCACCTTTTTTGGCATTCAGTGAAGTATTTATTAAGGAAAAAGTATAGGGAGCAGGTTTTACAAATTCAGTATTATAATGAATGATACGTTGTGTCGATTCGGTAAACACATTTCTGTTAACCAAAAAAATACCAGTTGTAACGGTCAAACTGATAATAAAATACAACAAAATATACCGTAGATTTTTAAATTGAACTGCTTCGTTAAAATCGAAAATTTTTAACTCTCTAATTTTTTGATCGATACTGGCGAGTACTATTTCGTTGGAATACTGATTCCCCGATATTGAAGCTAATTCAATAATATTCAATAGTTTATCTTTAATATCTGAAAAATTATTCTGAATCATCACCGATGCCGATCTGGTATCGATCGGTTTTAAAATGTGTAATAATTTTAACAGTGGTATTCCGGTAAACTGAATAAACAACAATCCTCCGAAAATTGTGAACCCGAAAAAAAGTATTTTGCGGTAGGCTGACGAAAAATAAATAAAATACTCCATCACCGAAAACAACACATAAATCATCAATAAACTAAAAAGGGTTATAATCAATCCTTTTAAAAGTCGGTATAAGTAGTACCTGAGCTTAAAAGAATTAAGTTTATTAACAAGTATGTTGAAATTTTCAGTCATTAATTATAATCCTTTATCATCCAAAAAATTACAAAAACCAGTATTGTTAATAACAATGCCTTTACCGGTAAAAAAACAAAAATAATCTTTTAAAATAAAACTTGCATTTTTTCAATATTTATATACCACGATCTCATTTTTGAATAACGATAAAATAATAGAGGTATTTCAACTCAAACTTTCCACAACAAATCAACCTGTTTACATCCTCTATAAAACCAATTCAATTTAAATTAACAGTTGTTGATATTGTCATTTAAAATACTTTATTATAACAACTTAATTAGCTCAAAAGATGTTTAAAAAAGAAGTAAAACAGGGTTTAAATCCTATGAATAAAAACTGATAAATAGAAATTAACAGTTACCAACAGGTAATAATTAACTAAATTAGATTTCTATATTTGTTAGAAGATATTATTAATAATATGAAATTATGGAAATTCTTCTTGTAGAAGATAATTTGTTAAACCAGAAAGTGGTCATGTTTAATTTGCGGAAACAAAATTATACGGTTACTGCTGTTACCAACGGCCGGGATGCAATTACCAAATTTAAGGAAAACAAATTTGATTTGATATTAATGGATATTATGCTTCCTGAAATGGATGGTTACGAAATCACAATTTTTATCCGCAATCTGGAAAAAGAATCAGGTGCGACCAAACCAATACCCATTATCGCATTAACAGCCAATGCATTGGATAATGACAAAGAAAAATGTTTACAGGCAGGTATGACCGATTATCTTTCAAAACCTTTTACGTCGATCGAACTTAATGACATTATTAAAAAATACCAGCCTTGAAAATCATTGATTATGGACGAAACTTTAGATATTAGAGGAGGATCGCTTTCTGAAAATGAACTGGAATTTGATCAAAAGTTGCGTCCTCTTCAATTCGATGATTTTAGCGGGCAAAAACAGATTGTTGATAACCTGAAGATTTTTGTACAGGCGGCTAAAATGCGGGGCGAATCACTGGATCATGTGCTTTTGCACGGCCCGCCCGGACTGGGAAAAACAACTCTTTCAAATATTATTGCCAACGAACTTGGAGTAAATATTAAAATTACGTCGGGTCCGGTTCTGGATAAACCCGGCGATCTTGCCGGACTGCTTACCAACCTCGAATTCAGAGATGTGCTTTTTATCGATGAAATTCACAGGTTATCTCCTGTTGTTGAAGAGTATTTGTATTCGGCAATGGAAGATTTCAGGATTGATATCATGATTGATAAAGGTCCAAGCGCACGGTCCATTCAGTTGGAATTAAACCCGTTTACGCTGATTGGTGCGACTACTCGTTCAGGATTACTGACTTCGCCGCTGCGGGCTCGGTTTGGTATCAATTCTCACCTTGAATATTACGATGCAGTTGTACTTACCGGAATTGTAAAAAGGTCGGCAAAAATACTCGATGTAAAAATTAGTGATGAAGCAGCGGGCGAAATCGCTTTCCGCAGCCGTGGTACTCCAAGGATTGTTAATTCGCTTTTACGACGTGTCCGCGATTTTGCCCAGGTAAAAGGTACAGGCGAAATCGATATAAAAATTACCAAACATGCCTTAAAAGCTTTAAATATTGATGAATACGGGCTCGATGAAATGGATAACCGGATTCTGTATTGTATTATCGATAAATTTAAAGGGGGGCCGGTGGGTATTTCTACCATTGCAACTGCAGTTGGAGAAGATGCCGGAACCATTGAGGAAGTGTATGAACCTTTTTTAATAAAAGAGGGATTTATAAAACGTACGCCCCGCGGAAGGGAAGCTACCGAA
>JAVEZW010000410.1:0-2628 GCA_034002805.1 Bacteroidales bacterium | reverse complement strand
AGGAAGGAAACACTTTTCATGCATTATCCATGGTTGGCGATGAGCTTAAAAAGAATGGTATTGAATTTGAAATACTTCATATTGGACATAAAATGATTCATGGTTGCACCGGCTGTGGTAAATGTTCAATAAACAAAGATGAAAAGTGTGTTATAAAAACCGATGAAATGAATCATTGGATTCAGCAAATTAAAGATGTTGATGGCATTATTCTAGGATCTCCGGTTTATTATTCGGGCATTCCGGGTACAATGAAAAGCTTTTTAGACAGGCTGTTTTATGTTTCAGGATCAAACGGCAGCCTATTACGTCATAAAGTGGGCGCAGCTGTAGCGGCAGTTCGAAGATCAGGAGGTTCGGCTACTTTCGATAGTTTGAATCACTACTTAACATACTCTGAAATGATTATTGCCACATCCAATTATTGGAATGTAATACACGGAAGAGTGGCTGGTGAGGTTAACAAAGATGATGAAGGCAAGCAAATTATGCGGGTATTAGCGAAGAATATGTCATGGCTGTTAAAAATGAAAGAAGCAACAAAAGACACTATTCAACCTCCAGAAAAAGAAAAAAAAGAATATACCCATTTTGTGAGATAAAAATGAATTGTCAAACAGATTTTAAATTTATTTAAATTAAATAATCAGGTAGCTGGTTTCAGAATTTATTTTCTGAAATTTTTCCTATAAATATTCAATCGTTTCCTCGTTAATAGTAAAGAATAGTTTTAAGAACACCTGTCAATTTTTTTACATTATATTAATAATAAATAATTTAATTTTCAATTAACCTAAATATATCGATATTTTAACTTAACTTTGTCTTTTAAGAATTTCTGTTAAGTGCTTATCATTTAGATTTTTAGTTCAAAAACTTCTCTAAATAAATTAAGAACGACTTCAATAAAAAGCTCCTACAGATTAATAAATAAGCTCGATGAATGCAATTTTTAACAAATCATCGATCCAAATAAAATATTTTGAGTATAAATAGTTTTACAAATTGAAAGGAAATAGTGAATTATGGCAATGTATGAAAAAAAACAGGTTGTATTTAAATCGCCCGATCTTTCTAAGATGCAGGCAGTTGTAATTGATCACAAAACTACTCTTTATATTGAACAGGGGTCTGATCCAAAAAAGGCTAAAAACCGTTACTATTCAAGATTCGAGAAAAAGGTATAAAGGAATTTACATATAGTTTTAAAATTGTAAAGTGCAGCCCAAAAAGGTTGCACTTTTTTTTGCTTAAATCCAGAATTTAAAACAGCTATAGATTAGTTTTATTAGGTTGAATTCGAAATTATGGCTATATAAAATAGGTTCTATATGTATTAAATTAAACATTTGGTCAATTATTAATTACAAAAAAAATAAATGCTTTAAAATTTTGGTATATTTATTGTATATTTCGCTGGTAAATTATGCTCAAATGAAAAATAGAAACTTTTGGTATAGTATTAATTCTTACCTAATCGTACTATTCGTTATAACATTTTCATCTGTAAAAGCGCAAAATGATCCTACATGGTTAAAAGACTCATGGAGAGCCGAGCAGTACCCTGCAAGTATTTATATTACAGGATTTGTGCAGGATGAAAAAAATAAAAATGAGTCAATTGCCGAAGCAACCGAACGTGTTAAAAATATGGCTCGTGGTAATTTGTCCGAAAGTATACTTGCTTCTGTTCAGAGTGTAAGCGATAGTTATAGTAAAAGCTTCATAGAAAAAAATGCAAAGTCTTTTAACGAAACGGTTACAGAAACATTACAATCGCAAATAAAAATATCGAGTAAGCTTGATATTAACGGAATACGAATTGAAAGTTTTGTTAAAAACAATACGGTTTATGGATTTGCTTTTGCTAATAAATATGAGGTTATCGGATATTATAAAGCAAATCTAAATTTAAAGATTCAGCAAATAGAAGGTTTTATTAATGCGGCAACTGAACTCGAAAATAACAGAGAAAAGAAAAAAGCGAAAGATGAGTTTAATAAGTCTCTTCCAATATTCAACGAAATTGCCGAAGCGCAGGGTATTTTAAGTGCCTTGGATAAAAATATTACAGACGATGATTTGAAAATGCAAAAAACCATGAGTCTGTATAATGATGTTGCTCAGGCAAATGCACGATTAGCTCAGGGTATTAATGTTTTTATGACAACTAATGAAGATTTATTTGGCTATCCTACTTATTTAATCGAAAACAACCTTAAAGCAATTTTGTCAAAAAACGGCTGTAACTTTGTTGTTGACCCCGAAATAGCTGACTGGAAAATAGATATTTCAGCAACATCAAGAGAATATAATATAGCCGATGGAATATATTACAGCTATGTTGATGCGGCAGTAAAACTATACAAATCGCCCTCTGATAAACATGTTTATCAAAATGAAATCTCAGAAAAGGGAGGACATAACAAATCATATAAAGAGGCAGCCAGAAATGCATATGATCAAATAAGCAAGCAGATTTCGAATGAAATTGTACCATTGATAAATAATTAAATAATCTATTATATGAGCAAAAATTATGTTATACTTTTACTTTTAATGGTCTTGACACTTGGCTTTGCTAATGCTCAAGAAGAAAAAAAGGTAGCGGTTTTTGATCCTGCAGGT
>JAVEZW010000409.1:0-2634 GCA_034002805.1 Bacteroidales bacterium | reverse complement strand
CTTCGTATTTAATATCAGGAATAATGGCAACTCCATTTTTCCACGAAAAACCTTTTTCGCTAACATCACCACCCCAACCAACAGTATAACCCATTTCAATTGAGTTATCAATAATCTTAATGATATCATCCAGTGTTACGTTGTAAACCATTCCCATAGCCCAATTATCAGGAACCTCCATAATAAATTGCTTATAATATGGATGATGTGTAAACGAACTAAACTCAATATAATCGTCCATGTTTAATCCGACAAACTCTGCTGCAAATGATTTTGGTGTGTATTCTTTTCCATTATAGGTAAACTTCTCAGGTCTTGTGCCCAGATAAGCATCTAAAATTCCCTCAACACCATTTAACCAGGCTGTACTTAGTTCTCTGTTTGGATTTTTAATAACTTGTTCCAGATAGCCTTTCAAAACCGCATCTATCTCATTATGAACATATTTATCGGTGCCATAATTTAAACCATTGTAAACCTCTTCAGGAACTATTCCATATTTTTTTATCATATGAGTAACATCGTGAAATGCACCACCTCCGGCATAATTAAGGTTTCCTTGCCAACGTACATATTGAATTGCTTTTTCAACAAAAGTGTGCCTTATAATCCATGCTTCGGACAAATTAACTTCTGGTTTTCCAAGACGAAGCATCTCTGACTCTAAAAAAGATATTGCCGAAAAGCTCCAACAAGTGCTTGATCGGAACTGATTTTTTACCGACGAGGCCTTTAAGTCCTTAACTGGAGTAAATTCGTAACCTTTTTTCTTTTCTGTTTCCTGAGAAAATGCAAAAGCACTGATTAGTGCTAAAAATAAAAAACTAGCTATCAATCTTTTCATACTGGTATTTTTTTAGTTGAATAATCGTTTAAATTATTTTTTATTGATTGACTAAAATAAACAAATTAAGTTTAATAAACTGCTCCAAAATTGATTTTACACTTCTAAAAACATATTATATTAGACATTGTAAAACAACAACTTACGAGATATCAACAATTAAGTTTAAACCTTAATGAAAAATGTTTAAACAAACCGCTTTTATGCTGAAACTTGTTTTTTGTCATTCGAAAGTTGTTGTTTGTCGTTTTTCGGAGCAACAATTCAATTATAATTTTAAATTGCCCACGATCTAAACCAAAAAATTTTAATTTATTAACCTAATCTACTATCTATGATGAAAAAAATTTTTACTCTTTTTTTAGTGTTCATTTTTTCTTCAAGTTTCCTTTTTTCACAGGAAATTAAAGAAAAAATTCTAGACAGAAACGGTTATCCTAATTTTATTGAATTTAATACAAAAGGAAAAACTGCTCTGCAATCCGAATCAAAATCTACATTGTCGAATGTTCTTAGCATGACAAAAAATGATGAGTACAAAACCTTACGAACTGAAAAAGATAAGGTTGGTTTTACTCACGAAAAGTTTCAACAATACCATAAAGGTATAAAAGTTGAATACGGTGTTTATGCTGTTCATAGTCGCAACGACGTAATTGAAACTGTTGGTGGTGAATACAAACCCATCGATAACATTAATGTTACTCCTGCCTTATCAGCAGGTATTGCGATTGAAAAAGCTAAAGCATTTGTTAATGCTGAGAAATATATGTGGGAAGAAGAAAAAGAGTACGCTCCTACAAGTGAACTAGTTATTGTTGAAGCTGATTATGGTAAACAAATTGATGAGGTTTACAAACCAGTTTTAGCTTATAAAGTTGATATTTACGCATCTAAGCCATTAAGCAGAGATTATATTTATGTTGATGCTCAAACTGGCGAGATTGTTCATACTAACTCTATTATCAAAAAAGCTGCTGCAACAGGTTCTGCTGCAACACGATATAGTGGCACTAAATCTATTTCAACAGATAGTTATAATGGTGCTTACAGACTTAGAGATGTTACCCGTGGTAACGGAATTTACACATATAACTGCAAAACAGGAACAAGCTATACTGCAGCTGTTGATTTTACCGATGCAAATAATAGCTGGACTGAATATAATAACACTGCCAAAGATAATGGTGCTCTTGATGCTCATTGGGCAGGAATGGTCACATACGATTATTTTAAAAATATTCACGGACGTAATAGTTTTGATGGCAACGGTGCATTAATGAAAACCTATGTTCATTATGACAAAAACTATGAAAATGCATATTGGAATGGATCAGTTTTCACTTTTGGTGATGGTGCTTCTACTTTCGATATTTTAACTTCTCTTGATGTTTTTGGTCACGAATTTGGTCATGCAGTTTGTACTTACACCTGCGACTTAACTTATTCTAAAGAACCAGGTGCACTTAATGAAGCATTTAGTGATATTTGGGGATGTGCTATTGAATATCATTATGCTCCTGAAAAAGACAACTGGTTAATGGGTGAAGATATTGGATATGTATTACGTTCAATAAGTGATCCTAAATCAAAAAGCTTACCTGACACCTACAAAGGAACTTATTGGGTAACAACTTCTTCTGATTATTATGGTGTTCATACTAACAATGGACCATTCTGTTATTGGTTTTATTTAATTTCAGTTGGTGGTTCTGGAACAAATGATAATGGTGATGCCTATAGTGTAAGTGCCATTGGAATTGAAAAAGCTGAAAAAATTGCTTACAGAA
>JAVEZW010000408.1:0-2639 GCA_034002805.1 Bacteroidales bacterium | reverse complement strand
ATTTAGATTTAGTTGCTACTGGATTAGTTGCGGATGTTATGTCTTTGAAAAATATAGAAAATAAAGCCATTGTAAATTTAGGAACAAAAAATATTTATAATCCTTATATTAAAGCTTACTTAAAAGCCGATAAGCGATTAAAAGACAAACCATTTAATGCTATTGTTATTAGTTTTTATTTAGCTCCACAAATTAATGCTTTAATTCGAATGGGTTCAATCGAAGAAAAATTAAATTTATTTCAAGCAATTATTGGCGAAATAGATGCTGAGTATGTTGTAGCGAATATTATTAGACTTAAAGGTAAGCAAGACCGAGATAAAGAGCCTTTAGTGACTAGAATTGTTTTAGATTTACAAAAGCAATCTAAAGATAAAAACAAAGTTATTTTGGCAGAAGTACCAGCCAGAACTCCAAACTCAATGACTGGATTAATAGCTGGGCAACTTGCAGGGCTATATCAAAAGCCAGTATTGTTAGGACGAATCAATGATAAAGGAGATTTTGTTGGAAGTGCAAGAAGTATAAATGGCAGTTCCGTAGCAAATCTTAAAGACTTCTGTGAAAATAGTGGATTATTTAATTTCGTCGCTGGACATCAAGGGGCTTTTGGTTGGAGCTTGCCAGCAGATAAAATAGATGAATATTTAAAATATGCTGATGATAATCTGCCCCCATTTGAAAAATACTATAGTGTGTTTACTATTGAAGGTGACAAAACAGCAGTTATTGAGGCTCTTGAAATTTTTGATATGCATTACGGACCGGGTTTTGAAGAAATTTTATTATATGATGAATTATATCTGATGCCTGAAATGGTTAATATTATTGGGGAAAAACAAAACACATTGCGCATTAGAACTGATGAACTAACCTATATGGCTTTTAGATTTAAAGGTACTCCACCAGAAACAGGTAAAATGATGAAACTAGTTGGGAAACCTAATATGAATTATTTTAATGGAGCTTCTATCCCACAAATCATACTAGAGGATTGGATGTTGCAGGATTTAGAATTGTAATGTTTCGGTTGACATTTTCTTAAAAATATGGTATAATATTATTATAGGGTTAAAAAAGGAGTGAGTGCCATAAGCTTAAACTATATTCATAACCATACACATTACAGTAATATTAAAATGAGAGATTGTATTATAAAACCACAAGATAGCGTAAACATGAGTTTTAAGATGGGTGGCACTGCCGCTTTTATTACTGATCATGATACGATGGCTGGACATGTTAAATTTTGGGAAGCGGCAAATCAAATTCGTCAAAAAGGAATGCAATTATTTGAAAGCCAGCCTACTGCAGAACATTATCGTATGGCACATTTCAAACCAGTTTTAGGTAATGAAATTTATTTAGCTAAAGAAGGAATGTCTGGTAGTACTTGGGGCAAGGGTGAAAGATTTTATCATCTAATTTTATTAGCTAAAGATAGAAAAGGCTGGGAGCAATTAAACGAATTATCAACAAGAGCATGGAGTAGAGCTTTTAAACGAGCTGTAACCAGAGTGCCAACATACATGAGTGATTTACAAGAAATTATAACTCGTGATCCTGGGCATCTTATCGCTTCCACCGCTTGTTTAGGCAATTATATGGGAGAAAGAATCCTTGAATTTAATAGAACTCGTGATCCTGAATTAAAACAAGAAATATTAGATTATATTTATAAATTAAAAGAACTATTCAAAAGAGATTTATATTTGGAATTGCAACCAGCTGAGTATGAAGAACAAATAATTTATAATAATTGGTTGAAAGCCTTTAGTGTAGCAACTAATACTGAATTAATTGTTGCTACTGATAACCATTATTTAAGAAAAGAAGACAGACTTATTCATTCTGCTTATTTAAATTCTCAAGAAGATTTAAAAGGAGAAAGAGAGACAGACAAATTTTATAGATACACTTATTTTCAAACAGAAGAAGAAGTTAAAGAATATTTGGGTATGTGTTCTAATTTAACTGTCGCTGATATGGACCAAGCGATTAAAAATACTTTTGTTGTTGCAGATAAATGTGAATTTTATTCTTTAAAATCGCATATTGCAGTACCTTCCATTCCGTTTAGAACTCTTAATTGGGAAAACAATTTACACGAATATGATAATTTTGATATGTTTTATAAGTTTTCTCATTCAGATTACGAAATTGATAGATATTTTTTATATAAAATCATTAAAGGGTTTAATGAGAAAGTAAAACAAGGAATTCTGCAAGGCAGTCAAATTGAGTTAGAAAGAATTAATACTGAATTATATCACGTGTGGGAAATTAGTGAGAAAATAGAACAGAGACTAGGTAATTATTTTAATACTATGCAAGAAATACTTCAGAAAGTATGGGAAGTAAGCATAGTAGGGCCAGGTCGAGGCAGTGCAGCTGGATTTTTAATCAACTTTATTTTAGATATAACTCAGGTTAACCCTCTTACGACTCCTATACCTTTAATGGAATGGCGGTTTATTCATGAGAGTAGACCTGAATTACCTGATATTGACACTGATACCTGTGCTTCGATGAAAGAACCTATATATAAAATACTTGAGTCTTGGTTCGCAGATATGCATAAAACTACGGCTCGAGTTGCAACTTTTGGAACTGAAAAATCCAAATCAGCTTTAATTACT
>JAVEZW010000407.1:0-2681 GCA_034002805.1 Bacteroidales bacterium | reverse complement strand
TACCGTTTACAAGATTCTTTTGTAAAATCTGAAATCCCTTTCGTTCTACAACAATATTTTTACATTTAGGGCAAATTGTATTTTGCGCATCGGAACCGGGAACATTGCCGACATAAACATATTTTAAACCAGCCTGCATAGCTATATCTTTGGCTTTGTTTAAAACATTTACAGGTGTTGCCGGCAAATGGGAAAGCTTATACGTAGGTTGAAAGCGACTAAAATGCAGTGGTGTATCATCAAATCCATTATTGTAAAGCCAGTCGCACATTCGTTTTATCATATCCAAATCATCAGTCCATTGCGGAACGATAAGATTAGTAATCTCTAACCAAACACCTTCCTGTTTCAGAACTTTTAATGCAGTTAAAACAGGTTCGAGTTCTCCTCCATTTAGTCGGTTGTAAATATCATTATCAAAGCTTTTAAGGTCAATATTTGCAGCATTGATAAATGGAGCTAATTCGCGTAAAGGTTTTTCGTTTATAAAACCTGCCGAAACCAACACGTTTTTTATTCCATTTTGCCTTGCCACTTTTGCCGAATCGAAAACATATTCGTAAAAAACTATCGGTTCAGAATAAGTATATGAAATTGATAAACATTTATATTCTTTTGCCTGTTTCCAAACAAACTCGGGCATAAGATCATAGTTTCGGGTATCTTTCGGACTTGCTTGCGATATTTGCCAGTTCTGGCAATTAAGACAAGCCAAATTGCATCCTGCCACAGCCAGCGAATAGGTTCGGCTTTCGGGTAAAAAATGATAAAAGGGTTTTTTCTCTATCGGGTCAATATTTATTGAACAGGGATTTCCGTAACCTATAGAGTAAAGTTTCCCTTTGTAGTTAACTCTTGATCGACAATCTCCTTCGTCGCCTTCTTTTATGATACAATCATTTGGACATAATGTACATCTTACACCTCGAGGTGTTTCAACAAAATACTTAGATTCCTTGCTCCATTTCCACAAATCATCGGGGTTAACTAATAACGAATTTAGGCCTTTTGTGTATGCCTGAGTTTTATTTATACCCAAGGCCATTGTGCAGGCTCCTAAAAATCCACATTTTAAAAAATCACGTTTATTTAATTTTTTGCTATTCATTAACCAAGATATTCCGTTGATATCTTTCAAATTTAAGAGGCATACCGACCAAATGCAAATTTTTTGGAGATTAATCTTGAATCCTTGATTCTCGTAAAATAAAAAACAACGAAAGGATACACACCAGACATGTACCTATTAATGATAATTCGAAGCCCAATGCAGGGACCATATACACCGATAATAATAATGCCCCTGCCGCAGAACCTGACAAATCAAATCCGTAAGCCTCAGACGCAACTATACTTACCTCCGTTTTCCTTAAATGAGTTGAAATAGAAAATATTGCTCCTGTTAATACTGAAATAATTATAACTAACAAAGCAAAAACTGTCAGGATCATTGTTTCTGAAAATGTCATTACTTTGAAGAGCCTAAAAACAAATGGAAGAATAATCACAAAAACAATTAAACAGAATAACAATCGGCCAATCAGTTTTAGGGAGGGTGATTTAAAAACTACAGGCCAGTAGAAAGATCCAAGTGAAAGACCTGCCATAAATACCATAAAGAAAATGCCGGCAGCAAAATAAACATATCCATAAAACACCTGAAATACAAATAACAACAGGAGTTCAATACTTGTACCTGCAAATCCGGCAGCAAAAACAACCTTGTTAAAAGTACCGGTACGGAAATAGAAAAATGCTGAAAGTAGAATAATAAGGAATGCCGGAATCCAATATTTAAGATTAAAGAAACTGAGCCATAATTTTATGGTGCTTTGATAAACAACTGGCTTAAAATCATGATTTAATGGTGCTTGTGAATCGATCTGATTACTAATAATTTTACTCTTTTCTACCAGCAAATCATCGTGAATATAATATGAATTAACATATTGATTCTTGATTTTCGTTAACTCGATTCTCTCTGAAATGTTTCCGAATAAGCTATGATCAGAAGCCAGAATAAAATCATCGGTTCCTGGCAGAATTAATACATTTTTAAATTGAGATTTTAATGTTGCAATGATAACTGATAATAATTCCCGCGATTGCTCATTCAGATAATTTGAACTTGATGGCGATGAAAGACAAACAACAGCATCTTCATTTAAGCTTTTTTTAATCATAGAGTAAAATTCCACTGTATAAAACCGGTTCAACTGAATGGTCGATGGGCTAGGTAAATTTATCAGCACTACATCATACTTGCTTCTGGTTTTGCGAAGATAACGGATTGGATCTTTTTCAATCAGATTTACATTTTCTAAAGTATCAAGGCTTAAAAACTTCTTAGCCAGATCTACAACTCCTGGATTTAAATCCACATAATCAATCTCTTTTACAGGATATTTAATAATTTCAGGAATTATACCAGTTATTATCCCTGATAACACAAGTACTTTCTCAGGATTCTTGTGCTGAATCATTGCAAAATGAACCGACTCCTCGCGTAAAGCAACATCACCCGAAGAGGCCATGAGTATATTGTTTTCGTAATAATTAATCTGTCCTTCGTGATCGGTAACGACTAAAATCCCATAAGGTGTTTCATCAATATACTCCACAACCTGATCTGGAAATGATAATTCCCGAACAGATTTGTCCAAGTTGTTCGAAATAAATAA
>JAVEZW010000406.1:0-2694 GCA_034002805.1 Bacteroidales bacterium | reverse complement strand
GATCAAGTAAAGATTCTGTTCATTTCGAAAATCTTTATAATTATTCGCCATTACACAATATTAAAAGTGATTTGAATTATCCATCGGTTATGGTGATTACTGCTGATCATGACGATAGAGTTGTTCCGGCACATTCTTTTAAATATATTGCAACTTTGCAAGATAAATACATGGGCAAAAATCCGGTATTAATAAGAATTCAGACAAAAGCAGGACATGGAGGTGGTAAACCTACAGCCATGCGAATTGACGAAGCTGCTGACAGAATGGCCTTTATGTTTTATAATACCAACGTTAAACCAATATATGCTGATTAATCTTTTGATTTGTTCATAAAATCAGTTATGTAAAATTTCTTAAAGCTGTTTTGAAGTTTATCTTTGAAGCAGCTTTTAAATTAAATAGTTTTTTATTGTGGATATAAGTTATTTGGTAATTGAAGGAAATATTGGTGCCGGAAAAACTAGTTTTGCTCATAAAATTTCGGCAGAATTAAATGCGAAATTAATTTTAGAGCAATTTGCCGAAAATCCTTTTCTGCCAAAATTTTATAAAGAACCCGAAAAATATTCATTTCAGCTTGAGCTTTCGTTTCTTGCCGAAAGGTATTACCAGCTTAATAACGAACTTACATCACGCGATTTATTTAAATCAATAACTGTTGCAGATTATTATTTCATGAAATCGCTGATTTTTGCCAAAACCACTCTTAAAGATGATGAGTATAATCTTTATCGATCAATATTTGATATCATTTATAATTCAATTCCCAAGCCAGATTTGTATGTTTATTTGCATCAGGACATTCTCAGGTTAAAGCAGAATATTAAAAAACGAGGTCGAGATTACGAGCAGGCAATAAGTGATGAATATCTTGAAAAACTGCAGGATGGCTATTTCGATTTCTTTAAAAAGCAAGAAGATATCCCATTTTTGATAATAGATATTAATAAGTTGGATTTTGTTGAAAATCAATCTGATTACGAGAAAATTAAACAAGTTATTTTTAGCGAGAAATATAGTAAAGGCATTCACCGACAGATTATTTAACCCATTAAAGTTAAACATTTACCAACTATTTTTTTTTTTTTTGATTAAACATTAGTAAGTTTGTATATTGTATTGAATGAATAAACTAATATTTTAAACAAATAATCAATCAAACTATGAAAAGAATCAATTATTTTGCGTCTTTCATTTTCGTGGCAATTATTTTAAGTAGTTGCGGCGGATTAGATAAAATGAAAGAAGAAGCTTCAAACCTAAAGTACAATGTTAATCCAAAAGTATTGGAATTACATGGGGGTATGGTAAAATACACTGTTACCGGTGAAATTCCTGCTGAATGGTTTAACAAGAGTGCAATTTGTGAATTTACTCCAATTTATAAATATCCCGGTGGAGAAGCTGCTGCTGAAACCAAAACTTTCCAAGGCGAAAAAGTTGAAGCCAATAATAAAGTTATTGCTTTCGAAACAGGTGGTGCTATCGAATTACCTGGCGAATTTAAGTACGAAGAAGCAATGAGAAAAGGTGAACTTCAGGTTAAAGTTGTTGCTTCATTAAAAGACAAATCAGTTGAATTAGGCTCTTTAAAAGTTGCTGATGGTATTATCACCACCCCAATGTTAGTAAAAGTTGATCCTAAAGCTGCTACTTTTAGCGATAATTTCCAACGTGTTAATGCTGAAACTAAAAACGCTGATATTCATTATATGATTCAACGTTCTGACGTTCGTAAAACTGAATTAACTGCTCAGGATATCGTTGAACTTGAGAAATTTGTTAAAGAAAGCATGACTGTTGCAAATAAGAAATTTAAAGGAATTGAAATTTCTGCTTATGCTTCACCAGATGGACCAGAGAATTTGAATGATAAATTATCTGCAGAAAGAAAGAAAACTGCTGATCAATATCTTGCAAAAGTAGTTGGTAAAACTAAAATGAGCAAAGAAGATGCAACTGCAATCTATCAAATGAAATCTACAGCTGAAGACTGGGACGGATTTAAAAAATTAGTTGAAGCTTCTTCAATTCAAGATAAAGACATTATCTTAAGAGTTCTTTCAATGTATTCTGATCCCGTTGTTCGTGAAAAGGAAATTAAAAATATTTCTGCTACTTACAAAGTGTTAGCTGACGAAATTCTTCCTCAATTAAGAAGATCAGAAATTGTTGTTAATGTTGAAAAAACTGGTTTAAGCGATGAGCAAATCATGGATTTTGCAATCAATAAACCTGATACTTTAAATATTGAAGAATTATTATATGCTGGTAAATTAGCTAAAACTAACGAAGAAAAAGCTAAAATTTATGCTGCTGCAACAGTTAAATATCCTGGTTGTTTCAGAGCTTGGAATAACTTAGGTTATACAAATATCATGTTAAACAATGTTGCTGAAGCAAAAGCTAATTTCGAAAAAGCTAATGAAATAAAAGCAGGCGATCCAATTATTACAAATAACCTTGGTGTTGTTGCTTTATTAAACGGTGACAAAGAAAACGCTCAGAAATTA
Organism: Bacteroidales bacterium; assembly: GCA_034002805.1. Classification (GTDB taxonomy): domain Bacteria; phylum Bacteroidota; class Bacteroidia; order Bacteroidales; family UBA12077; genus UBA12077. The sequence goes on along the minus strand of JAVEZW010000406.1, from coordinate 178 downwards.
TTCTTAGAAGCTACTGATGCTGGTGAAGCAGTTAATTACAATCTTGGTATATTGAAAATTATGGATGGCGATTATGAAGCTGCTGTTAATTATTTACAAGATTCAAAATCATTTAATACCGCTTTAGCTATGTTATTAGCAGGTAAAAATGATTCAGCGATGAAAACAATCGATGCAG
>JAVEZW010000405.1:0-2696 GCA_034002805.1 Bacteroidales bacterium | reverse complement strand
TTAAAGAAACGATTTCCTAAAGCCTTTATTGGTATGGAAATTCTTTATTTGGGCTCACTAAAGAGTAATCTTTAGATGATAATCCGTCAAATTCGGGGAAACCTTATACAAAAGCATTTTGCGCATTGGCAGTAATGAAAGGCGCATTTGCGAAGTAATGGCAATCCCGAGCCAAGATCGCAAGAAATTGCGGGAAGGTGTAGAGACTAGATGGCGGACTCCGCAATGCGGATGAAAGGATAGTCCAGCTTACAAACTCGAAAGAGGTCATGAAAATGATAGTGAGAAGCATAACCGATTGGTCGCTGGTTCGATTCCAGCCGGGCCCACCAGAAAAATAATCTTTCCGAAAGGGGGGATTTTTTTTGTGCGGAAAAGTGTTTGTTTATTCTATTAGTTGGCGGTTTTGTAGAATTAGATACGGTTCAATCTTGAATGACACAATTTGATTAGCTTGATTTTTATGGCTTATATTACTCGTGAATAACTTTTTGGTTTGTAGTTCAAATCTAATTAGGAAAATTTTAGAATTTTTTAATACCAATTTAATCTTTTCCTGATATTATTAGATCAAGCAAAGTTGAAAATGAATTTATGACTAATAGGGTTAATCTACACTTAGGCGATTCTAAAGATATTTTAAAAAATTTACCCGATAATTCGGTAGATTTAATATTCACTTCACCACCTTACGCAGATCAGAGAACAAAAACTTATGGAGGAATTCATCCCCATAAATATGTTGCTTGGTTTTTGCCTATTTCTACGGAATTACTGCGAGTTATGAAACCTGATGGAACATTTATTTTAAATATTAAAGAAAAAGTCGTAGAAAGTGAGAGAAGTACATATGTTCTTGAATTAATTCTCGAAATGAGAAAACAAGGTTGGTTATGGACCGAAGAGTTTATTTGGCATAAGAAGAATTGCTATCCTGGCAAATGGCCAAATAGATTTAGAGATGCATGGGAAAGGCTGCTTCAGTTTAATAAGACCAAAAAGTTTAATATGTACCAAGAAAAAGTGATGGTGCCTGTTGGAGATTGGGCTAAATCTAGACTAAAAAATTTAAGTGAAGTAGATCTAATAAGAGATAATTCTAAGGTTGGAAGTGGTTTTGGAAAAAAGATTGCTAACTGGATTGGCAGAGATAAAGCTTACCCAACTAATGTAGTTCACTTAGCTACGGAATGTTCGAATAAATCTCATAGTGCAGCATTCCCTGAAGCTTTACCGGAATGGTTTATTAAGCTTTTTACAAAAGAAAGTGATACAGTATTAGATCCATTCATGGGTTCTGGAACAACTAATATTGTAGCTAATCGAATGGGCAGAAATACAATTGGTATTGAAATATTAGAAGAATACTACAAGATGGTCTCGGATAAGTTTGATAGAAAACATAATACTATTCAACAAAATTTATATGAAAGAATCCCTAAGAAAGTCGGTGTGTAAATATGTCAATGATAACATTGGTGAATTTCACAGAAAAAGAATAGAAGCTCTTAATAAATTGAAGCTTAACACTGTTTTAAAAAAGAAAAATCCTTATTTGTTTAAGGCAAAGTACCTTTTAACAGCTGAAGTAATTATTAAAAGTATTACTGATGCCTTTATTTCTTCTAATGAAGAAACTGTTTTTGGCGATTGGCTTGAAGGTTTAGCTATATTTATCAATCAGAAAGTTTATAAAGGCAGAAAGTCTGGAATTTCTGGAATTGATTTGGAATTTGACCTAAAAGGAGTCAGATATATCATAACAATTAAATCTGGCCCAAATTGGGGAAATAGCGGACAAATCGCAAAGATGCAAAGCGATTTTAAAACTGCGAAAAAGACTCTGAGAACAAGTAACTCTAAGCTAAATGTGACTGCTGTTAATGGATGCTGCTATGGCAAAGATCCAAAGCCCGATAAGGGCGATTATTTTAAATATTGTGGACAATCATTTTGGAGTTTTATCTCGGGAGAAGATTCACTTTATATTGATCTAATTGAACCATTAGGATACTTGGCTAAAGAAAGAAATGAAGATTTTATTGAATCATATTCAAAGATGATCAATAGATTTACTAAAGAGTTTGCAGACACCTTTTGTAAGAAAAATGGTGAGATTGATTGGAAAAAATTGGTAATTTTCAATTCAGGTGAAAGGCATTAATTATTCCATCCTGTTTTCAAAAACCATATTAATGTCTTTTTCAGCGTATCTGAGTTTGGATTTATCCTTTGTAAAATTAAGCAATTTTCGTAACAAAATGAAAGGCTAGTTCCCTTAAATCTGTTTCAGAATTTATTGTGAATGGTTTTCAATTGATTTGTAAGGCCAATCGAAACCACATCTTTTTGTTGAAAGAATTAGTGGTGAAAAGTCCACTTGAAAGTCTTATATTAGCTTGTTAAAAAGTGGTCGAACGGTTTATACGGGGTTATTCACTATCTCCTGTTGTGTGTGAACTATATATTTTTGCGAAAAAATAACTTTACAATTTTGCAATGTTCTGTTATCTATGTTGAGTAATATTTATTTTTATGATTTCTCGAATCATCAACAATCCGGCGGTTTTGTTTGAAACTTTGTCTAAGAAGTGGGTTTTTACCTGCGACTTGGGTTCAATGTCCATTCGTTTTACCAAGATGTATGGCGTAGAACCAGTTTTAAACTTGTTTTTCCGGGATGATTTTTTGAGAAA
>JAVEZW010000404.1:0-2698 GCA_034002805.1 Bacteroidales bacterium | reverse complement strand
TTTTTCTAGTTAATTGTTACTAGTGAGCAGTGATTTGTTATTTTTTTTCTATTCATTATTCACCAATCACCAATCACTGTAGAAAAGAAAACTATAATAGCTTTAGGCACTGATATATAATATAGAATCTAAAATTAATTGAAATGTCATCAGAATATAACAGAGGATACTTAGATATGGAGCTTTTACGATTTACTACCGCTGGTAGTGTTGATGATGGTAAAAGTACTCTTATTGGTCGATTATTATACGATAGCAAAGCGATTTTCGAAGATCAGCTCGAATCTATTGAGCGTGCCAGCAATAAGAAGGGAGAAGAAGGAATAAACCTGGCTCTTTTAACTGATGGCTTGCGCGCCGAGAGAGAACAAGGTATAACCATTGATGTCGCTTATCGTTATTTTGCTACACCCAAACGTAAGTTTATAATAGCTGACACTCCCGGACATATTCAATATACCCGAAACATGGTTACAGGAGCTTCTACAGCAAACGTAGCTATCATTCTTATTGATGCCCGCAATGGGGTTATAGAACAAACATTACGTCATGCATTTATTGCATCACTGCTTCAGATTCCGCATATTTTTGTTTGTGTAAATAAAATGGATTTGGTTGATTATGCCGAATCCACTTTTGAGAGTATAAAAGAGGATTTTGAAAGGATATCAACGAAACTCGATGTTCATGATATTCGGTTTATTCCTATTAGTGCAAAACTAGGTGATAACGTGGTTGACAGATCCAAAAATATGGACTGGTACGATGGTCCAACTTTGATGTATTTATTAGAGAATATTTATATTGCCAGCGATACAAATCATACTGATGCGCGTTTTCCTGTGCAATATGTTATTCGACCCATGCGCGATGAGTATCATGATTATCGCGGATATGCAGGTCGTGTAGCTGGAGGTATTTTTAAAAAAGGTGATAAAGTAAAAGTTTTGCCCTCAGGATTAACATCGCAGATCAAATCAATTGATATTTTCGAAGGAAACATCGAAGAAGTATTTGCTCCTCAGTCTGTTACAATTACACTCGATGATGATATCGATATCAGTCGTGGTGATATGATTGTAAAAGAGGACAGCATGCCTTTAATTAGTCAGGATATTGAATTAATGATTTGCTGGTTTAACGAACGACCTTTGGTGTTGGGAGGTAAATATATCCTTAAACATACTACAAGTGATTTACGCTGTGTTATTCGTGAGGTTAAGTATAAACTGAATGTGAATACTCTCGAAAGTAATGAGACTGAAAAACGAATAGGTTTAAACGATATAGCCCGGATAACCATAAAGACTACAAAACCAATATTTTACGATAGCTACAGAAAAAATAGAATTACCGGAAGCGTTATTTTTATCGAAGAAGGAACTAACGAAACCGTTGGGGCTGGAATGATTATTTAAGATAAAAGATAAAAGCAAAAAGTGTTGGAGAGAGCGATTATAATAAGTCAATTCATTTTGAGATTTTTTCTGTAGCTTCATTTATTATCTCCAGGTGATCGAAGGCTAAATCTGGTAATGACATAATAGAGAACCACTTTGTTTCTGAGGCATCATCATTGGCTTTGGTCAAATGTTTTTGATTTTCGGATATAAAGCCAAAATAAACAACAGATATAGTTCTGCCTCGTGGATCACGGCCAATTTTACCAAAAGTCTTGAATTGTTCCAGTTTTATATCTGCTAATGATGTTTCTTCGTCTAATTCACGATATGCAGCTTGGTCCAGTTCTTCATCTATATCCACAAAACCACCAGGCAAAGCCCAATGATCTTTAAATGGCTCAAATTTCCGTTTTATAAGTAAAATCTCAGGCGTTGCTAAATCCGAAGTTAGTACTATAATATCAACACATACAGCTGGTCTCGGATATTCGTACGTATAAGGCATATTTATTCTTCCTTGTTATTTTTATTCTCTTGTTGTCGTTTATTTATTACATAAATGACAATAATTACCGAAATCACAAAAACAAGGATATATAATTTAGTCATAATTAAAGATTTATTCGTTTTATGATTCTTAACTTATGTGTATAATCCTTAATTTCCTTATTAAAAATACCCTGGTGATCTATGGTATCAATTCGTACTTTGCCCGAGGCATGAATTATCTCGTTTTTTGAAATAATGATTCCCACATGAATGATTTGTCCTTCTTCGTTATCAAAGAAAGCCAAATCTCCTGGTTTTATCTGATCAAAAAACTCGATTGTTTTGCTAATAGTTACCTGTTGCGATGCATCACGAGGTAATTTTAATCCTGCTGTTTTAAAAACAACTTGCACAAAGCCAGAACAATCGATACCAAAAGGATTTTTGCCACCCCACAGGTAAGGAGTGTTTAAAAGGGTCAAGGCGTGTTCAGAGATTGAAAGTGGTTTGTTTGTATCTATATTTTCCAAAAAATAGGTATTTCCTTGTATAGTAAAAGATCCATCTTTTTTATTGTAGAATGGGAGCGAGCTACTCATTGGTATAAATAAAGATTCATTTAAACCTGCTTTTTTAATAACTGACACTGGTTTTTTTGTAACCTCAGTATAATTTGATTCGATGGATTTTAAATAATCAGCCTCTATCAGGGTTATTGCCTTTTTATCAATCCACCCCGGGTAATTATCGAAAATGGTTTCTATCTGATACCAGTTTTCAGTTTCGTTAATTATTTTAACGGTTTC
>JAVEZW010000403.1:0-2711 GCA_034002805.1 Bacteroidales bacterium | reverse complement strand
TCCGATTTTTCGTTTTGTAATTCTATTTTTCTCGATTCGCGTGCTTGTTTGTAATCATAACTTATTTTATAATCATCGGGTGTGCCGGTAATTTTTAAAAAGACATTGGTTTTTCCTAATCCGTCATCTTCGTAGAACTCAGCCTCATTTTTTTGAGTAGCCTTGTTTTTTGCTTTCGAAGCCAGCAGGTCTGAGAGCAGAATTTTAAAATGATATTCAAAAAAATTGTCGAACCGATGAGTTCCGTAAAGAGTAATATTAAATGCTGATGATTTTATATCCATTTTAGGAATAGTAACTTTTTCATCTTTAATATTGATCTGATTTTGAAGAGTTGAAAACTTTATATTTTCTAGCTCTTTAACATCAATGAATTTTGACAAGCTTTTCATTGGTTCAAAATTAATGAGAGCGCCATCTTGTATAATTAGATTACTTTCAGAATTGACAGATTTTTTATTTATTTCAAGCTTTTCATTAATTAAGGCTGAAAAGTAGATGTTTCCGGAAAGATCACCCGAAATATTTTTTTCTGGTAAAAAGGTTTGGCCAAAATTATTAAAGGAGTAAAACAATTTATCTATTTTGATATTATTAAATGTACTCTGAAATTTTACGATAAAATCATTTTTATAGTCTTGTACAACCACGCCGCCAATTTTTGCTGATCCATTCATCGATTGGAATGAAATTTCGTGTAACGAAAACATTTTTGGCTTATAATTTAAGCTCCCTTTGATTTGACTTGCATTAAATTTCCCAACCGAAAATTGCTTTATCCGAAGATTTAAATGGATATCCAATCTTTCAGGAAACCGATATGATGGCTTATCCTTAACAACTTTATCTGATAAGAACATAGGAGCCAGCTGATTCAAATCAATTGACTCTGAAGCTAACTCTGCTAAAACAGATGAGGTTCCGGATCCTGTGAAATATTGATAAAGATTTGAAGCTTCTCCATTTAGCAGGATATCATTATCGAGAATCTTAAAATATAAACTATCGGTATAAAGGGTTTCGTTAATTGCTACCAATCCGTTTATGTTTTTAACAATCAGCGGGTTGTCTTTTAGTTTAAACAAACCGTCTTTTATTCTCAGATTGAAGGCAAAATCTTTTTTAAAGAAATCAGTAAACCGAAGTGTATTAATTTCATTTACTTTTCCTGCAAATGTTCCTTTAATTTTTCCTGTACCTTCAAGAATTTCTAAGGTGTCGATATCGAAAGTATTGTGTATTTCCTTAAAATCGAGATCGGCAGAATAGTTTACTAATAGCAGCGGATCGGAAAAGTTGGAGACAATTAAATTGCCGGCAATATTGCTTTTGTCTAGGGTGGCACTAAATGAATTCAATTCAACAACCGACGTTTTATTTCTTTTTTCTATGCCATTTGAAAATACACCATCGGTAAAAACCTGATTAACTTTAATTTTTTCATTCGCATTTGAAAAAGAGGCTTTCTTAATTTGAAAATTACCCGAAACCGAAGGATTCATTGTTTTTGAAAACTCTCCCTTAAATGCAGAAAAAATAGTTATCAAGCCGCTATTAAATCTAATCTGATCGATTTCGTTTTTTATGTTTTTTGGTAAAACGGCCATCAATTCTTCGATTGGTTGATTTTGGGCAACTAATTTTAGGTCCAGCAGAGGAGATTCGTCATAATTAATTTCACCGGTAATATCCGTTTTAAATCTACCAAGCTCGATAAACCCTTTTGAAAAAGTAAAAACGTTATTATGGATACTAAATAAAAGATCTATAGATGAAGTTTTATTTTCAATATAAATGTCATCAGCAACCGTAAGATGATTAATTTTCATAAAACCATCAACCTGTAAATTATAATTATCTGTAAGTAACAACCCGCTTATATTCATTTTTTCTACTTTGGAAGAAAAACGAATTGAGTTTTTTTCATCACAAAACCGAATGTTGGCTTGGGTAAGTTTTACTTTTTTAAGATCAATTTTAAACGAACTTTCATTTGTATCATCAGATTTCCAGAATCGATAATTTTCATTCCTGTCCTGATCTATAAATACATTTATTTTACCGTTATCAAAATGTATATTTTTAATGGTAAAATTTTGGGTTATTAAATCAAAAATATTGAACTCAAGAAATAAATTATTGGTTGAAAACAACGTGTCGGTTTTTATACCGCAGATTTGTTTCGGAAAAGCAGAAGGACTATAGGCGGTAACATTTACAAATTCGATAGAAGCATTAGGAAATTTTCGTAGTATGGAGAGGTTTGAATCATCAACCTCTATTTTTACTTCAATACGATCATTTAATTCTTCAATAATATAGGACGTTACTTGCTTCTCGAAAATTAATGAAACAGCAATTGCAATGGCAACGAGCAAAAAGAGTCCAAGAAAAAAACCTAACAGCAACGATTTAATAAGTTTCATATTCTAAAAATAGCAGTTTAGCACTAAAACGCAAAAATATAAAACTTATGATGCAATGAATCTATTATTGTCCTTTATATTGATAAAAGCGATTATCTGGATTTTCTTTATTGACTGTTTTTTCTTATTTCATCAAGGTAAGCTTTTTGTAGTACTTTAATCCGATCCGGTGTTTTTTCCTGATCAAAGATCCTAACCACATCTATAAGTCCAGATTCCCGGTAAAAAACTCCTTGGGCAGCATCAAAATTATTGTTATCAATGTTTTGCTTAATATTGGCAGTA
>JAVEZW010000402.1:0-2723 GCA_034002805.1 Bacteroidales bacterium | reverse complement strand
GTATCCCAGGGTTATTGCGAACACCGATGTTCACTTTAGTGATTTCAGGATTTCCATAGCTTGTTGTATTTGCTTTATCAAGCAAAGCCATAGCTTCTACTCCATATTTACCTGTCTCAAGAGTAAGAGCAACTAATTGATCTGCAGTTAATGAGTTATCTGTAGTTGCAACTAATGCATCCTGCATAAACTTGTAGATATCTTTATTTTCGTGGCCGAGGTTATATGCATGTTCGGTGTATGCGGCCATACCTTTTAATCCATAAGTAATTAACTCACGCAATGATCTAACATCTTCATTTTCGGTAGATAAAACACCAACAAGTTTGGCTTTTTCTTCGTATTTGTCTGGTGTCCCTATCCATGTTGCTGATGAATGTGGTTTTAATGATTCGATATTTACTCCTGCTGACTCAAGTTTTTTTCTTAACTCAGTTCTAATTTCTAATCCTTTAGTTACTCGATCAATAAAAACTTGTTTGCTAAAGTTTGCATTGGTAATGGTTGCAAATAAACCATCAAAAATAAATTTGTCGATTTTTTCGTCGTAGGTAACGCTTTTTTCTCTTGCTGTTTTAGTGTAAAATGAAATACCTTTTAACACAAACAGTAAAAGATCCTGCATATTGGCAACATCGTCTTTTTTGCCACAAACACCTTGAATGGTGCATCCTACTCCTTTTGCAGTTTCCTGACATTGATAACAAAACATGCTCATAATTTTTATTTTTTAATGATTAATATGATAAATTTAAGATAAATAATTTTTTAAATCCACTCTTCTGATAAAATTTCGCCCGAAACACTTATCGTAATCGATTTTACAGGAACCTTTCGGGAAGAGCTCTGAAGGGCCATATTTACTAATTGAAGAATTCCGCCGCAACAAGGAACTTCCATCTTTACTACAGTAATTGTATTAACTTTTGAATTGTTTATTAAACTGATTAGCTTTTCTACATATACTTCTTTGTTTGAATCAAGCTTTGGACAGGCTATGGCCAATGTTCTTCCTTTAAGGAATTTATTATGAAAATCGCCGAACGAAAAAGCAACACAATCAGCAGCTAAAACCAAATCAGAGTTTTGAAAATGCTGTGCTGCTGGATTTATTAAATGCATCTGCACAGGCCAATGAGTTAATGCTGATGGAACATCTCCATTAAAATCTGTTACATTGGTTTGTGGCTTCGAAAAAGTTTTAGTTGCAGATCCCGGACAACCTCCTTCGTGATGCTGATGATGAACATGATGATGTTGTTGAGGTTGTTTTTCCTCATGACCACCACAACCGCACGACCCTGATTGTTTTTCGGTATTTCCGGTTGTCCCATTATGTATTTTTGAAATTACCTCGTCAACGTTAAACGAAATTGCATTTCGGTTTTCTTGCATCCATTTTACACCTTGCTTTAAAAACCCAAACTCCATATGATCTTTTAAATGTTTTAGATGAGCAATAACGGTATTTTGTCCTTTTTTTACCATTTCTTCAATTACAGTTATTTCGTTGTATGGCTCAGCTTCGCGTTCAATAATCTCAATAGCACCTTCGGGACAATGACCAATGCATGCTCCCAAGCCATCGCACATTAAATCGCTTATTAGTCTGGCTTTGCCATCGATCATTTGTAAGGCTCCTTCGTGACAATTTGGAACACAAACTCCACAACCATTGCATTTTTCTTCGTCAATTTTTATAATTTGTCTTTTCATATGTTAATGATAATTAATATTTTATATTTAAATAGGAATTAAAGTAATGTAATACCAAAATAACAACAAGTTTTTCATGCCACCAAACATTTTTTCATGATTTATATCATGTTTTATAGAATTTTACTTTGAGGCAATAAAAAATCCCAAGTGAATTGGGATAAATAAAATAGGTAACAGGAGGTTTTAAATATAATGATCTATGGTTTGTTCCCGGAGGTAATTTTGAAACTCGATGGTCATTTTGTTGGTTACGTTATTCATAATGCATTTACCAAACGGACAGATAGGTTTTTCCATAGGACAGGCACTTATTTCGATATTACCTTCGATTGTTTCGTAAATATCAAGAAAATTTATTTCTTCGGGCTTCTTTTTAAGAGCAAATCCTCCACTTGGGCCGCGTTGTGAGTATAAAAATCCTGCTTTTACGAGTCGCTGCATTACTTTGGCAACATGATGCTTTGATGTACTGGTGCGTTCTGCAATTTTTATAACATTCAAACTTTCTCCCTCACGTGCAATTAATATTAGTCCGTGCAATGCTATTGAGGCTGCTTCTGATAAAGATACAATCTTCGACATGGCTTATTTAAGTAATTATCGTATTTAAATGCGTAAATGTAATATTTTATTTTTATTAACAAATTTTTTGTTAAAAAATAGTTTGATTTCTAATTCGTTGCAGCTAATAACATTGCATTAAATATTCTTTTTTTGGCTATGTAAGCAAAAGTAAACTATAAAAACCGACAACCTAATTTATTAATTTTACCTTTACAAAAAAGAACCACCAACCATGAAACAATACTTACAATTACTCGATCATGTACTAAAAACTGGAGTAAAAAAAGAAGATAGAACTGGCACAGGAACTATAAGTACGTTTGGTTATCAGATGCGATTTAACCTGCAGGATGGATTTCCTTTGTTAACAACCAAGAAGTTGCATCTTAAATCAATTTTATATGAGTTGCTGTGGTTTCTTAACGGTGACACAAATGTTA
>JAVEZW010000401.1:0-2736 GCA_034002805.1 Bacteroidales bacterium | reverse complement strand
AATCGAGGTTGGCTGAGCTTTTTACTGAAACTCTTGGAAACAAAAAAGATGTTATTTCTAAAGACGATGTTGCCAAAGTTATTTCAATTATGGGCGAGCCACACGATTTTTCGGTAGAAGATGAACAGGATAATCAAACAAAAAGAAAAAACATGACATCTTATCAAACAACAAAAAGACTTTACCGCGATCCCGAAAATAGAATTTTAGGAGGCGTGTGCGGTGGTTTAGGTGCTTATTTTAATTCAGATCCGCTTCTATTTAGAATCCTCTTTGTAATTATTTTCTTTGGATTGGGGTCTGGATTAATCATTTATATAATCCTTTGGATAGCTATTCCGGAGGCCAGAACAACAGCACAAAAACTCGAAATGCGCGGAGAACCAATAACCATTGAAAATATAAAAAAGGCCGTTCGCGAAGAGTTCGAAAATGTTAAAAATAACATGAAGTTTTAATTCACCAGAATTTTAAAAAGCGAAATCATGAATCTCGAAAATACAAAAGCACAAATGAAAAAAGGCGTATTGGAGTTCTGCATCCTTTCGATATTACAGAATAAGGATTATTACGCCTCCGATATCATAAATGCACTAAAAGAAGCAGAAATGATCGTAGTTGAAGGAACCTTATACCCTCTGCTAACAAGGCAAAAAAATGCCGGACTATTAAATTACCGCTGGGAAGAATCGACTCAGGGACCACCACGAAAATACTATACCCTTACCGACAAAGGAAAAGAAGCTTTGGTTGAGCTAAAGAAATCGTGGGAGGAGCTTGTTAATGCTGTAAATTCAATAAATAATAAATAATTCCTAAAATGAAAAAAACAGTTAAAATAAATTTAGGTGGCGTATTTTTTAACATCGACGAAGATGCTTATCAAATATTGCAAAACTATTTAGCACATATTAACAGAAAGTTTTCTGCCGAACCCGAAGGCAAAGAAATAATTTCTGATATTGAATCACGGATTGCTGAGATATTACAGAGCAAAATATCAACCCTCAAACAAGTTATTTCGAAAGAAGATATTGATGAGATAATTGATATTATGGGCCGCCCAGAAGATTTTGATAACGAAAATACGCAACAAAACTCATTCTCATACTCACGTAGAATGTATCGCGATCCTGATAACCGAATTTTAGGAGGAGTTTGCTCTGGTATGGCTGCTTATTTTAACATAGATCCGGTAATAATACGGGTAATTTTTATTGTTTTATTGTTTGCATGGGGTGTTGCCGGAGTAGTTTATATCGTTTTGTGGGCTTTACTGCCACCGGCATATACCACCGCCGAAAAGTTGCATATGCGAGGTGAAAACATGACTATTGCAGATATCGAAAAGAATATAAAAAATGAATATGAATATGTAAAATCATCAGTACACAACTATAAAAACTCTCGAAATTATGATCAAACCAGATCCTTTTTAAATGAGTTTTTCAGTGTTATCGGACAGATAATAATGGTGTTTTTTAAAATCATAGGCGGAATTATTGGCTTTACAATGATAATCGTTGGTTTAGCACTATTAATTGGTCTTGCCGGATGGGTAATTGTTGGTGAACCATTTATGCCGTGGAATAACATTTTTATTGATAATCAGCTTGTTTATACCGACATGATCAATACATTCCTGAATCCGGGTACAATCTGGTTGTTTAGTGTTAGTCTGTTTCTTGTCATATTTATCCCGCTGGTGGCATTAGTTTATACCGGATTGAAATTGCTGCTTCGTTTTAAGATTAACGACAAGCCTTTTGCAATAATTGGTTTCTCTCTTTGGTTCTTGAGTATTATTGCAATTATACTGTTATCGTTTACCCAGGTTAGAAACTTATCAGTTTCAGCAAGGTCCGTTGAAAATATAAATATCCAGGTAACACCAAATAGTACTATTTATTTGGATGTTGAGAAAATTGAAAATGCAAAATCATCAAAATTCTATATTTTCGATGGTGAGTTTTCTGTAACCTACGATAAAAATGATAAAAAATCATTTTATGTACATCCCGAAATAGATATACATCGTTCGGTAAACCAACATGCAACTATTGAAATTGAAAAAACCGGAAGAGGCCTTGATTATTTAAAAGCAGAAGAAAATACACAGAAAATAAGCTATAAATGCAAACAAATCGACTCACTAATTAAGTTTGATGCTTATTATCCTTTATTGAAAGAAAATGTTTGGGCATTTCCAGAGGTAGATGTAACCATTAATATTCCAGATAGTACTATAATCTTTATTTCAGAAAATATGGTTGAACAACTTGATTATATTGAGACAACAGAATACATGCCTAATCGCGACCTAGGAGGTAAATACTGGATAATGACCAAAGAAGGACTTACTGAATATAAAATAAACACTATTGGTACAGATAAAAAACAGGTTAATTAATTATTGAAATAAGATTTTTTATACATTTGTATCTCAAATCTTATTTTGTCTGATGGTGTAATTGGCAACACGTCTGATTCTGGATCAGAAGAGTCTAGGTTCGAGCCCTAGTCGGACAACTCAAAGAGGCTATTTCAAAAAGCCTCTTTTTTATTGTTTACACTTCGACAAGCTCAGTGTGACATAGTGATTATTAAATTGTTGTCATTTTGAGCCTATCGAAAAAAGAACAACTTTTCTGCTTTTAATACAGCTTCTTTTTTATTTTTTAAAAAAACAGTAATTATTATTTGCAGACAATTATTTTTTTATAAATTTGCCAACTC
>JAVEZW010000400.1:0-2743 GCA_034002805.1 Bacteroidales bacterium | reverse complement strand
ATTTTTAATAAAAATAGTTAAGTTTATAAAATCTATTGTAAAAATAAAAAATTTATACTCATTATTGACCATTTAACAAAATGAATTTATAATAATAAGGGTTAAATTGATTTAATTGGTTAGAAAATACATTGCATGAAAAAAGAATGGAATATAATAAATATTGATTATTTAAATTCAATTAGTAATGGTGATAATAAATTCATAAATGAGTTGATTGATATGTTCTTTGAACAAATACCCGATTACCAAAACAAATTAATCAGTTTACATAAAGAAAATGACTTTGATAACCTGGCAAGATTAGCTCATAAAGCCAAATCGGCAATTATAATGATGGGGATGAATGATCTGGCATCAGACTTAAAAAAATTAGAAGAAAATGCAAAAGAGAAAAAAAATATTGGCGATTATCACGAAATAATTGTTAAATTTGTAAATGACACAAATTCTGCAATTACAGAATTAAAGGAACTAAAAGAAATAATAAAATAATATTAACCAAAATCAGGGATCTATGTTAAAACACGAATCCAAAAACGGAGTTGAAGTATTAGCTTTCGATAATATCAATAAGCTGAATATTTTAATTGCTCAATCACTTAAAGAAGAAGTAGCTCAATATTTATCAAAACCAAATACAAAATTGATTTTAAATCTTAAAGGTATTGAATATGTTGACAGTTCTGGTTTTGGAGCATTACTTTCAATTCTGAGAAATGCAAAAAACAACGATAGTCAGTTTAAAATCTGCAATATATCAAAAGATGTAATGGAATTAGTTAAATTACTGCAATTACATAATGTTTTTGATATCTGCGACGATGTTTCGGACTGTTTAAAAAACTTTGAATAGAAAAAAAACCGGCCTTGGGCCGGTTTTTTTATTTATTAATAAACACAAACTCATCTCCCTGTTTCTCTATCCAAATAGTTTTATCTTTAGAAATGGAGTCGCTTAATATCTGTTTCGAAAGTTCGTTCAGTAGTAATCGCTGCAAATTTCGTTTAACAGGTCTTGCCCCATAATGCGGATCGAAACTAATATCAGCAAGCCATTCCATGGCATTATCTTTCATTTCTATTGAAATGTTTTGCAATTTAAGCATTGATTTTACCAGATTAAACTGCAGTTTTACGATATCTACTACTTCGGATCTTGTTAAAGGTGTAAACATTACAATCTCATCAACGCGATTAATGAATTCGGGACGTATAGTTTGTTTTAACAATGTTAGAACGTCAGATTTTGTATCTTCGATAACTTCCTCCCTGTTTTTATCATTCATTTTCTGAATTCTTTCTTGAATAATATGAGAACCAATATTGGATGTCATTATTATTATTGTATTCTTGAAGTTCACCGTTCGGCCTTTGTTATCGGTTAACCTACCATCATCGAGAACCTGAAGAAGAATATTAAAAACATCAGGATGCGCTTTTTCAATTTCATCAAGCAAAATAACTGAATAAGGTTTTCGTCGCACAGCTTCTGTCAGTTGTCCACCCTCATCATAACCAACATATCCTGGGGGAGCTCCGACCAAACGTGATACAGAATGGCGTTCCTGATATTCAGACATATCGATACGTGTAATCATATTTTCATTATCGAACAGAAACTCAGCCAATGTTTTTGCTAATTCGGTTTTACCTACACCAGTTGTTCCCATAAAAATAAACGAACCTATTGGCCTTTTAGCATCCTGTAATCCAGCTCTGCTTCGTCGTACAGCATCAGAAACAGCTGCTATTGCCTCATTCTGCCCAATCACTCTTTTGTGTAACTCTGTTTCGAGGTTAAGAAGCTTTTCGCGTTCACTTTGTAACATTCTGCTTACCGGAATACCTGTCCATTTGGCAACAATCTCAGCAATATCATCACTGTTAACCTCTTCGTTAATCATAGCCGAATCTTTTTGAATTTCGAGCAGTTCTTCTTTTAATTTAATCACTTTATTTTCGAGCTCTTTTATTTTTCCATAGCGCAGTTCGGCCACTTTGCCATAATTACCTTCGCGTTCGGCTTGGTCAGCATCAAGTTTGGATTGTTCTATATTCTCTTTCATATCCTGAATTTGATTAGCCAGATTTTTTTCATTTTGCCATTTTGCGCGTAGCTTGTTTCTTTCATCAGATAAGTTTGCAATCTGCTCACTTAATTCACTTACCTTCCTTTTATCTCCTTCCCTTTTAATTGCCTCGCGTTCAATTTCGAGTTGTTTTATTCGTCTTTCAATCTCATCAATATTTTCAGGAACCGAATTCATTTCGAGTCGAAGTTTTGATGCAGCTTCATCAATTAAATCGATTGCTTTATCAGGTAAAAAACGATCTGAAATATATCGTTGAGATAATTCAACAGCAGCAATTATAGCGTCATCTAAAATTCGCACTTTGTGATGCGACTCATAACGTTCTTTTAATCCACGAAGGATCGAAATTGCACTCAATGTATCAGGTTCATCTACCAAAACCTTTTGGAAACGACGTTCCAGGGCTTTATCATTTTCAAAATACTTTTGATATTCATTTAATGTTGTTGCACCAATAGCTCTCAATTCGCCTCGAGCTAATGCAGGTTTTAGAATATTTGCTGCATCCATTGCTCCTTCAGATTTGCCTGCTCCAACTAATGTATGAATCTCATCAATAAAAAGAATTATGTCCCCATCGGATGAGATAACCTCATTTACAACTGATTTTAATCGTTCCTCAAACTCACCTTTGTATTTTGCTCCGG
>JAVEZW010000399.1:0-2744 GCA_034002805.1 Bacteroidales bacterium | reverse complement strand
CTCCTGCGAGAACTCGACAGAGAAAATCGTTTAAATCGCATACCAGCCTTACACCCTGAACGTAAAACAAAAAACACTTACTGGTATTTTGTCAATTTGAATAAAAAGTAATTCACTTGATTGGTAATACGTTGTCATCATTTAGTTTGGTCCCAAATAGCCTTTTGCAAAATTAGACGAGTGAACCACAAAGCCCGACACGATTCTGTCAACAATCAAAAGTAATATACTATAAAATTTAGAGACTTAGTTAAACGCATAAAAAATGTCCAATGAAAAACAACTTGCTGAGCCAATACAAAAACATAATTAAAAGTGAAGATAGATGGAAGTATTACAAGAATATGCAAATGCCTTCGAATATTTTTACTGATCGAAATGACGCAGAGTCTTTTATACATAATTATTTTGGTACTGGAGGGAAAGGTGCTGTATTTTTAGAGGACACACAGTTAGATCGTGATCGTCTATTTCACATTGTTTCTGTTTTCTTTCTTGGCATTCACTTAAAAGATGTTTTGCTAAAAGATGATAACCAAAAGAAGTCTTTAAAACCGGATTTCAGATATTTATGGTACTTGGCAAGTCTGTTTCACGATTATGGCTACATAATTGAAAACAATAAGGATTATTATGCCCCAAAAGATCTTCAGAAATTGGAAGACCTTAAAAAACGCTTAAAAATTTGTAATGATTTGTTAAGCATTAAGAATAACACACCAAAATTCTCAAAACCTGAAATAGAGGGGTATTATCACTATGGTACAAAAGAAAGAGGTTTTGTAAACCATGGTATTGCTGGAGGCTTGCTGCTTTATGATCGATTGATAAAAAACTATAACAACGAACGTGAAAGATACTGCTTAATAAACGGCAAGGATCCTTTAAAAATTGATGAGTTCATAAATGATAAGAACCTAAGTTGGGGCAAACACCAATTCGATTATTTCAAAAAAGTTGCATGGGCAATTATCAACCATAACATCTGGTTTTGCTGTGAAGATGATTCTAATTGCAAGAATTTATATGTAAATGAAAAGTATTCGATCCAAAATCTAATTATAACAGAAAAAAACGCGAAGCAGAAGAAACACAATAAGGAGAGTGACCCATTTCTTTTTTTGTTGATTATTACTGACACAATTGAGCCTGTTAAACACTTCAAGGACATTAAATCAGAATGCATTTTGGAAAAAATTCAAATTACGACCAACCCCCAAAAGCAAGAAATAATAATTGAAGTACTTGATAAATGCATTGATTTTGCTAGTTGGTTTAAAAAGATAAAAACTCTTGAAACCTGGGTACAAATAACCGTAGAGTATACAGAAAACAAATTAATACTAGCAAATTTTGATTAGAAGAGTAAGTATGATGATAAGAAGAGACTTAATATGAAAATCTCCTCGAACCAATTGAAGATGAGGAACTCGCACAGATATAAACATATATAAACCACCAACAGGCGCTACAAGGTTTATTGTACATTTAAAACATAGAAGCAATGGAAAAAAAAGATGTTAAGGCAAACTTATTAACTCATTCAGAAGCAAAAGTCAGACTTCTTGGAGAGTATTTAAAAAGATATCTTAGCATTATCTGTAATGATGGCTACACAAAACGTATAAAGATTTATGATTTGTTTTGTGGAGAAGGGATTTATGACAATGGTGGAAAAGGAAGTCCGCTAGTTACAATGCAGCAAATCAAAGATATATACTACATAAATATTGCGAAGGATATTAGCATTCCAAAAATTGACTGCCATTTTAATGACATTGACCAAGGTAAAGTTAAAAAAGTAGAGCAAGCATTAAAAGATAAATATTTGTACTACAGCGCGTTTGGCGAATTGGAATTTACATCAATTGATTATCAGATTATATATGAAAAACTTTTATTAGAACTGCCAAAAATTAAAGTACTGAACCAAAAGGCATTCATTTTCATTGACCCTTACGAATACAAGCACATCAAAGCAAATCAGATAAAAAACTTAATGTCAAGTGGAAATTCAGAAGTATTACTTTGGCTACCAACACAGTTTATGTATCGCTTTGCATGTAATGGAACACCAGTAGCTTTAAAGGATTTTATTGTAGAGATTATCCCTAATTTTAAAGAGTGGAAACCAGGTAATGTATGGAGTTTTGTTGACCAATTAAAGCATGGTTTCCAATCGTTTTTAGGAGATACCTATTTCGTTGATAATTTTACAATTCAAAAGGATACCAATACAGTTTTCTGTTTATTTTTCTTTACTTCGCATATAAAAGGATTTGAGAAAATGCTTGAGGCAAAGTGGGAAATTGATACAGAACAGGGAAAAGGCTGGGATTATACAGGTAACCTGCCAAGTCTATTTTATGAATATAAAACAAATCCACTCGAATTGAAGCTAACAGAATTTTTGAAAGAAAAAAAGCGATGTAATGGTGAGCTTTACGAATTCACTTTAAGACAGGGATTTTTACCAAAGCACACAAACGAAATTTTGATTAACTGGCAGAAAAGTGGTCAACTAGACGTTTTAACAGAAAGTGGAGAGAAAGCAAGAAAAAGATCGTTTTACATCGCCTACAGTTATTACAAAAACGAATATCAAAAAGTAACATTTAAAATAAATTAAAATGGCACAGTCAAACATAGAATGGACCGAATCCACCTGGAACCCTACAACAGGCTGCACCAAAATATCCGAAGGCTGCAAAAACTGCTATGCCGAGCGTATGGCATTCCGTCTG
>JAVEZW010000398.1:0-2746 GCA_034002805.1 Bacteroidales bacterium | reverse complement strand
ATGATTTTCACCGCACAAGTTCCGCAGCTTCCTGAACCCATACAGTTTACATACCTCGATTGCCCATTATGAGGATAAATACCGTTGTCGATCAAAACTTTTCGAAGATTTGCTCCATGCTCACAATGAATTTTCTTTTCCCCAAAAATAATCTCAGGCATGTTACAACATTTAGCCTACTATAACAACTGCCTGAGAAAAAGGTTCTGTTGACAATTAATAAAACCAAAACACGCAAAGAATTAAAAAAAAGTTAGCCAAATTGAGTATTTTTGCTTTTCACTAATTTAGTCCTATTCTATGATCACGAAAGCTTATATTTCAGAATTAAAGAGAAAAGAAAATACAGAACTTGCTGAGTTAATTAAAAAACAAAGAGATATTGGAACCATAGTGTTTATCCTTGAGAATTTGGGACAATTACCAAATAATTTTAACGGTTCATTTCTATATGAACTTCTTAATCATAAACATTCTCAAGTTCGTTTAAATGCTGTAAAAAACATAGGAAAACTGAATGGATCATTTGATGTTTTGAAACTATCAGAATTATTTAAAAATGAAGTTGATACAAGTGTTAAAAGGGAAATAATTTCTGCAATTGGAAGACAACGTAAACAAACGAACAAACCCCTTCTCTTTGAGTTTCTAAATGATGATGACCCAAAAATTATTTGTCAAGCTATTAGAGGATTACTTGTTTTTGAAAAAGACAAGGAAGTCGAAGAACATTTAAAGCCTTTAATAAATCATACTAATGAAATGGTCAGAACAGTAATTTATAAAGAGTATTTTGCTAAAGAAAAACAAAAAGAAAGTGTTCTACCACATACGGAGACATTTGATTTTTTAAAGAATGTAATTGTAAATTCTGACGTCATAGAAGCACTAAAATTTGTACCCGATGAAAGTGTACATTTAACTTTTACTTCACCCCCATATTACAACGCACGAGATTACTCTATTTACCCAAGTTATCAAGCTTACCTTGAATTTCTAGATGAAGTCTTTAAAGAAACCCATCGAATAACTAAAGAAGGTAGATTTTTAATTGTAAACACTTCCCCAATTATAATTCCTCGAGTAAGTCGCTCACATTCAAGCAAACGTTACCCAATACCATTTGATTTACACCCTTTTCTTGTAAAACAAGGGTGGGAATTTATAGATGATATAATTTGGCTAAAACCTGAGGCAAGTGTAAAAAACAGAATAGGTGGCTTTATGCAACACCGTAAGCCCCTTGCATATAAACCTAATTGTGTAACAGAATATCTTATGGTTTATAGAAAATCAACTGAAAAACTTTTAGATTGGAATATCAGAAGCTATGATTATAAAACAGTTGAAGAAAGTAAAGTTAATGACAACTATGAATCAACCAATGTTTGGAAAATAGATCCAAGCTTTAATAAAGTACACTCCGCTATTTTCCCCGTTGAACTATGTAAACGAGTAATTCAGTATTATTCTTATAAAGGAGACTTGATTTTTGACCCTTTTGCAGGAAGTGGAACGGTTGGGCAAACTGCACAAGCTTTGGATAGATTATTTTTTCTAACAGAACAGGAGTCAAAATATTTCGAATACATGCAGACAAAAACAAAACAACCAAATATTTTTAAAGAAATAAAGCCTAGATTTTTAACATTAGAACAGTTCAAAAATATATCTAAATGACATTGACCGATCAAGTAGTAAAAAATATAATTAAGCGCTTAATTAAAGGCCAGGATTATAGAATTGAAGTAATAGCATTAATAAATGCAGAATTTTTGCAGTTTGCAATTGATTTTTTTAAAAAAGTTGTTGAGGCTAAGCTTTCTAATCAAGATGTTACAATTGATTGGTATAAGTCAACCTTTTTAAATAAAAATTTACCATCTGAAGAAATTGCAATCAACTCAGGACTAAATAAAAAAACCATTACCAATATGTATAATTCTGCGTCAAAAGAAATTGTTATTGACGCTTCAAATGAACACTATGATGTTTTATATAAATCAATAAGTAGTTTAATTGAAAATCAGCCGGATATTGATTTAACTTTAACAATCAGATTTAGAGGTGTTAGTGTTGAACTTAATATTAATGAAAGCTTAATTGTAATAAATACACTTGCTGTTAAGCGAGCGGCACTTAGGGGTGGTTTATGGAGTACTGCAGGTAAAAGGGTAGAGAAATATTTAATGTCTGCTTTATGCAAAGTATTCAAAGTTCCTTATATACATTTTGACCAAACTAGAATACCTTCGAGCATTAGAGAAGTAGATTTTTATTTAGTAAATGGTGACGCATATTATAGATGTGAAGTAAAATTGATGGGGCGGGGTAATCCAGAGAGCGCAGATGCTATCTTTGCAAGAGAAAGCAATGTTTTTGTAGCAGATAAACTTTCAGATTTAAATAAAAGAGAAGCAGATAGATTAAATGTTAAATGGGTTGAATTAAGAAGTGATAACGGATATAAAAGATTTGGGACTATATTATCAGAACTAGGAATTCCCCATTCAGAGTTTGAAGGAGATTTAAATAATCATATAGACACAATTTTAGAGGAACTTTTCGAATAATCCTCAAATAAGCCTATTCACATAACTTTCTCGACAGGCACTAGTTCTACATCGCAATACCTGCAATATAGTTTTTGGCATGAACCACCAAAACCGGAATGGGCGAATGGTTTACCATTTGTTGGGCATAGGGGCCGAGCCAGATATTGGAAGCAGCTTTTTCCTGTTCGTCC
>JAVEZW010000397.1:0-2749 GCA_034002805.1 Bacteroidales bacterium | reverse complement strand
AGATATTTAAAATAAGACGAGGAGATGAACATTTTACAAAACAAATCGTTAATATCATCCTTATGGAAGGTAGAAATTTTCTATATCAAGCGTCAAAAATTAAAGAAATTGATGCTGCTTTTGGATTCGAAACAGTAGTTATCGATGCTAATGGGTTAATAAACTAGCCCCTATTATTAGTAATAATAATAGCAAATCTCTCTAATTGCGGGGAACTCCTACATGGGACAATCCGCAGCGAAGTTTTAAAATTAAAGAAAGGAGGTTAAATATGAAGAAGATTTATTCAGATAGACATATTTTAAAATATGATTATTTTGTAAAAGAAACGGGTGAAGTGTATAGCCCAATTTCAAATAGATGGTTGAAATCTTGGTTAGATAAAGATGGATATTGTAGAATTACACTGATGGATATTAATGGTGTTCGAAAAGCATTGCCATTACATAGAATAGTTTTAATGACTTACAACCCGGTTGACAATATGTCAGAATTGCAAGTAAATCATAAAGATGGGAATAAATTAAACAATACTTTAGACAATTTAGAATGGGTTAATTGCCAACAGAATATTGCACATGCGGTAGCCACTTCATTAAGAAATAATAAAGGACAAAAGAATTATTTCCACAAACTTACGGAAAAAGAAGTTTTACAAATTATTGATTTATTACAAGAAACTAATTATTTTTATTATGAAATTGCTGTTTTTTACAATGTACAAGAAGAAACAATCGCCCGTATTAAGCGTAAAAAATCTTGGACATATTTAACCACTGATATTAATTTTAAAAAACGTTCAACGACTAGCCGTAAGGCGTAGGCTTAAGTGAGCCGAAATGGGAGACCTCCTATACGGAGGATGAGATAGTCTAATCTGCATAGTAATATGCAGCCGGGGTAATTCCCGCATTAAGTTTAACGCACTTAATGGAATACAATGTAGGCATCGGACTGGTAGATTTTTTGATGACAGAAAATATTAGTCCAGATTCTGGGCTAAGCTATCCTGCGTGGAATATTCAAAATATTAAAGAATATAGTCAATACGCTCAAGACCAAAAAGTCGGGGCGCCACCTAAAATTCATATTATTAAAACCAATCAACACTCAGCGGGTAAAGTATTTGCCCGAATACACCTTTTCTCACAGACTAGTGAGGGTATGCAAATAGCATGCTAACGGGGAAACCCTAACGTAAAGACGAGGGCAATCCCGTGTGAAATTAATGAATCGGGGGATTCAAAATGAAGAAAGCTATTTATAAAATAACTAATAAATTAAATAATAAAATTTACATAGGTCAAAGTGTTAATCCAGAAAATCGATGGTTCAACCATAAATCTGATAAGAAGACTTATATTGGCAGAGCTTTGCATAAATATGGCTCAGAAAATTTTAATTTTGAAATATTAGAATGGACTGAAGATTATGATTCGAGAGAAAGATATTGGATAGCATATTACAATAGTTATGGCGATGCTGGTTACAACTTAACCGCGGGCGGAGAAGGGCAACAGCGTATAACTGATGAAATTTTGTTTGCAATTAGAGAAGATATTCTACATACTGAAATGTCTTTTATCGAAATTGCGGAAATGTATGGTGTTTCAGCTAATACTATTTCTTTTATTAATAAAGGTAAGGCATATTATCAAGAAGGATATAAATATCCTTTAAGATATAAATCTCATGCTTTGACCTCAGAAGAAATTGAAGAAATAGAAGAGTTATTGCTCTCTTATCAATCTTCTACTATTGATGTTGTTGCAGGCATATTGAATTATACAAGAACTTTATTATATATGATTAATTCTGGCAATCATAAAAAAAGTTCAGGTAAATATAATTATCCTATAGTGCCATATAATAAATATTATGCTAGCCAAGAAGAAATTAGTATGATTGAAGAAATGATTTTAACCACCAAAGATTCATTAAAATCAATTGCTTCTCAATGTGGAAGAGAAAGAGAATTAATATCTAAAGTTAAAAATGGGAAACACCGTTATTCCAGTAAAGAATTACAATTCCCCCTTCGTTAAAAACATGTAGAGACTATTCCCTTAATAGGGAAGTAGGATGATTATTAGTACATCATTCGAAATAGGTGTACATAGCTGATAGCTATGTAAGAGATAGTCCATACCAAATGAAAATTTGGATAAATATGACAATACACAGTAACGCTTACGCAGAATTATTTTCAGGAAGAGTGAAATTGTTGGTTGATGAGAAAGAAGCTAAAGATAAGCTATTAGAATTACAAAAAGGTCAAAAAATGGGTTTCCAAGAACGGCTACGTTATATTGAACCTTATAAAAATACAAGTCTTTTAGTTAATGAAACAAGCAATTTGAAGATTAACCGTAATAATACATATCTTAAATTAGAAATGATTAGGACAGATAACGAGAAAGACACTTTCTCTGCTTTAGAATATGGATTATGGGTAATTGCTGAAAAAGAAAAAGAATACTATTCAAATCTTAGAAGACCTCGCCGCAAGATGAGCGGTGCCTTTATGTTTAACTAAAGTTTGTTAATCCAAATATTTGACATTTTGTCAAAATTGTGGTATAATTATAAATAGGGAGATAATATCTCCTTATTTATTTTATGCAAACCGAAAATTTTAGAAAAATTTTCTAAAATTATCAATTGAGTTGCGACTATAGGGTGTAAGGGTAAATTGCGCCCAGAATAAAAGGAGGACTAGATTTTATGGCAGATTTTGTTTTTGAATTAC
>JAVEZW010000396.1:1558-2753 GCA_034002805.1 Bacteroidales bacterium | reverse complement strand
TGTGGTGCAGCATAATCAAGATAAAGCAATCCTGAGCCAGTCATCCATTCGTGAAAATGAGCTACGATTTTATGGCTACGGCTTAAAAAATACCTCGAATAACTTTCGATTACTTTCCCTGCAGCATATCCGAATAAAGCAGGTTCGATATAATCCCACTGGCCAGCAAGTGAATCGAGTTTAAACTTCTCCCAGAAAACCCTAAATATTTCGTCTTTTTGCGAAATAAATGTTGAAAAATCGACCAGTATTGCCACCGGTTTACCTACAATATCCCAATGTCCTATTCTTATTCTTAATCCTTCGGATGCTGTTCTTTCGCGCCATGATTTTAGCATCTGGCGGTCTTCAATAAACTCCGGATGATCAGTTGCATGACGAACAATATCAGGACCAATAAAAATATGGTTGTTTTTTAAAACCTTCGATAGCGACAAGGCTTTTGTTGAAATAACGGTATGTATTCCACCAACTTTATTGCAAACCTCCCAGCTTACTTCGAAAAGATAATCGGGGACGTTTATTATCTGTTGTTGCATAGTTATCCTTGTTTTTTGGTTTTTATATTAGTTTTTTTAGCTGTGTTTTTTGATGTAACCTTAGCTTTTGTTGTTTTTTTCACAGTTTTGGTAGTATTTTTTACAGTTGCTTTTTTCACAGTTTTTTCTTCCTTACTTGCTGCTTTTTTTGCTGTTGGTTTTTTAGTAGATTTTTTTTGTGTGGCAACCTTTTTCTTAGCTGATGCAGCTTTGACTTTGGTTCTATCAGTTGGTTTTTCTTCTGAAATACCTTTTAATTCATTGATTTTTTGTTCGTACTCCGAGATTTTTTTATTTATTTCCTCAGGTAAGAATTGTTTTAAGTTTTGTTGATTCAAATGTTCATCAACACGAAGCATAAAATCGCTTAAAGCATTCATAAAGTTTATAAAAGCATCGTATGGCGAATCGTATGGATTAAAATATTTATGAACATCACCATCTGAAAACCATTTGGTACACATATAATAAAAATGATCGCTTGTTTGCAGGTATTTCCAGTCGCGTAGAATATTTTCATCGGTAACCAGTTTAATTTTTTCGCGGATAGAATAAAGCTTATCGAACGCATCATCCTGTAAATCATTACCCAGCCATGCAGTAAGGTCGCGCTCTTCGTCGGCCCACGATATTGGATGTGGCACATGCATCATGGC
>JAVEZW010000396.1:0-1458 GCA_034002805.1 Bacteroidales bacterium | reverse complement strand
ATCAAATCGAGAAATAACTGATTTGTTGGTAAGTAACATTTTTCAGATACTTTTCGCATGATTGATCGGTTGGCATAATCATCGAAATAATTATGTCGGGCACCAATATCGAAAAACCGGTATCGCTTTAACCTGAATGGTTGATGAACCTGAAAGTAAAAACAGATCGTTCTCATATATTTTTATTCTTAAATTTTCAATTAAACATAGATTGATAAATTGTATTAACCTGAAAAGCGGCATTCTCCCACTTAAGATGCATTACTTCTTCCTGTCCGTTGCGCCTGAAAAACCTTGACAAGGCGTCGTAGTTAATGATTCCGTAAATTGCATCGGCCATTGCATCGATATCCCAAAAATCGATTTTTATGGCGTGTTTTAGCACTTCTGATACTCCCGATTGCTTGGATATGATAACCGGAACACTTGCCCGCATTGCCTCAAGTGGTGATATTCCAAAAGGTTCAGAAACCGAAGGCATAACGTATAAATCGCTTTGCATAAATAATCGGTTTACATCATCACCTTTTAAAAATCCCGTAAAATGAAACTTTTCGCTAATACGAAGCTCGGCAACACGTCGTATCATGCGATTTAGCATATCGCCACTGCCAGCCATCACAAATCGTACATTCGGATCTTTTTGAAGAACCCTGTTTGCGGCTTCAACAAAATAATCGGGGCCTTTCTGATAAGTAACCCTGCCTAAAAAGGTAACCACTTTTTCGGGAACCGATTTTTGCCATTCTTGTGCATTATATTCTTTTTCGAACTCAACAGCATTATGTACGGTAAAAACCTTTGATTCGTCTATGTTATAACGATTAATTACGATGTTTCGGGTGTAATTGCTAACGCAGATGATTCTATCTGCAGCCTCCATACCTTTGCGTTCAATGTCATAAACATTCTGATTGACATTTTCGCCCGATCGATCGAATTCAGTGGCATGTACATGAATAACAAGGGGTTTGCCCGATACCGATTTGGCTGCAATACCTGCAGGATAGGTTAACCAGTCGTGTGCATGAATAATATCGAAATTATTTTTTGATGCAAGTACAGAGGCTATCAACGCATATCTTGAAACTTCTTCCATCAGGTCCTTACCATATTTACCCGAAAAGGTGTATTTTGTTCTGTAAATAGAATGCTCAATATCGGTTTTGTCTAAAAGTGTCTGATCAACAATACGTTTAAATTCCTCCGGCGAAACATAAGGTATAAGGTTAGAACCAATCTCCATCAAGGTAATTTTTTTCCAAAAATCTTCAATTAAAAGCGAATCCTGGTTAATTTCAACATCAGATGCATTTATAATTCGTGCAACCTGATTATCCTCGTCACCAAATGCCTTCGGAACAACAAATAAAACATCGACACCATTTTTTGCAAGGCCTTTTACCAGGCCGTAGCAGGCTGTTCCTAAACCACCTGTTATATGTGGTGGAAACTCCC
>JAVEZW010000395.1:0-2760 GCA_034002805.1 Bacteroidales bacterium | reverse complement strand
ATTTATTAATTAAAAACTTCGCTTCAACAAAACACTTTTTCGATTTGTCCTTAAGCACTGTTGTATCGGCTCTTTGTCCTAGAATTAATGATAGTGCTCCGAGCAAAATTGATTTACCAGCACCTGTTTCACCGGTAATAATGTTTAATCCATTTTTAAAATCAATTTCTAACTCATTGATCAGTGCATAATTTTGAATATACAGAGATTGAAGCATTAATCGACAATTTTTTTGTTATACAAACATAGGTAAAAAATGACAAAAATCATTCATTCTAAACGGATAGAAATTAACAGCCAAATGCGTTCTAGTTTTCTTTTATTTTTTTGTACCTGTCGGTACGAGTAGGATCAATCTCGATAAGTATGTTATAAACTCTGTCGGCTTCGGCCATAAATGATTCGGAAAAGACATTCGCCAATTCTTCAGATTTTGCGATCATAACCAGGTCGAAATAAAACAAAAAAGGATCAGGTTTTTGTCGATAAACTTTTTGAAGTAACTCGAGGCTTTCGGCAATCTCTGCACGACCTGCAGCTTCTTTTGTACTCATTACATCTAATCCCAGCCTGTGATATCGGTACATAAACTCACGCACTCCTTTGTACTGATCATTTAAAATGTTTTCTACCAGCCAATATCTGTTTTTGCGGCTTTCAAAGGCTTTCCATCCTTTTTCAGGAGCATTTTGGGCCATGTTAACAATTTGTTCGGCTTTCTGAAAAAACTCGCTGCCACCAAGAGGTGAAAAAGTATCGTAATCGAGACCTATTATTATATAGGCATAATAAGCTAAAATTGATGTAAGGTTAGATCTGAACTCTGTTAAGCTAAACTCAAGCGGCTCAAACTCAACATAATTAAACTTAACATCATCATCTTTATAATTTAAAATTGTTGCATTATACGAAGTATTGTGAACAGGTCGGCGTGATTGAATCTGAATGTTTCCCTTAAACTCATCGCCAGAGTGATCGGTAAGGTTAATTATAATATTGCAATCAATCCTCTCCTCGTTTCGGTAAATATGATTTGTCCAGGCGCGATTATTCATAAACTCATACAACTCGTTCTGTAAGGTTTGAAAAACCTGCTTGTTTGTGCCTTGTATCTGCGATGAACCTACTTGTATGTTACAGCGAAGCTCTTGCCCAAGAGCAATCAAACCTATTAGCTGAACCAGAATTAATAAATACAATCGCTTTTTCATAGAGCAGAGGTTAAATTTTCTTTTTCAGAAATGTATCTATAAGCATATTCACGATATCAGTTGCTGCCTCGTTTTTCGATTTCAAATCAAACTCCACTTGTTTCTCGCCAGAAGTAATAATGGTTATTTTATTTGTATCGTATCCAAAACCCGCACCTTTATCTTTTAACGAATTTAAAACGATAAAATCAAGGTTTTTAGTATTGATTTTTTTTATTGCATTTTTAAATTCGTCATTTGTTTCAAGTGCAAATCCAACCAAAACTTGCTTTTTTGTTTTTAGCTTACCTAGTTCAGCAGCAATATCTTTATTTGGTGTAAGCTCTATTAAAAAGTTTTCCTTGCCTCTTTTTATTTTTTGTGATGATTGTTGTTTGGGCTTAAAATCGGCAACAGCAGCAGCCATAATAGCTGCATCACAAGAATTAAAATGCTTTACAGCGGCAGTAAACATTTCATCCGCAGTTTGAACATCGACTCTTTTAATTAAGTTATTCTGAGTTGAAAGATGAGTAGGTCCTGATACCAAAATTACATTTGCCCCTTGTTCGGCAAGCTTTTCGGCAATGGCAAAACCCATTTTACCAGTACTAAAATTTCCGACAAACCTAACTGGATCAATTGGCTCGTAGGTTGGGCCTGCAGTAACAAGAATAGTTTTATTTACGAGTTTTTTTTTTACTGAAAAGAATTCAATTACTTTTTCGACAATCACTTCGGGTTCTTCCATCCTTCCTTTGCCACTCAAACCGCTGGCAAGCTCACCCGATGCAGGCTCAATTATAATATTTCCGTAAGATTTGAGAATGTCGATATTTTTGAGATTTGCTTTATGGCGATACATATCCAAATCCATAGCTGGGGCAATCATCACGGGGCATTTAGCCGAAAGATAAGATGTTATAAGCAGGTTGTCGGCAACTCCATTAGCCATTTTACCCATTGTATTAGCTGTTGCAGGCGCAATTAAATACAAATCGGCCCACATTCCCAAATCAACATGACTGTTCCATTGGCCATTTTCGGGATCGAAAAAATCAACTAAAATTGGATTTTTTGATAATGTAGCCATAGTTAAAGGAGTTATAAACTCTTTGGCCAGCTCGGTCATTACAACCTTAACCTCGGCACCTTCTTTAACCAGCAATCTAACAAGAATAGCAGCCTTATAGGCCGCTATACTTCCTGTTATACCTAATAATATATGTTTACCTTTTAGCTTCATGGGTTCGAGTTTAAACCACTACTCAGCTTCTTCAATCTCAGGTTTTCTGTAATAAATCTGATCATCAAGAAACTCCTGCATTGCAATTAAAGTAGGTTTTGGGAGTCTCTCATAAAACCTTGAAATTTCAATCTGCTCTCTGTTTTCAAAAACCTCTTCAAGGTTATCGGTATAAGATGCAAACTCTTCTAATTTACGATTCAATTCTTCTTTTAATTCAGCGCTGATCTGATTTGCTCTTTTTGAAACGATTGAAACGGTTTCGTAAATATTGCCTGTATCATTGTTTAAATCAACAAGATTACGAGTAACAGAAGAAACCGG
>JAVEZW010000394.1:0-2776 GCA_034002805.1 Bacteroidales bacterium | reverse complement strand
TTTAAATAATGATTTTCCTTGGCGGCGTCATTCATGTAATAAAAAGCAAAAAGCTGCAGCTGTAACTTAATCTTATTTGAATCTACCTGCTCTGCAATTAGCAGCTTTTCCAAACTATCGGCAGGAGCTGTAGTTTTTTGTGAAAATGTTTTATTTAAAAAGCCTAGACAAACTATTATAAATACTGTGTATTTTAATAAATTAGTTCTAACCATCATTATGTTCAATTATCAAAGGTTGTTGATCCTGTTTTTGTTTTCAAATCTATTACTCTTATTCATTTAATCTCCCAATATGTAATTCTTTTTGTGCTTTTGATAAATAGTTAAAAATTGGTAGTTCATGCATTTTTTCAACTTCTTTTATTTTATTCACATTAACGATAACTAAATCCCCTTTTATTTTACCAAATTCTCCTTTAATATCGTAGTAAGCCGCAATGATTGTCAGTTTCCCTGAGTTTATCAGATCCTTATATTTTTTAAATGCAATGTTTACTTGGTAATCTAAGTTTTTTTCAATAACATGAGAATGAAGTTTTTCAAAGTCATTAATATCACCTACACCCTTAATAAGTGGCTGTAAAAAGTCGAGCTCGTGTTTTATTCCATCTGTTTCTGTTTCAAAACCTTCAATATACGATTTAATTGCTCCGCAGTCGGAATGTCCAAGAAAAATCAATAATGGTGTTTTAAGATTATAGATGCCGTAATCAACCGAGCCTTCTGTTGATAATATTTGGTTTCCGATATTGTGTATTGAAAAAACTTTATTAGCCGTATCGGGCATAAGGGCATTGAGGGGGATGTGCGAGTCAGAGCATGTTACCAAAGTAATATAGGGTTTCTGCTCAATACTAAAACTTTCGAAATATTCTTTAGGATGGGTTTGTGTAAAATAGTTATTCCCTAAAATTATTTGCGCAATAATGTCTTGTGTCTGGAGGTTTTTGGGTTTTTCCGGAGCTTTTTTAATGTCTGGTTCTATCTCTCCCAATGCTGTAATAACATCGTCGTGCAGATTGTCTTTACGGCTTATGTGTCCGACAAGCTGTTCAATGTTTTCATCTCTTAAAATATCTCTAACTCCCGACCGGGCTTCAGTTAATTTCAGCGCAATACCTTTTGTCTGCAAATTTTGAAAAAGCCTTTTTATCAACTTAGCGCCGCTCGAATCGATTGTAGCTGATGTACTTAAATCAAATATTACAGTTTTTAGTTCAGGACCCATTTCTTTAATTTTTGCCCAAACGGTATTGTAAACGAAGGCTGCATTAAAATATACAAGGGGTGATTCAACCCGGAATATAAGAATACCGGGTATTAGCTCGTTGTCTGGATGTCTCTTTAAATCGGAGTATCTGTTTGTTCCGGGTATTCTTCCGAGAAATGCCACATTAGGTGCCGATACATTGCGAATTATTAAAATCAAAGAAAATAATGCACCAATCAATACTCCCTGCAAAATACCGAATAAAATTACATTGGTTAACGCAACCATGGCAATTATAAAATCGAACCGGTTTATTTTAAATAACCTAATCATCTCTTTATAATCAAACAAGCCTCTTACTGCAACAAGTACTATGGATGCTAAGATTACGGTTGGAAGATTTTTAAGAAGTCTGGTTAAAAATAGCAGGCAAAGAGCAATGCTTAAAGAAGCAATAATTAATGATAAAGGTGTTTTTGCACCTGCTTTTTCGTTAACTGCCGATTGCGATAAACCTCCGCTTACAGGATATCCTTGCCCTAATGAAACAGCGAAATTTGTTATTCCTAAAGCGAGTAATTCCTGACGGGCATCAATTTCATATCCATTATCCTGTGCCAGTGTTTTTGCTGCCGATACACTTTCGATATAAGCTAATAAGAAACATGCAAAAGCCAGCGGAATTACATGCGCCATATCATCCATGTTTAAGGTAGGTAAATGAAGCTTCGGCAATCCGCTAGGTATAATTCCTACTGTTTTAAACCCCATAGATCCAAGTGGAGTAAATGATATTACAAGTATTGAAATAATTACAATTACGATAGCTGTTGGTTTACCTGGTAAGAATTTTTCGCCGGCAAGTAATAATCCTATAGCGATGATACCAAAAAGCAATACCACCATATTTGTTTCGGGTAATTGATGAAAGAGTGCACCAACTCTGCTGAAAAAATTAATACCTCCACCACTTACTCCAAAAAGCTTTGGAAGCTGGGTAAGACCAATAGCAATTGCAGCACCTGCTTTAAATCCAATTAAAACGGTTTCGCTAATAAAATTTATAATACTGCTTAACCTTAGCAGATAAGCTAAAATGCTCATAAAAGAAAATACAAGAGCTGTAAGCGAGGCCAAATCAACCCATCGTTGAATATCTCCATTCGAAAAGTTAGCCAGTGTTACACCAATCAACATCGATATTGCAGATGTAGGACCAACAGCAAGCTGCCTGCCGGTGCCTGTCATGGCATAAAATATCCCCCCAATTAAATATCCATAAACACCATACTGCGGTGGTAAACCGGCTAGGGTGGCGTAAGCCAGCGAAACAGGAATGGCATAAGCAGCCAGCGTTAAACCTGCTATGGCATCTTTACCCAAAAAATTAATAGAATAATCAGATAACCATTGTACCGAAGGGATATACTGTTGTAAAATCTCCTTAAACGATCTGCGGGCTGTTAATGATTTTTCCATAGAATTTCGAAATAAACTCTTTACTAAGTTAAAATTATTCAATGGATTCTGCAATATTCAATCATCTAATAAATCAATAACAGGG
>JAVEZW010000393.1:0-2779 GCA_034002805.1 Bacteroidales bacterium | reverse complement strand
AGTACACCAAGTTTGAAGGCTTCAAATTCCTGTTCGTATTTGTCCCTTGAAGGTGTTCCAATTTTTCCATATTTCTGATCAAGGTGATCGTCCCAAGATACCAAATTCTTATTTTTTTGATTTTTCATAATAGTACTCCTTTTTTTGTTTTTCTGCATTTGCTATTTCTCTTGGAGGAGTCTTGTCACTCTTTTTTTGAAATCCCCCTAAGAGAATTATAAGGTTACCTTCGTCGAAGAAACAAAACACTCTAAAAATGTTTCTTCCAAGTTTAATCCTGATTTCGTACAACCCATCTGTCCCTTCGAGGTGTTTCAGATACTTTTCAGGAACTATCCGGAGAGATCTTACTAATCCTATAACAAAGTCAATCTTGTCCTGAACATTCTTATTTTGAGCATTGTAGAAGTCCCAAAAATATTTTTTGTAGACATAAGTGTCTCGAGAGAATTGTCCTGCCACAAAATTGAATTTTAATTACGATACAAAGTTACCTAATTAGACAACTATTTCCAAATTTATTTTATGTGCAGACGGCCTATGCATTACCACCAACGGCCCGGCAATATGGGGAGGTTGTGTTACCCGACGTATCCCGGCCGGAAAGCAGTATCCCGGAATCGGGGTACAAAGTTTTTGAGGCCGGGAAAGGAGGGTATGGCACGTGTTTTTGCAGTCCAGGTACAAACTTGTTTAGTTGATGGCGCGGTCGCGGTACAATTCTGATTTTGTGCAGAAATCATATCCCGGTATTGTTATTTTGTTAATGGCATTGGCGCAGTGTCGCGTTACAAATTGTCTCGGAACCACATATCTGTCAAGGTATATGGGATTTTAATTAAGTGCAGATGCGCGTGTCCGGGTGCCGAAACCATTACAAATTTGTCTTGTGTGCAGGAGCAAAAGCAAAAACCGTGACAAACAACTTACCCATATTGTCCGTGTTATAGCCAGTGTTCATTTAGATTTCATTTTTTCAATTATTCTTAAAAAATTTCATTTAATTTAATCGCTAAATCCTCTCCTCGTAAATCTTCAGCAATTATTCTTCCTTCTCTATCTATTAGGAAATTCCTAGGAATAGCTGTCACTTCATATAACATCGCCGCCTTGCTGTTGGCACTGCCTTTAAGGTCAGACACTGTTATCCATGTAATTTTATCATCTTTGACGGTTTTTTGCCATACATCTTTCTTTGTATCCAGTGAAACAGCGTAAATCTCAAATCCTTTTTCTTTGAATTGGTTGTATAATTTTAATAATTGCGGATGTTCAGCTCTGCAGGGCCCGCACCATGAAGCCCAGAAATCCAGTAAGATGTATTTGCCCTTAAGGGAAGAAAGCTTTACTAGTTCTCCATTTAAATTGCTAAGCTCCAAATCGATAAAAGCTTTATTAATTGGTGTAGTATTTATGTTGATATATTCCTGTACAAATTTACCTGGCGTAGTATTTTTAATCTGAGGATATAATGGTCCAAACAATTCTTTTGTTTTTTCTATACCCCATAGCACCTTATTTCTATTTAATATATCTATGCTAATAAAAGATTTTGGGTGAGTTTTTATGAAGTTTTGAAATATTAATATAGAAGCTTCAATTTGTTTTTGCATTTCCATTTGAAGAACCAATCGTCTTGGAGAAGATCGGGGTAATCTGTTGATACTGTCACCTATAATAAGATAACGTTTGAGCTTTTCTCGGAGATCACTCCAATCATTTTGGAGTTCAGAACCTGATAGAGTTGCAAACTTAAGATCGCCGACTGTATCCTCTAAATAAATTGAAGTATTGCTTACATATAAAATCATTTGACGAAAATCCTCTGGAAACGGATAATCCCATCCAGTATATCCGGTGTGAATTATAAACCTTTGTGGTTCGATCACAGAACCATTAAATGTAAATGTATTATGGATAACGTATGCAGAATCGATGTTGTCTTTGAATGATCCTGATAACTTGTTTAAATAGAGTATGGAGCTATCTTTAAATCCTTTCGTCTCTCCAATAATTTTAAAATGGCCTTCTTGTGCAGATGATGTCATGGGTTTTACATTTGGAGAAATTTGTTTTCGCATTACAAGATTAAATACAGGGGAAAGTCCTTTACATCCAAATCTTTCTACTGATACGTCTTTTGGTAAAGGCTCAATACTTTGGATGTCTGCCTTATTTATTTCATCAAAGTTTATAATATCTCCTTCACAGATAAAAATCGCAGGAGATTTAACAATAAAATTTTTATACTGCAGGTCGGTTTCTATTTTTATGCTTTTAACCTTAATCCATTCGATTTCTTTTGCGAAACAATCGCTTTCATTGAATTTAAAAGTTTTAATATCCTTATCCTGAATATTATTTATCGTTTTGATTTTGGTTATTTCGGTTACGGGTAATTTGTAAAGGACATCGTTAATAAGGATATATTGGTACTCCTGTATGTAATTCAGAAGAAGGCATAAAATAATGGTTAGTAACATACTGTAATAGTTTATAAAAGTTTGTAACTATAAAGCTATGAATTTTTCACTTTTTTGTTAATTATATGCAGATAGTCAACACATTGGCTATAACGGCCCGGCAATATGGGGAGGTTGTGTTACCCGACGCATCCCGGCCGGAAGGCAGTATCCCGGAATCGGGGTACAAAGTTTCTGAGGCCGGGAAAGGAGGGTATGGCACGTGTTTTTGCAGTCCAGGTACAAATTTTGTTACGTGCTGGCGCGATCCAGGTACAAGTTTGATCGGAGCCGCCAATTTATCACCGGTTACAAAA
>JAVEZW010000392.1:0-2802 GCA_034002805.1 Bacteroidales bacterium | reverse complement strand
CAAGGCTTTTCTTTTGTCGGGGTGGCAGGATTCGAACCTGCGACCTCCTGCTCCCAAAGCAGGCGCGATGACCGGACTACGCTACACCCCGTAAAAGAGTTGCAAATTTAAGAATGTTTTTTGTTTTAACAACAAATCAGTTCGTTTTTTTTTAACTTTATTTTATAATACTAATACAGATCTCTTTTTAAATCTAATTACAATGTATAAAGAAATAAACAAAAACTTATCGGCCATTAACATGCAGTACTTTTGTTGTCTTTTTTAATGTTCGCAATACAATAAATAGTACAAAGGTTACAATAACCAGATAAAGGCTGAAATCAGATATTTTAAATTTGCTATATTCAACATAGTTTCTTAAAATATCAATGTAAGCAAAAGATAGTCCGATGGCAAACAATCCATTATACTCTCTTTTTAATACATTTTTTAATGAAAACTCTAAATCTGCATTTTCCCAGCCTTTAAGTTTAGGGAAGAATGGGGGTACGTTTTTAGACCACTCAAGGTATTGCTCACCAAATTTGCGTTTTAAAAATTGTTCCTCGGCAAACATAATGCGTTCGTAGTACAGCCAGAATAATAGAACACAAACAACTGTAAACCATAAGTTATTTACTAATAGTATTATTCCAAACCACATTAAAAAGTTGCCCAAATAAAGTGGGTGGCGAACAACTGAATATATCCCTTTTGTATTTAGGCTCTCGGCAACTTGTTGTTCGGTATTTCGGCCTGAGGTACCTTTGGGTGTAAATCCAATAACTAAAATTCGCACGGCTAAACCTATTAACGAAATAAATAGACAGAAAACTGACCATTTAAGTCCCGAAAATGCAAAATCTTGTCGTGCTTCGAGATAAATAACAAGTGTTGCCAACGGGTAAAGTATTACTGGCAAATAACTTCTGTATTTAAAAAACCAATTCCCGGTTTTGTCAAATTCTTCAACTAAAGACATATATGAGTGATATTAAATTAAATCAAAGAATAAAAAAAACCCGCACCAGGCGGGCTAATTTTGTGTAGCTTATGGATTAAGCTGGATGAATAGCCTCTACTGGGCAAACATCAGCACATGCACCACAATCTGTACAAGTATCAGGATCAATTTTATAGATATCACCTTCAGATATTGCTTCTACTGGACATTCGTCAATACATGTACCGCAAGCTGTGCAGTCATCACTTATTTTGTAAGCCATAGTTTTTGTTTTTTAATTTACAATAAATATTTATTCATGTACAAAATTATCTGCAAAAATTGAATAGAAAAAGATTTTGCTCATTAATTGGTTTTTTATTTCAAATTTAGAATCATTCTAAATAACGTTGTTCATTTTCTTGTTCCGTTATCTAAAACAAATTAAACTAACTATTTAAAAAACGAGTTGTTTGATAAGCCATAACAGCCATTGCTGTTTTTAATGATTCATCATGGATCGTAAAATTGGGCGAATGCAGTGGAGAAAAAGCAGTTGAATCAGGTTTAGTTACTCCAAACCGGTAAAATATAGCTGGTATCTGTTGAGAATAATAAGCAAAATCTTCGGATGTCATTCTTGACTCAAGTAAAATTACATTCTCTGCACCAATTAATTCTGTTGCATTTTCAATGGCTTTTATTGTAGATTCGTTGTGGTTTGACAATACAGGATATCCTTTTAAGATTTTAACATCGATAGTTACTTTATTTCTGATTGCTACTACCTGGGCAGTTTTGTTAATTTCTTTGTGTGCTTTTTCTCTCCAGTCTTCGTTCATGGTTCGAAAAGTTCCTTCAAGGTAAACTTCGTCGGGGATTACATTGGTTGCTCCTTGTGCAATTACTTTTCCTATTGATAAAACAGTAGGTGTTTCTTTTGGTGCGAGATTTTTGGAGATTTGCTGTAATTCAATGATGAGTTGTGCAGCAATAAGCACAGTATTATCTATTTTGTCGGGTATTGCAGCATGTCCGCCTTTGCCTTTAATGGTAATATAAATCTCATCACTCGAAGCCATATATATTCCGGGTTTAATACCAATTTTCCCAGATTGTAACTCAGGATAAGCATGTTGGGCAATTATAAGCGAAGGTTTTGGATTTTCAAGAACACCTTCATCGATCATCATTTTTGCACCACCAGGCAGTTTTTCTTCGGCAGGCTGAAATATAAATTTTACTGTACCTTCAAATTCGTTTTTTAAATCATTTAAAATCATAATTACTCCTAAAAGAGCAGCAGTGTGTGCATCATGTCCGCAGGCATGCATAACTCCTTTGTTTACTGATTTAAAAGTGAGTTCATTCTTTTCATCAATAGGTAAGGCATCCATGTCAGCTCTCAATGCTATGCATGATTTTTCGGGGTTTCTACCTTCGATAATTCCGGTAATTCCAGTACCTGCTATGCCTGTTCTGAATTTAATATGCATTGCACTAAGTACCGACGAAACGTATTTTGATGTTTCAAATTCATTAAAAGATAGTTCGGGATGCTGATGAATATGCTGTCTTATATCAACAACCTGTAAAAAGTATTTTTCGGCAAGAGATTTGATTTTTTCTTTTAAGTCCATTTGTTTTACTTGTTAAAAATCATTTTTAATGATACCAGTAACAAAAAAATACCGAAGATGGTTTTTAGTGTTTTTGCGGGTATGTGTGTCGAAACTACTGATCCAACATAGCTTCCTAAAACAGTAGCGAATATTAAAACAGCAGCATATTTATAATCGATATAGTTGATTTTTGCATAATGCATTACCGCAAAAATACCCACCGGCAGAAGCAAAACCAGCAGGCTGGTTCCCTGT
>JAVEZW010000391.1:0-2809 GCA_034002805.1 Bacteroidales bacterium | reverse complement strand
GTCTTCATAAACCGATCTATCGAAAAAATCTCACACGGAATAAGAATCTATATTTAAAGAAAACAAATATCTTTTTGATGCAAAAAGATTATCACTTAGTCTATAAGACATATAAGTATTTACTTGGTAATCAAATCAAAGTAGAAGAAAAGGATGTGTTGATCGATTTTGATAAGATGCGATCAAATTATTTATCGTTTGTCCAAATACTCACAATTTTCGCTGTAGGTCATTTTAACTTTGAGATTGATCCACAGTTTAAAATCAATTTGAATTCGCTCGATATGACGTTTACCAATAAAGAGTGGAAGCTTGATATCTTCTCGAATAACAAGAAAGAAACACTTCTTTATTTTACTAAAGAAAAAACCTACAAAATGATTCTTATTGGTAGTGATTATGATGTGAAAAACTTTAACACATATAAGAAAAACTATGGTGTGAATGAAGTGGTTGTTGTGAATCAATTTGAAGAAGATTATTTAGAACGAAAAGACGTGCACCTCAGTATGGAAGATATTGACTCCTTTAGAAGAATCCAACAAGTTCTTTTAAAAGGCATGATCTATTCAGATACCAAGCGTGATACATGTCCCTTTTGTGGTGGAAAACTGACAAAAGATACACATAAAGGGTATTATCAATGTAATAATTGTATGACACAAATAAAAGAAGGCATCTGTGAGGAAACAAAGAAGCCTTATCTGTTCACAGATATTGCCCATCTTAAAAAATATGTGTTACATAAATCAGATTTTAAGCATGATGATTATTGGTATTACGAAAAACAAGTAGAATCACTGATGTATTATCGTAATATTACAAAAATTAATCAACATGGTGATATCTTATGTCCTTATTGTAATAAGGTACATGAAAAATCATAAAGGAGTAAATAAATGGGAAAAGTTATTGGTTTAGGCGGCGTATTTATTGACTTAAAAGGAGAAACGAAAGATCTATATACATGGTATCAGACACACTTAGGACTTGATTTTACTGACTATGGTACTGGCTTTATAGAGGGTGAGCAATTAGTTCTTGTTTCACTCAAACGAAGTGAATCATCTTTTCCATACATAAACTTTCGAGTGGACGACTTACATGAAATCATTTCCCGTTTAAAAAAGGAAAACATAACAATCACATCCGATATTAAATCCTATGATTACGGGTTGTTTGCGACATTTATTGATCCTTTTGGTAATGCAATCGAATTATGGGAACCACATAAAGAAAACTATAAAAAGATGGTTCTAAAAGAAATAGAAGATTACAACAAAAAACAAATGTAAATCCCTTTATTTATTGTTTAGATGGATGCTTTAGGAAATGATCCACAAGATATAAGGCACCAATTACGATAGCTACAAGCCCTAAAGATAAGACAGATAGTAATGCATCCCAACCGTTTCTTATAAGCATATAGACTAAATAAAATAAACCAGCACTGATATAGGTGGTTGCACCAATGATAGGTCATTTCCATGAAAAATAAAGTGTAATTAATAAGATGAAAACAGGAATGTTATGGATGAGGAACCCCAAAATTAGCATATACCATGCTTCATCTATTTCAAAAACATCAAAAGACAGCATGAAAAGTAGAATAAGTAAAAGTATCGATAGTATACGGGGTGTCCATGTGATAAGTTTGTTTTTCATACATAAACACATCCTTTCAGCCTTATTTTATGTCTTCAATAAAAAATAGTAATAAATATCATTAAAAATATATAAAAATTGTATGATATCTCTCCGTATTTTAGAAATAATCGCCTACCACAAAATCAAATCTTACAATTTCTTAAAAGTTCTCAAATAGACTTGAAATAAAGCGCTTTCATAGTATAATAGAAGTGACGATACTTAGAAATAATTTATAATCATATAAACTTCAATTTCATGTTTTTTTTGTTGCGGCTTGGTTATAAAAATCATTAAATAAGTGAATACATGCGAGAATTCGCGTCATATCATAAAAAAGAGAGGTAATTCAAATTGTTTAAAAGTGCGTATCTCATTGATGTCTTTGCAGCTTTATCAAAACGTTATGCTGATCAACCAGAGTTTTTACAAGCTGTCGAAGAATTTTTTTGTTCGATTGACTTTATCGTCGATAAAGATCCTCGAATCAAGCAAGACGCTATTGTAGAGCGTATTGTAGAACCCGAAAGAATTATTAAATTTAGAGTTTCCTGGGTTGATGACTCCGGTAAAGTCCAAGTTAACCGTGCGATGAGAGTTCAATTCAACTCTGCGATTGGACCTTACAAAGGTGGTATTCGTTTTAATCCAAACGTGAATGAATCGATTATTAAGTTCTTAGGCTTTGAACAAACATTTAAAAATTCACTCACTGGTCTTCCTATGGGTGGAGCAAAAGGTGGATCTGATTTCGATCCTGAAGGAAAAAGCGATAATGAAATCATGCGTTTCTGCCAAAACTATATTCTAGAGTTATATCGCCATATCGGACCTCGTATGGATGTTCCTGCAGGTGATTTAGGTGTAGGTGCGCGTGAAATTGGTTATATGTATGGTATGTATAAACGTATTGAAAATGAATTTAGTGGAACATTTACATCCAAAGGTATAGAATCTGGTGGATCATTAGGTAGAGCAGAAGCAACCGGTTATGGTTTATGCTATTTCGTTGAAGAAATGCTTGCAACCTTTAAGAAAGAAACATTTAAAGATAAACGCGTTATCATTAGTGGATCTGGTAAAGTAGGATCTATGGCAGCTGAAAAAGTTGTTCAACTTGGTGGTAAAGTGGTTGGTATGAGTGATATCTCAGGTGTCATTC
>JAVEZW010000390.1:0-2811 GCA_034002805.1 Bacteroidales bacterium | reverse complement strand
ATTCCTGTTCGTATAACTGATCGCTGAATACCAAAATTTATAACCGATTTAGTTGACTGTTCCCATTTCTCGCAAACATCAGCTAAAAAACCGTTTCCTTTAGGACAATTTTCATCGCATGTATTTTGTAGGTTAAAACCATAAAACCCTGTTGCTGAAGCTTGAATTAGAAATCGTGGTTTTTTTTCGGCTTTTTCGCATAGCTGCGAAATCAAGTTGCCTGTATTAATTCTACTTTTAAGGATCCGATGTTTACGTTTCTTTGTCCATAATCCATTACCAATATTTTCGCCAGCCAGATTAATTATTGCTTCAGTTTGATTGATAATATTGAGTAAAGAGTTAAATGTATAATCATGAATAGTTACTC
Organism: Bacteroidales bacterium; assembly: GCA_034002805.1. Lineage (GTDB taxonomy): Bacteria > Bacteroidota > Bacteroidia > Bacteroidales > UBA12077 > UBA12077. Next base: position 2,441 of record JAVEZW010000390.1, on the reverse strand, counting down.
GTGGATCAACTTCTCTAAGATACTTTTCTTTATTACGGGTTATGATAGTTACTTTATGATCTTTTCCGATCAGGTATTTTACTAGTTCTTTTCCAATAAATCCGGTTGCTCCAAATACTGTTATTTGCATAATGTTGTTTATTGTTGAATCTTTTTAAACTCTTTTAAAACACGCTCTCTGGCAATCGTATGTTCAATTATTGGCTTTGGGTAATCAGTGGTTTCTAATTCGGGAATCCATTTACGAACATAGTTTAATTCGGGATCAAACTTTTTAGTCTGTAGCTCCGGATTAAAAATCCTAAAATACGGAACAGCATCGCATCCCGAGCTTGCAGCCCATTGCCAGCCTCCGTTATTTGATGATAATTCATAATCCATAAGTTTTTGAGCAAAATAAGCTTCGCCCCAGCGCCAATCAGTTAGCAAGTGTTTGGTTAAAAAGCTTGCAGTAATCATTCTTACCCTATTGTGCATAAATCCCGTTTCGTTTAATTCGCGCATACCGGCATCAACAATAGGATAACCTGTTTTGCCTTTACACCAAAGTTCAAAATTATTCTCGTTGTTTATCCATTCAATTTTATCATACTGTTGTTTAAACGATTGATTAACAACCTTAGGAAAATGGTAAAGAATCATCATATAAAACTCACGCCAGATTAATTCATTCAGAAATACCTCGTTGGTTTCAGCTGCTTGGGTAACTAATCTTCGTATGCTGATAGTCCCAAAACGCAAGTGAACACTTAAACGACTTGTACCATCAATAGCCGGATAATCTCTGTGTTTATTGTAAAGCAAAATTTTATCGGGGTTGATTTTTCTTTCGGGGATAAAATAATTGATTCTTTTAAATCCCATACTTTCTAAATCAATAGATTCGGTGGGCTTGGTTTTAAAAAAGTTATTAAAATGTTTTTCTGATGGATATTGTGTTAAAGGGTGCAGTTTAAAATTGTCTTTCCATCGACGCATATAGGGAGTAAAAACAGTATAAGGTTGTTTATCCGATTTTAAAATATCATTTTTTTCGAAAATTACCTGATCTTTAAATGTGAAAACCGGAATATTTATTGATTGCAGGAATTGTTGAATCTGTTTGTCGCGTTGAATTGCTTCGGGTTCATAATCATGATTAAAATACAATGCATCAATCTGGTATTCAGTCGAAAGTTTTTGGAAAACATGTTGAGGGTAATCATAGTAAATTCTTAAAGTACAATTCATAGATTCCAGCTCAGATTTAAGCTTCATTACCTCATCATAAATAAAGCAAACGCGTTTATCCGATTTATCTTCTAATTTATCGAGAATCGTTTTATCAAAAATAAATATTGGCAGCACGTTGCCATGTTGCAAAGCTTTATATAATCCATGATTATCTGAAAATCGAATGTCGCGCCTAAACCAGAACAACGTAATTTTTTCCATATAAACGTAAACCCTTATTTGCTATTGAAAGATACAACTTTTTTCAGAGTTGATCTGAGTAATCAGATTTGTCAAAATTTTATAATAAAATTAAGAAACTTGGCAATTAAACAAAAGTTCATTTTATTTGTTTACAGTTTTGGATTCAAATCTTATACAAAAAAGTTTCAACATGATGTTTGAACCAATGTAAGTCATTTTTGTTTTAAACTAAAACCACAAAACCGAAAAACATTGAAATATGGCAAAGTATTCAATTAAAGAATTAGAGAATTTATCGGGAATTAAAGCGCACACAATACGCATTTGGGAGAAAAGATATAACTTGATTAAGCCAGACCGCACTGATACTAATATACGGTACTATTGCGATACAGAATTAAAGCGATTGCTTAACATAGCTATTTTAAATCGCCATGGAATAAAAATATCGAATATAGCTCATTTAACTGATGCCGAGCTTACCGAGAAGGTTGTAAGTGTTTCGAGCGATCCATCGAACGCCGAAACCAACATCGAGAATATGGTGTTGGCCATGGTTGATATGCATGAAGCACGTTTTGAAAAAATTCTTTCGCGTTATATTATGAACGAAGGATTCGAGAATGCTGTGGTAAAAATCATTTTCCCCTTCTTCGAGAAAATAGGGTTGCTATGGCAAACCGGATCAATAAATCCGGCTCACGAGCATTTTGTTTCGAATCTTTTCAGACAAAAACTAATGGTCGCTATTGATAATCTGCCGGTTACTGATAATCAAACTGCAAAGAGGTTTGTGCTGTTTTTACCCGAAGGCGAATATCATGAGCTCGGATTATTGTTTTACTATTATCTGGTTAAAAAATCTGGTAAGCTAATTTATTACCTTGGTAGTTCGGTACCTTATACCGATGTTGTTGAAACGGCAAAAATGGTAAAAGCCGATTATTTGTTTACTTCAATTACTTCGTCAATAACCGGGTTAAAAACATCAGAGTATTTAAATAAATTATCAAAAGAGTTTCCTT
>JAVEZW010000389.1:0-2829 GCA_034002805.1 Bacteroidales bacterium | reverse complement strand
CCCGAAAAAACTTCTGTTTCGGGATAATTAATTGTATAAAGAGCCAATACATCTTTACCTCCTCTAAAGTGACATTCTTCGAGCGATTCTGCAGAAACTGGTATAAACTTGCTTTTATCGCTTGTTGTACCCGACGATTTTGCAAACCACCTAATATCTGTTGGCCAAAGCAAATTCTGTTCGCCCTGCATCAGCCTGTCAATATATGGTTTAAGAGTATCGTAAGTCTGAATAGGAACTCTTTCCTGAAATTGTTTAATGCTTCGAATAGAACCAAAATGATGCTTTTTGCCAAACTGAGTATTCTTAGCCTGATCGATTAGCTTAAAAAGAACCTCTTGCTGAGCATCAAAGGGAAATTTTTTGAATAAATCAATCTGATATACTCTTTTAAAGTTTATCCAGGTAACTATGGAATTAATAATCTGCATAACTCAATTTTAAATTTTTAAAGATCGACTCCTTAAAAATAACAAAACCAAATATAAAGAATATTTGGTTTCTATTTCAGTACAAATTTCAGAATTCAAAAATTTACCCGAGCGAATTAATTTTTTTAAGTCGCTTACAAGCTTCTTCCATAATTTCCTTATTCCGATTAAAACACATGCCAACCATTTTATTATCAACAGAATCGTGATAAAAAACGGATAAAGGAAAAAGTGCTACACCCACCTGATCAATTAATCTTTTGGCAAATTCGGTATCTTTTTCATCGCTTATAGCCTTATAATCTAGCAGTTGATAAAATGTGCCTTTTGATGGTACAATCTCAAATTTCGAATTCATTAAACAATCCAAAACCATGTTTCTGTTTTCTTCATATGGCTTTACAATGGCTGAGTAATCGATTTTTGTATTCATATAATCGGCCAGAGCGTATTGTAATGGAGTATTTACCGAATTTATCTGGAATATATTTGATTTACGAATCTGACTCATAAGCTTTTCGGGAGCTAAAAGGTACCCGATTTTCCAACCTGGAATATTTAGTGTTTTTCCAAAAGATGAAATAATAATACTTCTTTCTGCCAGCTGTTGATTTTCGGCTATGCTATGATGTTTTCTGGTGTCAAAAACAATATGCTCGAATGTTTCGTTACTTATTACCAGAATTTTTGTTCCGTTGGTAATCTTTCGAAGCTGTGCAATATCTTCTTCTGTAAATACTGATCCTGTTGGATTGTGAGGAGAATTTACAATTATCAGTTTAGTTCTGGTATTAATTATTTTTTGAACCTCCTCCCAGTCAATATAATAATCGGGGCGCTTTAACTGCACAAAAACAGGACGGCCTCCGCTATTTAATATTGCAGGAACATAACTCGAATAGGCTGGCTCGAAAAGAACAACCTCATCTCCCTCACCAACAAAAGTACTAATAGCCGTAAACATAGCCTGCGTAGCACCTGCAGTTATTGTTATTTCTGTTGCCGGACTATATTTGGCATTGTAAAAAGACTCTACTTTCTCAGAAATTGCCTCTCTCAGCTCTGGCAATCCATCGATATGAGCATATTGATTATATCCTTTTCTAATGTATTTTTCAGCAAGTTTTGAAAGCTCTGCAGGACATGAAAAATCGGGCGAAATCTGGGTTAGATTTAACACATCACTATCCTGCACTAACTCTGCAATTAATGTGTGTATATCTTTTCCAATATTTAAAAACTTTGTTTTAATCATTTCCAGTAATTTCGTTTTAGGAACGCAAAAGTATAAAATTATCCAAATTATAAAAGTTTATTCATTATTTGTTTGTTCACAATAAGGCTAGTTTCTTTTATAAATTTAAAAGACTATTGATATGCAAATGTTATTCCGTTTTTTGGATTTCTGCTATTTTTAATGATCGTTTTTGGCTAATCTGCGTTTTTATAGTACTAAAAAGGTAAGTCCATTGATTAATGAAAAACATCCCGCAAAACAACCAATGATTTTATATTTTTCAATCCATCATTGTGCAGATAATAATATTCAACAATCTTTTCTAACAAATTAATTCGTTGAATATAGGTAAGATCTATTTCTTGTTGCTGTATCCCCTGATATTGAAGTAACTTTGAAAAATATGTACTTAATTCGGGATTAATAAAATACGAGTGCATGGGTTTCAACGCTACAAAATTTCCGTTAAGCAAATCAAAAAACGGCTCTGTTTCGGAGTAGTTATTTGTTGGGTAAAAACCAAGGTATTTTGACAGTTGCAATAAAAAATAAAGATGAAAATTAGGTATTCCTTCTGTTTTAAGATCTAATAACTGAATATTATGATACAAAAAATCAAACAATCCTTTATTGGCCTCCTGTTCGCGAATTGTTTTATACAATATTTCAGCAATAAATAACGATATGGAGCTTTTTCGAATATCATGAGGTATAGAACTAAATACGAATGCATTCCGAACTTCTTTAATTGATTGCAGATCACGGTTGGGTTTATTATAAACTTCCATGTCGAGTAAATAAAGCGGTTGTAAAATATTGGCTTTTATATTCGATTTTTTACCTCTAACTCCTTTAATTAAAAACGATTGCCTTCCGAATTTCTCAGTATAAATTGTTGCAATTACACTTGTTTCGGAGTATTTAATAAAATGTAAAACAATTCCGCGGGTTTTTTGGATCATATAAAAATCATTGTCTGTCAAAAATATTCATTCTTTCATTTAAATTGATGATTCTTTAAAGAAATTATAATACACTGATTTATTATTTTCGTTCAAAAAAACTTAGTACAATCAACTTCTGAGTTAATTATATTTAAGATAAAATATGCAAGTAGGCTATAAAGCCATTATCTGAAAATTGATTTTACGGTTTATTAAT
>JAVEZW010000388.1:0-2836 GCA_034002805.1 Bacteroidales bacterium | reverse complement strand
TATGGGTGGACTTTCTATATTGGTTTTTACCAAGAGCTTTGGAACTATCTTTTTGGGCTCTCCTCGAACAGAATTGCATCATACACCAGCTGAGGTATCGTTATTAATGCGTGTGCCTCAGTTTGTAATTATTGGAATAATGTTACTTATAGGAATTTTCCCTTCTTTTTTCTTTTCACAAACATCTCAAATAATTATTAATTCTTTCTCGGGTATGGGCGCTATTCAAACAGAATCTTTAGTTCCCTTTATTGATAACCTGTCTCTTGTTGGATTGTATGCTGCCATATTTTTTGCTTTAATTGTTCTAGTTTACATTGTTAGATCGGCTCTTGCAAAGAAAAACCTGTCGCAAACCTCACCAACCTGGGGATGTGGATATGTGGCACCAAGAGCTTCAATGCAATATACAAGCAAGTCGTATTCAAAAACATTGGGCAAACTGTTGAGCTTTATGGTAGCCGAAAAGAAAAAATATACAGAACTTGAATCTGCCGAGATATTTCCTGAAGAGAGAAAACACTCAGCCTTTTATACTGATTTTTTTGAACATAGAATTATCGGAAAAATAACCAATGCTCTGCAATCCTTCATGAATCTTTTCCAGTTTGTTCAGAATGGCAGTACGCAGATGTACATTATTTACGGGTTGTTTTTTATTGTGATCATATTTTTAGGCACATTATTTAATATTATTTGATGATTCTAATTTATGCTATACTAATTGTTGTGTTGTTATCAGTGTTGATAATACCAATTCTTGAATCAAGACAGAAAGGTATTATTACCCTGATATCTGTAATTGGTGTAAGCATAATGAGTAGCATTCCTGCCATAAAAGCATTAACAGGCGAACCACTTGAAATATTTTTATCAGGGACTTTGGTTACTTCCGTTATTCCTATTCGGATTGATGCACTTTCAGCTTGGTTTATTCTTACTATAAATTTCACATTTATTACCGGAATAATTTATGGTATGAGTTACATGCAAGCCTATAAAAAGCAAAAATCGAATTTATCATTGCATTGGATAAGTTATATATTGGCTCATACTGCACTTGTTACAATTTGTTCAGTACAAAACAGCCTTGTATTTCTTATTGCATGGGAAATTATGGCCTTGTCAGCTTTTTTTCTTGTGATTTTTGAGAGCTATAGTGCAAAAACCTTGAAAGCTGGAATTAACTATTTGATTCAATCGCACATAAGTATACTTTTCATAACATTGGGTTTTATCTGGGTATTTTATAAAACAAATTCATTTGATTTTGCCTTAATTACTGAATTTGCAAATTCTACAACTGCATTTGGTGGCTTGATATTAATGGTTTGTTTTTTTATAGGATTTGCGATCAAGGCAGGATTTGTTCCTTTTCATACATGGCTTCCATTAGCCCACCCTGCAGCTCCTGCTCATATCTCAGGAATCATGTCAGGAGTTATCATTAAAATAGGAATTTATGGAATTCTTCGGATGGTTTTTTTAATCAAAACCGATTACCTTGCTATTGGATATTTTATTTTACTCATATCAATAATTTCAGGAGTTTATGGTGTGATGATGGCCATTTTACAACATAATCTGAAAAGGCTATTGGCTTATCACAGTATCGAAAATATTGGAATTATAGGAATCGGAATAGGTTTGGGTTGTATTGGATTAGGTACTGGAAATAATCTGCTTTCTGTACTTGGATTTTCAGGGGCTTTGTTGCATACACTGAATCATTCGTTGTTTAAATCCCTGTTGTTTTATGGTGCTGGAAATATTTATCAATCGGTGCATACAGTGAATATTGAGCAACTTGGTGGTCTGGGAAAAAATATGGCTCAAACAGCCTTCTTATTCCTGATCGCTTCACTTGCTATTTGCGGATTGCCACCATTTAATGGATTTGTATCTGAATTTATTATTTATAGCGGAATTTTTAATGGAATACACAATGCTACTTTTCTTACTTTAATGTTCCTTATTTTCTCCCTATTCGGACTCGTACTAATTGGCGGATTAGCAATTCTTTGTTTTACCAAAGCATTTGGTACCATATTTCTTGGCTCACCACGACATGTATTTCATCATCAACCTCAGGAGAGTAGCATTGTAAAACGAATACCGATGTATTTAATTGTTATGTTGATAATTACCATTGGAATATTTCCAACAGCATTTTTAAAAGCATTATCGCTACCCGTTTCTCAACTAACAGGAATTGTAACAACCGATTTTATAACTTTAGAAACATCAATTTCAAAAACCATTTCGCAAATCGGTTATGTTTCTTTGCTTTTTATTGGTGTTGTAGGAATCGTTTTTTATATAAGAAGGAAATTTACAGTTTTAAATACATTTAGGAAATCAACAACTTGGGGATGCAGTTACACGGGCGATACAAGCAAAATGCAGTATACTGCAAGTTCATTTGTCCGAAATTACAGAAAGTTAGCCGAACCCTTATTTTCTGTTCATAAGTTTAAACGCGATATTAAGGGTATTTTCCCTGGTAAGGCTTGGCACGAAACACATCCAAAAGACAAAATCGAAGAGATGTTTATTAGCTACCCTATTAGGCAATTCAAACATTTCTTAAACTTTTTTAGCATTTTGCAAAGTGGAAAATCTCAAATGTATATCTTATATGGAGCCGTATTTATTACATTGTTAATTGCTGTTCCACAGATCTATAACTTAATAATTACACTGGTAAATTTTTTAAATAACTTATAAGCTATGATAAGTTTTATATTAATCATTTTGGTAAGCATTTTCTTTACGGGTATTGTAATCCGGACAAAAAGTATTGCATCTGGACGAAAAGGTCCGGGAATATTTCAGC
>JAVEZW010000387.1:0-2838 GCA_034002805.1 Bacteroidales bacterium | reverse complement strand
AAGCTCTACCTTCACCACCACCCATTGGGTGATCAACAGGGTTCATAACAACACCACGAACTCTTGGACGAATACCTAACCATCTGTGTCTTCCAGCTTTACCTGAAACCTCAAGACTATGATCAGAGTTAGAAACTGTTCCGATTGTTGCACGGCATGTTGTTAAAATCATTCGGGTTTCTCCTGATGGCATTTTTACAATTGCATATTTACCATCGCGTGATGTTAATTGTGCATATGTACCGGCACTTCGTGCCAATGCGCCACCTTTACCAGGATGAAGTTCGATATTATGAATTACTGTACCAAGTGGAATATCAGATAAGAAAAGTGTATTTCCGATTTCTGGAGCTACATTTTTACCTGAAACAATTGTTTGACCAACTTTAAGTCCTGTTGGAGCAATTATATATCTTTTTTCACCATCTTTATAAGTAACTAATGCAATACGAGCAGATCTGTTTGGATCATATTCAACACCATTAACAGTTGCCTCCATTCCATCTTTATTTCTAAGAAAATCGATTAAACGATATCTCTTTTTATGACCACCCCCAATATATCTCATGGTCATTTTTCCACTATTGTTTCTTCCACCGGTTCTTTTCATTGAAACCAACAAAGATTTTTCAGGTGTACTTTTGGTAATTGTGTCAAAAGCACCTATAATTTTATGTCTTTGTCCTGGGGTAACAGGGTTTAATTTACGTACTGCCATGTTAATTAAATATTGCTATAAAAATCAATTTTTTCACCATCTGTTAAAGTAACCACTGCTTTCTTGTAAGAATTTGATCCACCTTCAATAACACCAGATTTAGTAAATCGAGATTTTTTCTTTCCAAGATAACGCATGGTATTTATCGCTTCTACTGAAACGCCATACATATCTTCAATGGCTTTCTTAATTTGAATCTTATTTGCCCTCTTATCTACTATAAAACCATATCTGTTATGGCTATCGCCTTGCATGGTCATTTTCTCGGTAACTATTGGCTTTATTAAAATATCCATTGTTTCTTTTTTTTCTTAGATTCTAAACAATTTATGTAATGGTTCAATTGAGTTTTCAACAAACAGAACAATTGAAGCATTCATTATGTCGTAAGTAGTTAAATCTGAAACAGTTACTACTTTAACATCCTGTAAATTTCTGGATGACAAATATATATTTTTATTTTGTTCAGATAAAACTAAAAGCATTTTTTTATCTGCTACATCCAAATTATTTCTGAGGTTAACAAATTCCTTTGTTTTAGGAAGTTCGAAATTAAAATTTTCGAGCACTTTAATGTTGTTGTCAACTGCTTTATAAGCTAATGCTGATTGACGTGCTAAACTTTTAACTTTCTTGTTTAACTTAAAAGAGTAATCTCTAGGTCTTGGACCAAATACTCTGGCTCCACCTTTAAATAAAGGAGATTTAATACTACCAGATCTGGCTGTTCCTGTTCCTTTTTGTCTTTTAAGTTTTTTAGTACTACCGCTAAGTTCAGATTTCTCTTTTGCTTTATGCGTGCCTTGGCGTTTGTTAGCTAAATACTGCTTAACATCCAGATAAATAGCATGATCATTAGGTTCAATTTTAAATATTGAATCACTAAGGTTCACTTTCTTACCTGTATCTTTGCCTTCTATGTTAATTATTGCTAATTCCATTACTCATGAATAATTAAATATGAACCATTTGAACCAGGAACTGATCCTTTTACTACAAGCAGATTGTTTTCAGGAACTACTTTCATAACTCTTAAGTTAATCATCATTACTCGTTTGTTACCTGTTTGACCTGCCATTCTCATACCCTTAAATACACGTGATGGATCTGAAGATGCACCCATTGATCCTGGTGCACGAAGTCTGTTGTGCTGACCATGTGTTTGGCCTCCAACACCACTAAATCCATGACGTTTTACTACACCCTGAAATCCTTTTCCTTTAGACCATCCAATAATATCAACAAACATTCCTTCAGAAACGATGTGATCAACAGTAACTGTATCTCCTAATTTATACTCTTTTTCAAATACTTGAAATTCGTACACTTTGCTTTTAGGAGTTGTTCCTGCTTTCTTAAAGTGTCCTTTTAGAGGGTTTGGAGTGTTTTTTTCTTTCCTCTCATCAAAAGCCAACTGATATGATGCATAACCATCTTTTTCGACAGTTTTAACCTGCGTCACAACACATGGCCCAGCCTCGATAACAGTGCATGGAATATTTTTTCCCTCGGCACTGTAGACGGAAGTCATTCCGATCTTTTTTCCAATTAATCCTGGCATTTTTTTGTTGTTTTACTTAATTACACTTTTATTTCTACTTCTACTCCACTTGGTAGTTCCAACTTCATTAACGCATCAATTGTTTTTGGAGTTGAACTGTAAATATCCAATAATCTTTTATAAGAAGATAACTGAAATTGCTCTCTTGATTTCTTGTTAACGAAAGGAGAACGTAATACAGTAAATATTCTCTTATGAGTTGGTAGTGGAATTGGACCACTTACAACTGCACCAGTGGACTTTACGGTTTTCACAATTTTCTCTGCAGATTTATCTACTAGATTGTGATCGTAAGATTTTAATTTAATTCTAATCTTCTGGCTCATTATTTTCTTTAATTAAACAAATTCACTTTTCCTTTTGCTTTCTCAACAATTCCTTTTGCAATTGCATCAGGTACCTGATCGTAATGCGAAAACTCCATTGTAGAAGTTGCACGACCTGAGCTGATGGTACGTAAAACAGTTACATATCCAAACTGCTCTGATAAAGGCACTTTGGCTTTTATAACACGTGCACCACCTTTATTTTCCATTCCTTCAACTTTTCCTCTTCGTCG
>JAVEZW010000386.1:0-2846 GCA_034002805.1 Bacteroidales bacterium | reverse complement strand
AATAGTAAAAGGATTATAATTTAAAATCAGCTTTTCATAATTGTATTTATGGATTTGACACCTCCCCTCTATCTTAAGTATTGACTTGTAATTTAAAAGCTTATACTTTTATTCCTTGTATACCCAACGTCAAAATCACAAAACTAAGAACTATGAAAACAATCTTCATTCTTCTTTTTTCAATTGTTCTACTGTTTCCCTGCAATGGTCAGGTCGAACACTCAGCCTGGGATTTTCCTATTAAGCCGGGAAGCGAAAAATGGAAATCTCTGAAATCGCATTTGGAAAAAGTTAATGTATGTCAAATTCCAAGCGAAATTCTTCCTAATTTGTCAACTCCTGAATTGGTTAAAATCTGCCTTGATTATCCATTGCTTTTTACGGTGACATTTTTCAATAACATGCAACAAGGATTTGAACAGAATAGGAGAGAATTTAACGGTTTCGAGGAACTTTTCAAAAGAATAGATGCTGGTGAAACTCTAATAAATCTTTATTCTGAGATAAACCCCGGCGATGTTGAGCTTATTAGTACTGATCTTGATAAAGGGCTTTTTAAATTCAGAATTTTTTATTTGGAAATTCTTTTATCACAAGATGATTTAATAAAATCCCTGAACATGGAAAAACAAAAAATACTATTAACAGAATGTCTTACAAAAGTTGAAGAAAAAGCAAAGGCATCATTTTCAAGCTTTCAGATGCTTACAACTCATCTAATAATGTCAAGAATCTTGCTTAATAATAAGTTTTCTAACTTCCTTATTTCTTATAAAGAAAACAAATCTAAATATGATCAGTTTGTATATGGCATGTATCCTCCTGGAAATGGTTTAATGAAAGAGATTCAGGTTTTTACCAGAGTTTTTTTATCTCAGCAAAATTAAATTTATCCATTTGAAATAACATTATTAAAATGAACCAAAATTTAATCAACCATGAAGACTTTTTGTGCAAGTATTATATTATGCTTTATTAGCATCCCATTATTTTGTCAGTATTGGTATGAATATGATCCTGCCTATGAGGTAAATACACCAACCGGAGTCTCAATTATAGCTGATAAATTTGATGAAGCTAACTATAATGATTTTGATGTTACTGAGATAGCTTATTGGGATTACGTTACAACATCAGGATATAATTGCAGAATATTAGCAAATTCTACAAAGTATTATAATTGTCATGGGTATGCTTGGCATAATATAGAAGGTAGAATGGCACAATCAGACTTAAGGTGGATCAATGATGTCGATGAAGAAGGAGATCCAGTCTATAATGTGACAAAGTATTATACCGGGACTAACAAGAGTTATGTCGAAACTCAAACAATAACAGACCATCTCAGAGTTTCTTACTTTCCATCAGACCATTCAGCTGTAACAACAGAAGACGAAGATTCTGTTATTTCTAAATTTGGCTGGGGGCCCCTTGTTAAGCATCCTTTAGAAGAATGCCCTTGGTATGATAATGCTGAAATAAAATATTATAAACTCTGGCCAGAAATAAATGGAACATTTACAGCCCTATGTGAAAACTCTGAGAGAACCTTTACTTCAAATATGTCAATTCCAGGATCGACTTATGCATGGACAAAAGATAACAACCTGCTTGATTATGTAAGCGGTGCTGGAACTACTAGTTATCGCGTTGAAGCAACAAGCAATTCTGGAGATGCCTGGATCCAATTCCAGATGACGACTCCCAGCGGAGAGGTAGCAACCAGAAATTCTTGGGTTTGGGTAAACAAGCCAGTACTTAATTCAATCAGTGGCTCTTCATATGGCTATACCGATAATACTTATTATTATAATGCGGTACCTTCTTATGAACAAAGATCGCTTTCTACGTATACAATTCTACTTGAACCATTAAATAGTAATTATATGGATGCGTATAATACAGGTTGGGCATATATTACCTTCAATGATCCGGATTATTATACCCTTGTTATGAAGGCTGATAATGCTTGCGGAAGTTCAGGTTGGGAAAATAAAAATATTGTAATCGATGAAATGTATGATTTTTTAATCTCTCCAAATCCTGCATCCGAAACAGCAAATATAAAAATGGTAAAAATCAGCTCTGCTAAAACTGAATCTGAGTTACCTGATTTTGATATTAGTATTTACGATATTAATGGAATATTATATCGAACTGAAAAGAGGTCAGGATTTGATTTCACTATACCTGTGGATAACCTTAAAGAAGGTTCTTATATTGTCAACATAAGATATGGAAAGATATCATCAAATCTAACCTTATTAATAAAACATTAAAAAATAATTCCAATGCCATTTAAAGAATCTGACAGGCAGGTTGCAAAAAGTGGCATTGGTTGACAGAGGCTACAAAGGACAAAAAATTAATCCTTGGTGCTGGTTATCGGGTGAGAGTGAGTGTGAGGAAAAAGAACGAGAGTGATCGCTGCCGAAGAAAGTGTGAGTGTCGAAGACCATGACCAGTGAAACTGCGTGAGTGTGAGAGTGAGTGTGAGGAAAAAGAACGAGAGTGATCGCTGCCGCTCTCACTCTCGCTCTTTTTCAGTACCCGGAGCCGGGATCGAACCGGCACAGCATTGCTGCCACTGGTGTTTGAGACCAGCGCGTCTACCAATTCCGCCATCCGGGCATGTATATCATATTCTGTTTATCTCTTTAATTAAGTTACAATTCTGTATCTGATTTATCTCCCTTATCCCGGAAGGCGGAATTGTCCTCCCCTGCAGTCCGGCTCCTCGCTGGCCCGACATAACATGTCGGGCTTTAACCGCTCGGCCCTGCCATCCGGGCATATAGATCATTTTTTGCTTATCTCGTATATTAAGTTACTATTCTATTTCTAGC
>JAVEZW010000385.1:0-2848 GCA_034002805.1 Bacteroidales bacterium | reverse complement strand
ATATTTATTAACGACTTAATATTCTTAATTAGCAATGCCATAGCGAAATATTTTAAGTTACGAAATTACAAAAATCGTTGGTATATCAATAAAAAATTTTCTGTTGTTCAACTTATAACTTATTTTTACGATTAAATGAATTAAAAAATACCGCTATATATAATAGGTATAAAAATCAATTTAAAAACGATTTCTTATTATTATAAAACGAGGATTATAACCATTTTAAACACAAAAACAAAACAATGAAAACCAAGAGACCATTTCCTCACACCTATGTAATTATCTTTTCGATTATTGTGCTCAGTGCTTTACTTACCTGGTTTGTACCGGGAGGTGAGTTTGCCCGAGAAGTAAAAAATGTAAATGGTATTGAACGAGAAGTGATTGTGCCCGATTCATTTAAACAAGTTGATAATCAACCTCAATCGTGGCAGGTTTTTACATCGATATTTAAAGGGATGCAACGTACTTACGATATTATTTTTTACATTTTGATGATTGGTGGGGCATTCTGGTTAATGAACGAAAGCAAAGCCCTTGATGTAGCAATATATTCGTTTCTTAATTTCACCAAGAAACTGGAGCAATTTAAGGTTTTAAAATGGATTGGGGTAAATAATATGGTTATTGTATTAATTATGGTTTGCTTTAGTTTTTTTGGAGCAGTAATAGGAATGAGCGAAGAAACCATTGCCTTTGTTATCATATTTGTTCCTTTGGCTATTAGCATGGGATATGATTCGATTGTTGGTATTAGTTTGTGTTTTTTAGGAGCAGGCTTAGGATTTGCCAGTGCGCTGCTTAATCCTTTTACCATCGGCATTGCTCAAGGACTTTCGGGAATACAATTATTTTCGGGTATTGAATACCGATTTGTTATTTGGCTTGTTATTAATACGATAGGTATTGGTTATGTTCTTTGGTATGCCAACAGAATAAAGAAAAATCCCAAATTATCACCTGTTTATGAGATTGATGAATACTGGAGAAAAAAAGGTGAAACTGAGAGCAATGGCACAAAAAATAATGCGGGTATATCTGCATGGGCCGTTTTCATATTTACTTCGTTTGTTTTTATAATCTTTTCGTATTATTATCCTATAACCAATATGGCTATTGGGAATAGTACAATTTCTGCTCCTATAATACCAATACTAACAGGCATTTGGATTATTATTGGATTTATGGCGCTACGCCACTCAGTACAATTATTCATTGTTAATATTTTGATTTTCACCATTTTGTTCTTAATCATTGGTGTAATGGGATATGGCTGGTATATAAAAGAAATTGCAACCTTATTTTTGGTAATGGGACTACTTTCGGGAGTTTCATTCGGGCAAGGTGCCAACCAGATTGCCAAATCCTTTATCGAAGGAGCTAAAGACATTATGTCTGCTGCATTGGTTGTAGGATTAGCAAGTGGAATTGTTGTTGTTCTTGAGCAAGGTAAGATTATCGACTCGTTATTATTCTTTGCTGCTGATTCGATGCAGGGTTACGGAAAACTGATGTCAGTTGCAATAATGTTTATTTTTTATAATCTGCTTAACTTTATTATTGCCTCTGGCTCAGCCAAAGCAGCATTAACAATTCCTTTAATGGCTCAATTTTCTGATTTGATTGGCATTAGCCGACAAGCTACGGTTACAATTTACCAATTGGGTGGTGGATTTACCAACCTCATTACGCCTACTTCGGGAGTTATGGTTGGAGTATTGAGTATTGCCAAGATCCCATACAATAAATGGTTTAGATGGTTTTTACCTTTAATGCTTATACTTATTGTTGCTGCTTTTTTCCTTTTAATACCTACTATTTATATGAAACTTAATGGCTTTTAAAAGATTGTATTTAATCCGTTTTACCTAATTTTATAAAATAAAAAACCTCGGTTAATCTGCCGAGGTTTTTTTAGTGCTATTTTATTTTGTAAGTAATATCTCTAAAATCACCACTATCTCTAAATTCGCAACATTCATCAAGATTTTTGCTATACACCGCCATAGCTCGCTTACTCATACCCATGCTCGAGAAACCACCATCATGGAATATATTCTGCATAGTAATTTTCTTTGTAAGATCAGAAAACATGGTAATACAAAAATCAGCGCATTCATCAGCTGTAGCATTTCCCAGAGGCGACATTCTGTTCGAAAAATCCATCAGATCATCTAATCCCATAACACCTTTACCAGCAGTTGTTGGCGTTGGCGATTGTGAAATGGTATTTATGCGAATGTGTTTTTCGCGACCGTAAATATACCCAAAACTGCGTGCTATTGATTCTAATAAAGCTTTTGCATCGGCCATATCGTTATAACCATAGAGCGTACGCTGTGCGGCAACATACGATAATGCCAAAACAGAACCCCAATCGTTTAAGGCATCCATTTTACGAGCCACTTGTAAGATCTTATGAAAAGATAAAGCCGAAACATCGAGCGTTTTAAGGAAATATTCATAATTAAGGTTATCGTAAGTTATTCCTTTACGCACGTTTGGCGACATGCCGATTGAATGAAGAATAAAATCAAACTTACCACCAAAATGTTCCATTGATTTTTTAATCAGGATCTCGATTTCATCCACATTTGTTGCATCAGCAGGAATAACGATAGTTTTGCATTTTTCAGCAAGCTTGGCTGTATCTCCTAACCGCAATGCAAAAGGAGCATTGGTTAAAACAATCTCAGCTCCTTCTTCAAAAGCTCTTTCAGCAACTTTCCATGCAATTGAATCTTCATTCAATGCACCGAAAATTATTCCTTTTTTACCTTTTAGTAAGTTGTAAGCCATAATATGTAATTTAGATTTATAATTTTTTAAGACAATTTTTTGGGAT
>JAVEZW010000384.1:0-2853 GCA_034002805.1 Bacteroidales bacterium | reverse complement strand
TAAAGTATTAAAATGGGCACCTTCAATCAGAACACCATTTTTGTACCATGCATATTGTGCATTAGGGACATCGGTTGCAGTTAAAGTAAACTGACCACCTTCACAAATGATATTACCTGGAATAGCATCAGTTGGGGCTAAAGTAACGTCAATTGGATCTACAACATTTATAGCAATTACATTTGAAGTTGCACTACAAGTTGGAAGAGATGTGGAGGTTACTGTCAATGTGATGTCATAAGTACCATCAGTATCATAAGATGTATTATATATATAAGATGTAGAAACCGAATTAGTACCTTCATACCATTGGTAGTTATAGTCTGTTGAGTAACCCATTATTGGAGTAAAGGTAACAGTACCATTTTCACATGGGGTATTATTGTCCACTGTAATTTGAATGGTTGGAGTTGGGTTAACAACAACAGCAAACTGTTCTGTTGAAACACAGCCTGATGTAGGAGAAATAACTCTGACGCTAAATATGTATGGATATTCCCTTGCTGGTAAAGCAACACTAGTATATGGGTTTAGATTTGAAATGGTAGCACTTCCGTCAAGAGACCAAGCAAATGCGCTATTTGCATCAGCACCTAATACTTCTAACGTTGGGGTTGCAGATACAGCACAATACATCGGTGTTCCAGTAATTGTAATATCGGGTGTTGGATGAACATTTACATTAACAGATGTGGCAAGAGCAGTTACACAACCTTGAGGGTATGTTGCTTTTACTGTATAGATATATGTTCCAGAATTAGTAATATTTTCCATTATGGAATTTAAATTTTGGCCAGGGATCTCAACACCGTTTCTATACCAGGTATAGGTTGCGTTTGTTGGTGCAGTACCACCACTATAATTTGACGTTAAGATAAATTGATCTCCCTGACAAACATCTGGAGTAGAACTACTAATTGTGAGAGTTGTTGGAGTAAGAGCGTTAACTGTAAAAGCAGTTGTCCCGGTATTACAGGCTGAATTTTCAAATTGGGCAGAAACAGTAAAGCTACCTGTTCCATAAATATTAATTGAATTTGAAGTTGTATAAGCTGTAGCTGGAGTACCAGATCCGCTTATATCACCATACCACACCCAACGAGTAGGTTGAATACCACCAGTCGTAGTAGCATCAGCAGTTACTGTTACATAATCTCCATCACAATGACTCCATGGTGAAGCAATAGAAACAACAGGTACAGGCATATTTAATACGTAATGAACTGGAGATAGTTTTTCAGTACATCCTGCATAAGAGATACCAACTGTAATCTGATCATTTTGAGGTGAGGATGGTAAATTAAGAGCAGGAAGATTATAAGTATAAGTTTGAGTCGTAACTCCAGTTGGAGTCCCATTTCTATACCATTGCAAAGAATATAAAGCATTAACATCAGCTATTACAGCTGTTAAAGTTACAGCTTCACCAACACATCCACTAGTTGATCCTGCTATTGAAATAGATGGTTCAGATAAGACTTCAACAGTAACTTCGTTAGAATAATAATGAACACCTAAACCAGTTATAATTTCTTGTCGAACAATATAAGTTCCAGGAGCTCTTCCAAGTGTAGAAAAGGTAAATGTTGAGCCAACGTCAGCTGACCAACCTTCAGAATATCCTTCTTGTACGTTATTTACGTACCAATAATGATATTCATACGAAGCCGCTACACCTGCCGCAATACTATAAAATGGAATAGTCTGAGTTGGGTTACCTGCCCATGCACAGAGAAATTGACTGCTCACAGGATAGATGATAAAATCAGGTTCAGCATTATTGGCCTCGACTCTATCAATGTTAAGCTTTTCAGCGTAAGAATGGCTGTTGCTAAGTAGTAGGAACGCCATCAAGAAAAAAATCATAAATTTTTTCATTGTAGTGGATTTAATTGATATTATTTTTTGTTTTACTATTTTTCGATTGGTCATTTTTGTCTATACAATTGATATACACGTGTAAATACGTGAAATGAGATTTTTTGTTACAGTATTGTGAGTATTTCATTAATTTAATTTAAAAAACTATATTCAGACTTGCAAAAATACGAAAAAAGAGAAACAAATCACAATTTTTTTCATTTTTTTTTCAATTATATTATCAACAAATATATCATGCTGATATATAGTTAGATATAATAGTTTTTAGTAGAAAAATGGACCAGAAAATGGTTAAAAAAACAGTGAAAATTAAGAAATGGAGTCTAAAAAATTTGAGAAATAAAAAAATTTGGCAAAAAAAGGGGAGTAAAAAATAAATAAAATTGAATATTTATTTAGAATATGTAAGCATATCGATTAATTGTAACCGTCAAAAAAAAAGAGTTTTAGGAGAAAACCAAAAAAGAGTTTCAATAAACAGAAAAAATTGATCATTTTTAAAAATTCTTAAAATCATTTTTTTTATATTTTTTTACATATTTTTTTCCTTTTTTTATTTTATTTTTTACCTTTTTCTACTACTTTTATGTAATTAAATTGAAAAAGTTGCATAGATCCAGAGGAAGAAAATACTAAAATAAAACAGATCTTTTCGATTCAAATTAATAAACCGCAGAGGACGCTGAGACCGCAGAGATTTATTAAATAAAAGTGAAAATCCTTTGCGCCATTGCGATCTTTACGATTCAAATTAATAAACCGCAGAGGAGGCAGAGAACGCAGAGATTTATTAATTAAAAGTGAAAAGCCTTTGCACCTTTGCGCTCTTTGCGATTCAAATTAATAAACCGCAGAGGACGCTGAGACCGCAGAGATTTATTAAATAAAAGTGAAAAGCCTTTGCACCTTTGCGCTCTTTGCGATTATTCATTATTATAAAAGCGCAGAGGACGCAGAGAACGCAGAGATTTT
>JAVEZW010000383.1:0-2864 GCA_034002805.1 Bacteroidales bacterium | reverse complement strand
GTATTTCAGGGAAGTATGATTGTTGGTATGATCGAAGATGAAATGAAAAATTTATGGATTAGTACATCACGCGGACTTACAAAATATACGGGCTGGAATAAATCGATTAATACATACACCTTTCAACATCAGCTCGAAAGTGGAGGATTTAATAGAAATTCTGCTCATAGAGCTGCTGATGGGAAAATATATTTTGGAAGTAATGCTGCCTTAAGCTATTTCAACCCATTAGAGGTGACAAATAATCCATATCAGCCCAAGGTGGTTATTACTGATTTTAAGATTTTAAATAAATCAGATTGGAATTCATCTTTAACAAATTCAAAGATGTTTAAAAATAGTCCCGAAGTGGTTTTAACGCATAAGGATTATTTCTTTACCATCGAATTTGCTGCACTTGATTATACTGCATCGTCCGAAAATGAATACATGTATATGCTCGAAGGGTTTAATACAGATTGGGTTGATGCAACCGAAACCCGATCGGCAACATTTACAAACCTTGATCCGGGGTTTTATACCTTTAAAGTAAAAGCATGTAATAATGATAAAATTTGGAATGATTTTCCTACAGAGCTGAAAATCAGAATAATTCCACCTGTTTGGAAAAGACCATGGTTTATTGTGCTTGAGATTTTTTTAGCAGCATTTGTTTTATGGTTTTTTGTTAGGTTTCGAACAAAAAGCCTTACTCGTGATAAAAGATTACTAGAGCAAAAGGTAGAGGAACGAACCAGGGAGATTAATCAGCAGAAAGAAGAACTTTCTACCCAAGCTGAAAACCTCGAAATAATTAATAAAAAACTCGAAGAGCATCAGGATCATCTCGAAGAATTAGTAAAAAAGCGAACTGCTGATCTCGAAATAGCTAAAGACAAAGCCGAAGAAGCAGACAGACTTAAATCTGCCTTTCTGGCGAACATGTCGCACGAGATACGCACACCGATGAATGCCATTATTGGCTTCTCAAGCCTGCTTAATGATCCGGAAAATACTCCTGAGCAGCAGCAGGAAATGATTAACCTAATTGTTAAAAACAGTAATACTTTGCTTACTTTAATTGATGATATTATTGATACGGCTAAAATCGAAGCTGAACAGCTTAAAATAATTGAGAGAGATTGTAACCTTCTACCCATTTTTCAGAATTTGCTAGAATATTTTGAAGAAAATAAACAACCGGGAATAGATGTAAAATTCATTATAAAACAAGAGTTTCTTGCCAATAATGTTTTCATAAAGTCCGATCCATTTAGGGTACAACAGATTTTAACAAATCTGCTTAGTAATGCAATAAAATTTACTGAAAATGGAAACATAGAAATAGGTTACGATCTGGAAAGAAAAAATATCGATAACTGCATTCTGTTTTATGTTAAGGATACGGGTATTGGAATATTGCCCGAACAGCAAGAAAGAATGTTTGCACGATTTACCCGAATCGAAGATAACCGCAAAAAAATATATCGTGGTGCAGGATTGGGATTATCAATTACAAAAAACCTGATCGAGATGTTGGGTGGTAAAATTTGGGTTGAGTCAGAAATTGATAAGGGTTCTGCATTTTATTTTACATTACCATACAAACCTGTTTCGGCGATTAATTCAGAACAAGCAGTTAGATTGCAAACATCATCAAAATATAGATGGAGCCAAAAAACAATTCTTATTGCCGAAGACGAGGAAAGTAACTTTAAATTCCTCGATATGGTTATCAGAAAAACAAATGCGCGACTTTTATGGGCAAAAACAGGTTTCGAAGCAGTTCAGTTCTGTCGCGATAACCAACCTATCGATTTAATACTTATGGATATTAAAATGCCCGAAATGGATGGTATTGAGGCAATTAAGGAGATACGAAAAACACTTAAAGAATTGCCAATTGTTGTACAAACAGCATTTTCAATGCCCGAAGATCGCCATATGTGTATTAATGCTGGTGCAAATGATTTTATTCCTAAACCAATAGGTACCGAGAAACTGCTTACAATTATCGATAAATACATGAAAGAATAAATGAAGAGTCTTTCTGGTGATGAGACTTGGTTTATTTTCTAAAAAGCATTCCAAACCAATACCAGTTTTGGCAATCTAAGTTATTTTAATTTATTTTACCTGTTGTAAAATTGCTAAAAACGTGCTTTATCCCGAAAATTTTGAATATAAAATAGGTTTCGACAAGATTCGCGAAATGCTTAAAGCTGGCTGCCTGTGTAGTTTGGGTTCGCAAAAAGTCGATAAAATTAAATTTTCCTCTTCCTATTCATTTATCGAAACATTAACTGGCCAGGTAAATGATTTTAAGCAGATTATGTTGATGGAGAATGAGTTTCCTTTGAATCATTTTATCGATGTTTCGGATGCATTAAAAAAAATTCGGGTTGAGGGAACATATTTTTTACCCGAGCAGCTTTTTGATCTGAAGCGTTCGTTAGAAACGATAAAAGCATTGCTAAATTTCTTTAAAGCGCGAAAAGAGGAACAAAAATATTTATATCTGCAGGCCCTGACCGAGAACGTAAAGCTTTATCCATATATTTTTGATCGTATTGATTCAATTATAAATAAACAGGGTAAGATTAAAGACAATGCATCACCCGAGTTGAGTTTAATCAGACGAACGATAAGCGAAAAAGAAAGTCAGGTTTCTAAACGATTACAGGCAATTTTAAAAAATGCACAAAAAGAAGGATTTATAGCCGAAGATGTTACTCTTGCTGTTCGCGATGGCCGAGCTGTTATTCCTGTTGATGCTACTCATAAACGTAAAATAAAAGGATTTATACTCGACGAATCGACAACTGGTAAAACTGCTTTTATCGAACCAGCCGAAATTGTTGAGCTGAATAATGATATTAAAGAAC
>JAVEZW010000382.1:0-2903 GCA_034002805.1 Bacteroidales bacterium | reverse complement strand
TCTCTTTAATACTTTTAATGGCTTCGTTAATAATATGATTGGTGTTTTTTATTATTTCGAGATTTTTTTCGTCTTTTTCGGTTTTCATTAAAGCCGAAACCGACATTTTTACGGTTGATAATAATGGTCCGAGTCCATCATGAAGATCTTTGGCAAATCGCTTGCGCTCGCGCTCTTCTGTTTCAATAATTGCATTTAAAACATTTTTCTCGGCAATTTTTCGGGCATATTCGGCCCGGCGCATATAATTAAATATTTCAGGAATAATAATAACGCCCGAAGCTATTAAAATTGATATAAGTACTGATATCCAATCATTCAGAACAACCAAGCTTTCGAGTTTTGGCCTGTTCATGTATTGAAAAAGATCAATCAGATAACGAAAAGCCATGAAAACAAATCCACCGGAAATTAAAATCCACGAAATTTTATACTTGGTAACTTTTGTAAGTCTTAGTGCAATAACAACAGCAACGAGTTGTAATACAATTGATAGAATTAATGCGATGTATCGAAGCATGGTAATGACAAATATTGATTCAAAGATATTTATTTAAAAGCAACTTTCAATTTACCCGTTAGGATTTTATGAATTTAATAAAAACCTAAAATTAACAAAAATTAACCCCTATTGGTCAATAATTTTAGTTAATCGAACAAGTATTTTTTTATCTTTACTCTCTTTAAAATTTAAAATTTATGGAATTATTAAGAGCTCAAGATGTTGATAAAAGTTTTGCTAATCATCAGGCATTAGACAAAGTAAACTTATCGGTTCCTGAAAACAGTATTTATGGTTTACTTGGACCAAATGGAGCAGGTAAAACAACTCTGATAAGGATAATTAACAGGATAACTGCACCCGACAGCGGTGAGGTTTATCTAAATGGCAGACCATTACAGCCCGACGATGTACATAATATTGGATATTTACCCGAAGAGCGTGGGTTGTATAAAAAGATGAAAGTTGGAGAACAGGCTCTTTATCTGGCTCAGCTTAAAGGCCTTTCAAAACGCGATGCTTTAAAAAGAATTAGATATTGGTTCGAGAAATTCGAAATTCAGGCCTGGTGGGATAAAAAAGTCGAAGAGCTTTCAAAAGGTATGCAGCAAAAGGTTCAGTTTATTACTACTGTAGTTCACGAACCTAAATTGTTGATCTTTGATGAGCCTTTTAGTGGATTTGACCCTATAAATGCCAACATGCTTAAGCAAGAAATACTTGACATGAAAGCTAAAGGAGCAACCATCATTTTTTCAACTCATAATATGTCGACAGTTGAAGATTTATGCGATCATATTACCTTAATTAATAAATCTAAAAATATTTTGCAGGGTAATATTAACGATGTTCGAAATCAATACAAGTCAAATACTTACGAAGTGCTTTTTAATGGTGAAACCGAAAAGTTAGAAAAAACATTAAACAACCACTACGAGATCATTGATAGATTAACAGTTAAAGGGAAAAATGCAGTTCGTATTAAACTGTTGCACCAAACAAGCGAAAACGAATTGTTGTCATTAATGATTCCTGCTATCGAGATTCTTTCATTCAACGAGGTAATGCCAAGCATGAATGATATATTTATTAAAGTAGTTAACGAAAATAAAAACGCCTAGATAAATCTTTACAATTATGAAAAAGATTCGATTAATAATTTCAAGGGAATACCTTACAAGGGTTAAACAAAAATCATTTATTATAATGACCATAATTGGTCCGATATTATTTGCCGCTTTGTTTATAGCTCCCGCCTGGATTGCATCAATGGAAGATACCGATGTTAAAACCATTGCTGTGGTTGACAGTTCTAAAGTGTTTTACAAAAGAATAGCTGATACCGATTATATTAAGTTTGTTTATCTTGAGAACACAACTTTAAATGATGTTCGGGCAAGTTTTGCAAAATCTGATTATTATGCGGTTTTACATATTTTACCAAGCATAACATACGAGCCAAGCGCCGTGCATTTGTTTTCTGAGAAGCAACCCAGCTTTGCGGTTAAGAATTATATCGCCAGCTCAATGGAGAAAGAGCTTAAAAACCAAAAATTGAGAGCTGCCGGAATTAATGATGATATTTTAAAATCAATTAAGTCGGATGTTTCGATCAGAACAATTCAATGGACCGAAGATGGTAAAGAAAAGGAAGCCTCAACTGAAATAGCAATGGGTGTTGGTTATGCCAGCGGTTTCTTAATTTATTTCTTTATTTTCATGTTTGGATCACAGGTTATGCGCGGTGTTATCGAAGAAAAATCAAGCCGTATTGTCGAAATCATTATATCTTCGGCTCGTCCGTTTGAGTTAATGATGGGTAAAATTGTGGGTGTTGCATTGGTTGGTTTAACTCAATTTTTATTATGGATTGTGCTTACTTTCGCCATAATTGCCGGGGTAAAAACAATTGCCTTTCCCGAATTAGGTGCAAAAAACGCACAGGAGATAGTTGCTCAGCAAGCAGCCACTCAGGATTTATTTGCTGAAAACATGCCCGAAGAAGCTCAGATGGCTTCTGCTCAAGAAAGCATGGATGGATTGCAAAGCGTTTTTAAAGAACTGGAATCTTTCGATTATGGATTGGTTATCGGAATGTTTATCTTTTTCTTTATCGGTGGCTACTTGTTATATGGATCATTGTTTGCAGCAATTGGTTCTGCAGTTGATAACGAGGCCGATACGCAGCAATTTATGTTCCCGATTACAATTCCTCTGATTTTGGCAATATTTGTAATGATGAATGCTATTCAAACACCCGAAAGTTCTGTGGCGTTCTGGTTCTCAATAATTCCATTAACATCACCGGTTGTAATGATGGTGCGAATTCCATTTGGTGTTCCTGTATGGGAATTAGCTCTATCAATGGGATTGTTGGTTTTAACATTTATTTTTACAACCT
>JAVEZW010000381.1:0-2904 GCA_034002805.1 Bacteroidales bacterium | reverse complement strand
ACAAGTATAATGGGTTTTAAGTATCCAGCATCATCTGTCATTCTAACAATTGATAAAGACTGGAATGTTACCTCAAATGGCAAAGACTATGGATATATTGACATGGATGGAAATATTCGTAAGGGATAAAAGGGGATCCTAAAGCAACGTTAAACGGAGGAACAATAATTGGGCGAATAGAAACAGGTTCCCTGTATGTAAAGAACTGTAAAATAGGTACATTATCCTAAATTGAAAATAAATTCCATAGACAGACGAATGACAATTAATTGGAAGAAATCTATTTATATGATTTTTAAATCAAATACACAAATTAATAAAGTTAGAGTCTTATGAAAACAGTAGTTACTATCTTAGTCTTTTCCTTCATGCTTTTTATTGATCACGCAGAAGCACAATATTCCGAACAGTGGTTTAATAGTACTGGAGGGAGTGGTCAAATAATACTTTCAATAGAAAACACTGATAACGATCCTCAAAAAGAAATTTTGGTCGGGTGGGGATGGGTTGGTGGTACTTACTCTTATCCACAAGATGGTCTGCTCACTCTATTCGATGGTTTAACTGGAGAAGTGGAATGGAAATCAAACGATAATTTCGAAAATGTTCAGAGTGGAAAATTGATTGATGTGAACGGAGATGGGATATTTGAAATTTTGTTTGTTGGCAAAAAAGTTAATACAAATGATGATGGTTGGTTTCTGTACGGGTCAAATGGCGTTTCTATAACTGAAATTAGTAAATCTAACATACACTCTTCAAGTTTTCCAAATCCATTTAAACAAAGTACAACTATTAAATATACGGTTCCTAAAAATGGAACTTTTGTTAGTTTAAAGATTTTTGATAGCTATGGGACAGAGCTAAAAACTCTTGTAAATGATATTAAAAACGCAGGAGAATATGAAATATTATTTAATGGGTTTGATTTATCGAATGGTATGTATTTCTATCAGGTAAATATTGGAAATTCGATTGGCACTAAGAAAATGATAAAAATGGAATAAACATAGATTATTTATTAAAAGTCTTAGAAATAGACTGATTAGTTTGTCTTTAAATCAAAATTTCAAATCAACTCAATACAAATATAATGGAGACCAGAAACCATAAAAAACTTGGCGAAACCGAAAAGCCTAATGAGTAGAAACATGTAATAGCTTAAGTTAAACTAATATAAAAGATTATCAATGAAAAAATTAATCAAAATTTTGGTGCTAATAGCTCTTATTTCAATTAGCATTTTTGGAGGTTCATTAATAACGCCTCTTTTGGCTGATGAGTATAGAGACGCGAAAAAAGCTTTTGATCAAGGACAGTATGATAAGGCACTTGATTTTCTTATTATAAAACTCCGTAATGATATTGATCATAAAAAATCGGTAGAATTGTATAAGTCTGTAATCAAACTAGTTGTAGATACTCATCTTAACGAAGCTAGTCTTAATGAAAGCAAACTTTTGTGGGAAAAAGCAATTATGGAGTATGAATTATTACAGGATTTAAGCTTGGAAATTGCTGGTATCCATCCTATGGAGGAGATCAAAATTGACGGAAAGAAGTATAAAAAACCTGTTGAAATTCCTGTGATTGATGTAGATGCAAAATTGGCTAACGCAAAAAATAATGCTGCTGAACAACATTATCAGAATGCTGAAGATTTTTTCCATAAGGGAGAATATGAAAAAGCTATTAGTGAGTATACATCAGCTTTTACATTTATTGAGTCTTATAAAGACTCTAGGGAGAAAACTTCGG
Organism: Bacteroidales bacterium; assembly: GCA_034002805.1. Classification (GTDB taxonomy): domain Bacteria; phylum Bacteroidota; class Bacteroidia; order Bacteroidales; family UBA12077; genus UBA12077. Next base: position 1,146 of record JAVEZW010000381.1, on the reverse strand, counting down.
AATCCTATTTTATTATTGCACAAGATTTGTTGAGTAAAGAGAAATATCGAGATGCATCAAAAAAGTTCATTAGTGCTAATGGAATTATAGATAATTACAAGAATGCTAAGGCTTTAGCTGTAAAATACGAAACTATGGCTAATGAAAAAGATGCACAAATTTGTTATGAAAGAGGCTCTGCTTATGTTATTATAGGAAACTTCCGAGATGCATCGGATCAGTTTAATAAAACGGTTTCTTATGTGCCCAATTATAAAGACGCCAAAGATTTAGCTATTAAATATAAATCCATAGCAGACGAGAAGGATGCACAATCTCATTACGAAAAAGGCACTGCTCTAGCTAATGCCGGAAACTTTCGAGATGCTTCAATACAGTTTAGTAATGTGGTTTCATTTATTTCCAATTATAAAGACGCACAGTCGTTAGCAACTAAATACAAGAATATGGCAGACGAGAAGGATGCACAATCTCATTACGAAAAAGGGCAAGCCTATATGAGTCAAAACGACTTTAAAGCTGCCGAGAAAGAGTTCTTATCAGCAAACAGCTATTTAAAGGGATATAAAGATGCTTTGGCGTTAGCTGAAAAAGCAAGAAATGCCATGCCAAGTGAATCTCAAATTGCCAGCGCGGTGACGGCTGCTTTGCAGAAAGATATTCCTGTTTCTTGGGTCGGGAATTTAATGGGAGGCAGGAATGCAAAACTTAATACCATCAAGGTTGAAAAAATAGGCATTTACAATGATAGAGAAAGATATTGGCCAATGCAAATTCGCGTTATTGGCAGTTGTTTATTGAATGATCCTTTCAATCAAGATAAGGTTGTATCTTTTGATAAAATAGGTGATTTTATGCTTTTTAAAGACGATTACGGTGAGTGGAAGGCAGAAATGAAAGGCGGAATGATACGTTAAAGTATCTGTGTCAATTCGTTTGAAAGTTAGATCAAAATGTATAACCATAATGAAAATGAATATAATGAACACACCAACACCTCAAGACAATAACCGTAGTAATTATAAAATTTTAGTCATTTCACTTAATATTCTGACAAGTATCTTTGTTATCGCTGGAATAATAATTCCGGCAATGATGATTGTTGATTTAGGATCATATATAAGCCGAAGTCCCGAAATTCTGGTC
>JAVEZW010000380.1:0-2913 GCA_034002805.1 Bacteroidales bacterium | reverse complement strand
TGTATAAAACAGCATATAAGATACCAATAATGAAGTTAAAACCTTTAAGTAATCCAAAGATTTGATTACCGACTTCACCAGGTAATAATTGGAGTAAATAGTACGAACCAAAGAGGGTTGCTGCTACAGCACCATAGATGATTGAGATAATCACAAGTTGCGTTGTTAAGCCATCTAAGATTGAAATTTCACGAATCGTGTCAATTTCAATCGATTGCTTTGCTACAGATCCTTCATCATAATGATTAGGTTTCAATTTGCCTGTTCTTCTACTGATAAGATTGATCAAAACAACCCCGACAGTTCCACCAAAGACGAAACCTAAGAATGCGTATGCAACACCAAGCGTTCCACCAAATCCTAAAAGTTGATCATTCCATGTATTACCTATCGATAATGCAAGACCTGGACCTTGTCCGAAACCAAGTGCAACAAGCATCCCTGAACCAATGAATTTATCACTAAATAATGTAAATACAAGGAGTATACCAATCACAGCTTGCAATGCGTATGTGCTTGTAATTAGCATTCCTGTAGACCAAATCTTTTTATTGAGTTTTGCAGGTTCTCTTTTTAAAGCAAGTGCAATAAAACCGATTGCTAATGCATGATAAACGATGGTATCCATAATTTGACCATCAAAAAACGTTTCAGTACCAAAAAGTAATGGTGAAAATATAAGTGATGTTAATAATCCTAAAAATCCACCAAGTAATGATGTTGGAATGACGACCTTATTTAAAAAAGGTACTTTGGTTTTCAATATTTTGGCAATAAACATGAAAATACCAATCAACATTAAGTAAATAACAATTTCCCACTGCAATAATAGTTCTTCAATCATGATTTATTCTCCTTTTTTTAAGTAGTGCATCGCATCTAATAAAAGCTTTGGATGTTTGACTTGTATATCGTAGGTTTCTGTTCCATAGTCAAATGAAACAAAGTTCTTTTGTGTTAAAGCGAAACCTTTAATGTCATCAAGCATAAATTCTTTTTCTAGGTTCTCATTTTTTACAGTAAGCGATTTTTTGGTGAGGGTGAGCATAACATGTCCTTGACTCACTCTTTTGAGTTGATCAAAATATATATTAAATAATTCACCTTCACTCTTAATCGGATTTTCTACTATTTTAAGTATTAATTTTTCTTGATATGCTCCCCAATCCACTAAGTTATCGAAAACACTATGCTCAATATCATTATATAAGTTAATGTCTCCAATCTGTCCACAAGTTGGGCAGTAAATTGCATTCCCCTTCGTATGAATATGACTTAAGGATTCACACTTAGGACACGCATAGAGATAATACTCAAGTCCTTCCGCTTTCGTTTGTGAACGGTAAGGAATTTTCTTTTCACGGTTCCATGTGTAATCATTAAACGCTATCGCATCTGTCATTTTTTGCGCTATCTCTTCAACAGATAATGTTTCTAAGTCAGTTGTTGAAAGTAGTTTGTAGAAGTGAACATGATATTCACCTTTTTTGACATATTTTCCCCATCTGGGTTGTGCAAAAAAGCCACCATTTATCTGACCCATGATGACATCTTTATTGATTTTCTTTAATAATTTAGCTGTTGATGTATAATCAGTTTTTGTTTCATTCCCAAAATATGATGCATTCCCCTCTGGGAAGAGCATCACACCACGATTCTTTTTTTGAAATGTATGAATGATTTGTTTTATTGTTTGTATGTCGGATTGCCCTTTTCGTTTCATGATGGATGTAACAATATGATTTAAGCCAAAGCGCATAGCAGGCTTTGTATATAAAAGAGCGTTTGCTACTGGATAAGGGTAATACTTAAGCATCATGCCTAAAAAAAGTGGATCATTCGATTGTGCATGATTAGCTATGAGAAAATATGGTGATTTTCTTTTTGGATCAAAGTCAGTATAGGTGACCTTAAATTTAAATCGGTGTTTCGCAAATATCTTTAAGCCAATGCGTCCGATTTCTTCTCTTATGCTCATGGATCCTCATTTCTCCCCGACTGCTTTTATGATAACATAATTTGTTTGAATTTAAAACTAAAAATCGAGAAGATATTATCTCAGATAAAATGAACAAATAACACATGATTTATTAACGTATTTTTACATCATCATATGAAATTTCTAGATGCGATTTATGTTTTAATTTTTTGCCATTTTTCACAGTTTTTTTATATTTAATTCTCATTTTGAAAATTTTTCGTTTTTTTAAAGTCTTATATACATAGTATATAAAAATAGAAATTATATCACATAAAATTTTTGATATTTCTCTTAGAAAAAAGAATAACATATCATTTCATATAAAAAGTCTTGACTTTTTGAGATTTTATAGTAACATTTTATTGACACACTTATAGAAATATAGGGTCGTTTGAACTATTAGGGTCTAAAGGATAATTCCAATGACAGCCAGAGTTTTTTCTTGGCATGCCATTGGATTTTTGTTTGATAAGACACTTAAAAAAATTCAATAATGGAGGTTTGATTATGTCTAAAGTATTAGTTATTGGTTGTGGAGCGGTTGCATCTGTTGCCATACAAAAAATTGCTCAAAATCATGAAACATTTAAAGAAATGATTATTGCAAGTCGAACGAAATCTAAATGTGAAGCATTTGCCCAAAAATTGAACAGCAAAGAGATAAAAGTTGTTGCTGAAGCGGTTGATGCTGATCACATGGAAAACGTGGTTGAACTTATTCATAAATATCATCCTGATATCGTGGTCAATGTTGCACTACCTTATCAAAATATTCCAATCATGGAAGCTTGTATAGAAACAAAAACACCTTACCTTGACACAGCATGTGCAGAAGTTAGGGAGCAAGCAGGATTCGAATATGGTACACAGTGGGCTTATCATGAGAAGTTTAAAAAAGCAGGTGTCATGGCACTCTTAGGTTCTGGATTTGA
>JAVEZW010000379.1:0-2958 GCA_034002805.1 Bacteroidales bacterium | reverse complement strand
TAAGAAATAGAATCTCAAGCATTACATATAGCGATACCTATTCAAGCAATGATACAATATATCAATCAGCATCCCATTTTAGTTATGATATTCATGGAAATGTAAAAAAATTACATCAGGAGATTAAGGAACTTAGTTATTTGAGTGGTGGATTGTTTTCATTGGATTATGAATATGACCTGATCAGTGGAAATGTAAACAAGGTTTATTATCAAAAAGGGAAACCTGAACAATTTACTCATAGATATCGATACGATGCCGATAATAGATTAACTCATGTTTATACTTCTGATTATGTTGGAGATTATAATCAGATTACTGAACGTATTGATGCCAGGTATTTCTATTTACCTCACGGTCCATTGGCAAGAGTGGAATTAGGGAAAAAATCCATACAAGGATTAGATTATGCCTACACCCTACAAGGTTGGTTAAAAAATATTAATGGTTATCGTGTAGATATTAATTCTACTGGTGTATATGATATTGGCGAAGACGGGAGTAATACAAACTATGTAAATAAACGTTTTGGTAGGGATTTGTTTAGTTCAATGATACAGTTTTATCAAACTGATTATAGCCCAATTAGTGGTAACAATTATTTTAATTTGGTTTCAACGAATAGTATTGACCTGTATAATGGAAATATCTCAGCTATCTCTGTTGGAATTAAGGATCTTAATCCATTGCTAAAAAGTTACCGTTATGATAAAATAAACAGGATTAAAGAGATGAAAAGTGCCGGTTTAAACAATAATATTTGGGGAACATTATCCAATCTATTTGGTAGCACATATTCTTATGATTTTAATGGTAATATTGATACTTTAATAAGATATGATCAAAATGGAAATTTACTCCACAATATAAGATACACATATTCAGCTGATAGAAATAGATTAAGTAGTATTATTGTTTCTGGAACAGGAATTGGTTCTTCAAGTTATCAATATGATGCACTTGGGAATTTAATCAGAGATAACAATGAAAATATTAATGTAACTTGGAATGTGATCGGTAAAGTAAAAAGTGTTCAAACTCCAAACAATATGTTGAACTTTGCTTACAACCCCTTTGGACAACGACAAATCAAAAGAACAACTTCTGACTCTACTTATTACATTCATGATGCAACCGGCAATGTAATGAGCATTTATGTTAAGGACTACCCTAAAATTGTTGCTAAAGAAAGACCCATTTATGGCAGTTCTCGATTGGGAATCATGAACAAGGAAGTAGAGTTTAACTTAACCGGAATTTTCTTAAGCAAATCCAATAGTACAATTGGTATTAAAGAGTACGAATTGAGTGATCATCTCGGCAATGTGAGTGTGGTTGTTTTAGATCGGAAGAATTCATTAAGCACCAACATTCAACCCATTATCATTTCAAACACCGACTATTACCCATTTGGCTACCCTATTAGTTATAGAACACATAGTTCCGGATATAGGTATGGGTTTAATGGACAGGAAGGAGATGGGGAGATTTATGGAGATAACTTGAATTATGCTTTCACGTATCGAATGTATGACTCTCGAATTGGAAGATTTTGGAGTGTGGATCCATTGAGGTTTGAGTATCCATGGAATAGTACATATGCGTTTGCGGAGAATTCACCGATTGCTTTTTTGGAATTGGAAGGTTTGGAAAAGCAAAATTCAAATATTAAAAAAAACATTTATGTTATCATCAAATCTACCGAAGAAATTAATGAATCCTATTATAATACTTCCGAAATTGTAATGGGTACTTTTAAAATCATTGTTGCAAATAGTATTATGGAAGCTTCTGAAAAAATAATTAATTATATGGGTGACAATACAATTGACAATATTATTTTTGATATGCATGGTTCAGTCTATGAAAATGATATTAAAAGAGGATTATTAGTAAGACCAAATGACAATGAAAATATAAATACAGAGAGTATTGGAAATTTTGTTTTTCATAAAGAACGGAACACTCAAGCTCAAAATGATGATGTACAAGCGATTCAAAATATTTTTAAAAAAATTAAAGAAAATGGGAACGTTGTTCTTTTAAGTTGTCAAGTTGGTGATGATTTAAACTTAATTAGGACCCTAAGTTACATATCAGACTATAAATTAAATATTTATGCAAACAAAGACGATTCGCCGTCACTTGTTTATGATGGGAAAGTTCAACTATGGACTGGTAAAACTCCTCTTTCAACTGTTGATTTAAAAATAAAAATTGATGAAGGATGGATTAAAGCATCTGGAAATCCGACTCAAATAATTCAATTAAAAAATGAACAAAATCTAAAAGGATCAATTTATATTGACAGTAAAAGTAATGATGGATTTAATTTATCAAAATAGAAAAATATGAAAAAAATAATTTTATTCTCGTTTTGTCTTTTTTTTCTTTTAAATTCTTATACACAATGTGAAGGGACTTTGATTATTAAAGGAATACAAAAGAATAATTCATTTATTAATATTTCAAACGATTCAATTTCAAAATTGACTTACAATATATTAACTAATGACCACTCTGTTGAATATGATTCTTTAATTGGAAGTGAAATTTTTATAATTATAAATATTGATACCATTGGATATATTAGTTCAATAGATTGTTTTTATAATACATCTAATTCGGATTTATTATTTATTAAAATTAAGGAAATTATCAAACAACTTCAACCATTTAACCCTTTTTTTGGATCTAACAATAAAAACATATATGGATTTGCAATAAATTTTAAATTTTATAAAAAAAAGATCGAAATTACTTATTAACAACACTATTGCCCGATAAAAAATAAATCTTATATTTATATACGATCAAAATGGGAATGTACTCCTGTTTTAGCCCCCTGAAAATTCAGACTGGATTATAGATAAAAACTATAATTTTACAGTATGAAAAAAAGAACATTTACAAAAGAAGAAAAGTTAAAGATTTTGAAAGAAGTAGAATCGGAAGGTT
>JAVEZW010000378.1:0-2982 GCA_034002805.1 Bacteroidales bacterium | reverse complement strand
TTGCATAGAAGAGCGCGAGAAGCGCTGGCTCTCACTCACTGAGCGAGATGGTCGCCGCTTCGTAGTTAGCATAAATAATTAATTTATTAATTTCTAAAGATAAAATTATTATAGCATATTAAAAAAATGATGACAATAAAAAACCCCTATATTCTAAAAAAGAATAAGGGGTTGATCCAAGAAGAAAACAAATTTTTTATTTAATTAAAAATTTTGCTGTTCCTTTGGGGGAGGAAATAATGTACATACCAGACCTTAAGTCCTGCACATTGAAGATGTTTACCCCTTCTTCAATGAATACACGACTAATTTGCCGGCCATCAAGAGAAATAATTTGGGCTTCGGTTTTATCCTCAGAGACCAAACGTAACTTACCTTCCTCAATGGGATTGGGCAAAACTTCAAGCAGACTACCATACTGCTCATCACTACCAGTCAAAAGTTGACCGGAGCTGGTGCTAGTTCCTAACTTCAGATGAAGAGCATCAATACCCAGGGCCAACATTCCAGCATCGCTGGCACGAAGTTCAATGATTTCTTCTGGCCACCAGTCAATTCTGCTCATATCTTGAGCATCGAAAATAACGCCTTGACCACCTAGCCTGCCAGCGACATAAATGTTGCCATTAAACTGAGCAGCGGAATTCAAAACTCCATTGGTCAGTATATGATCGTAGATATAGGAAAAATTTAACGGACTGATGTGATAGGCTGCTAAATCACCTGTAACCTTACCAACATAAATATACTGGTCGTAAGTTATAAGGATCTCCTTAACGGTCATATCAAGATCTTTAAGAAAAAAGAGTTCGTCAGGTCGCACTCCTTGATACATGATGAAATTAGTAGAGACGATAGTAGTGTTGCCACCAGCTACATAGGTAGCCTCATCAAAAGTTACTTGATATTGCCAACCACTATCATTATACTCAAATATCCAATCAGCTGACCAAGCAAATAAATGACCTGAGTTTTGCGAGATGCCATTAATCTCAGTAAGAACTAAATCCCAAATACCAGTATTTAAGCGGTATAAATTACCGCTAGTAAATAGTACGAAGAGTTCATCGGCAACGAATTCAGCTGCCATCACTTGCTCATTAAGTGGCAGGACACGAGCTGACCATTCCGGTGAACTACTGACCGGAGATACGTAATACTGACCAAGACCAAAAATGGCCATCTCAGTATCATTAATGGTGATAGCGGTGATTGTTTCTGGAGTATAAAGGTCCAGCCAACCACTTTGAGCATTGACGGAAACGCTAGCAAGCGACATCGTCAGAATAAAGAAAAAAGCAATAATTTTTTTCATCGGTATTATTTTTTTGGTTGTTAATGTATGATATTAATTGGCTTTATCTTAATATAAAAATATATAAATGTCAATACTTAAGTGTTCATCAAATACAATCCTACCTTAGACAAAAAAGATCTTATTGAAAGGTATATCCTAAGATCTTCGCAATTAGATTTAAGCCGTCCATATCCTTTTTTATAAATCTTAATTAATATAGGTTTTTTTAATGGCTCTAATTAATTTTCCCTACTATAGGGTTGATTAAATTGTTTCCCTTTATTTAATTAGTATATTTTATACACTTATATATTAGGGGTGTTGCATCTACAGTGAATTCCTCTTCAATTTCAACTAAAGCTCCAAGATTAAAGCCATTAACCATCTTAATGTTTTAACTTCCATGTGCCTCTATAAAAAATGTTTAATCCCCAAAAATGGTTGGTGAAAATGCTATATTTGCTGTAATATTAAATTAGAATACAGAACAATTATAAAACGATTTATGCTTTGACTAAGTAAACTTATAAATTAGTTAATGATATATTAATAAATAGCAACAAATTTGTGGTTTTATCAGCTCATTTATGGGCCCCATCTATAAACCTGCCAAACATTTTTGGGTATTAAACCATAAAAAAAGATGATCTTGGCTATATACCAAAATCATCTTTTAACCTTAAACTTTAGCTAGTTTTATAAAAATATTATCTAAGTATAAGATGTCTAGTTACTCTATCTTATCTCATTCTCTTAACTGAAGTTCTATTCATTGAAGTGCTTGTAACCTCAGTACAAGTAGAAGCTGTCAATAATCCATTGGTAAATGACATAACACAGTCAGACCCAGTAATAGCATAGTTTTTAGTCAAGCCAAGCTTATCGTTTGTTGTGATACTCCCATTTAATTTTGCAATACCATTTACCATCATTGATCCGTTAACATGCAAATTTGCTTGAGGCACAGAATCATGATTAATTCCAATTGAACCTAAAAAACTAAATCCATTTGGAGATGAAAACTCCATAATTCCCGGCCAAGAAGCTGTATTAGCATATGAGATATAAGCAGAAGTGTTATTGTCTTTTAAAAACAAACCTTTTGCCAAAATATTTCCAGCTACTTCAAGTTTTTCCGAAGGATTTTGAGTGCCAATACCAACATAACCAACATTATTATTAAAAATGTTAATTCCGTTAGAAGACCACAAACTAGATGTTGTCGATATTCCATAATTTCCTGCTACGTTATTCTGTGCTAACGCTGGAGAGGAAAATAAGGATAATGCAAGTATTAATGTACCCGCGATAGAAAACAAACTAATTAACTTTCTCATTTTCATAAATTTTAAAATTATTATTTTTTAAACTATCAAATCATTATAGCACTCTTCTTAAAAAATGTCAAGGGGTTAACACCTGATCTCAATAATTAACATAAGTAAAGTTTTTTCATTAACTTAAAATTATGATTTAATTATCAAAAAATTTACCATAAAAACTCTTGCTAGATGGATATGGAGAAGAAATGTATTATATATAATTTTTTTAAAAAATTATCAAAAAGACATCTTTGAAATAAGACTTAACCTAAAGATAATTATCTATAGAGAGATGGCAAAATGCCTTTTTATATTTTTAAAACGTCTTTAAACTATTCGGTTTTTATTGGATCTACTCCACCT
>JAVEZW010000377.1:0-3040 GCA_034002805.1 Bacteroidales bacterium | reverse complement strand
CAATCAAAGTCAGCAGAAAACCACTCATATTTCACTTATCATTGGAAGTTTGGACAAAGCTTTCGGCTCATCTTTCAAAAATAATCAATTCTAATCAATGAACGCTTGTTTTGGAAAAGGGAAGTTAGTGTGTGTAATAATTATTTGGGATACGGATCACAATTCAACATAGTTCGAAAAGCTACCATCGGCATATTCGCACAGGACAACGCAGCAATGGCAGAACTGCACCAGCCTGGGAGTTTTATTTATCTTTACCGACACTCATATAATCAATTATATTAGTTGCTAATTTCTTATAGTTGTAAACTTGCAATACACCATATTCATCAAAACTGATAATGTAATGAGGAATCAGCGGGTTCTTAATTGACAGATCATCCATTAAGATATGTTTGGTTGGTATAAGCAATGATAATCTTGTGCCTTTGAGTTTAAGCTTAACAGGATCGCCAAACGAATTTGTCATCCCGCCGGTAGGTGCACCAATAATGTATCCCAGCTCATTATTCCTGACAATTGTTGCAAACCCAACTGCAGCTGAAAAGGTTCCCTCATCTACTAAGACATAAACTTCACCGTCAAATAGAAAATTATTGTTGTCATTTATTATCATTAAGTCTTTCTCTTCGAAAAGGTGCACCAACTCACCAGGTTTATGACCTTTGATTTTATCGTAAAGCAAAGGATACCCGTGCTTTTTCATCTTTTGAGCATAATGCAAGGTTTCATTATTCACTTTGAAAAGCACTTCTTTTGCTTGAATGATCGTATCTGCCGACAAAAAAGAAAATAGTGCTTCGAAATTCCTTGTTCTCCCTCCTCTGTTTCCCCGAAGGTCAATAAATAAGGACTTGATGTTTATCTGTTTTGAGATTTCTTGAAAGCATTCTTCGTAAAATTGTCTCTGGTCAGCTGACCCACTAAACTTCCTAATTCTCAGAATGGCAATACTATCGGTAAGGTAAAGGTAATAATTAGGGAGTCCTTTCTTTCTTTTTTCAATTTCCCAAGCAACTGGCTTAATAAATGAGCCGGATGTATCAGAAAACATTTCTTCATAAGTACATTTCCATGCATTGGTTGACAAATGCGTATATTTGGAATACTTTAGACTACTTTTTTCTATAAGTATTGTATCATTTGAGGATGTTACCAATTCAATTTTAAACGGGGGTTTTATTGACCCATAACGCCACAACCAGTAAGGGAATGAGCTGGATAATATCCTATCCTTTAAAATGTGATTATTTGCAGGTATTCTATCCTTTATTTCTGTTAAAAGTATTTCGGTCGGAACGTCATTAATTGTAATTATCTCAGCTTCACAGGTAGTAGCGACTTTATGTAAATATGCCCGTTCGGTGGTCATGTTCATCCCATTAACAGATACATCAAATGGAAAGCATCTCCCAAAAGCAAGATTTGTAATTTCCTCGAAAAGAGGCGGGTATATACTTGTATGACCGTCATTGAATGATGCAATATAAGATTCTATAATAGCCTGTAATTCTTTATTGCTCAATTTCTTACTTTGATTTATCCTCCTGTTTAAATGATCAAACACACTGTCAGTAAACGAATATGGAACAAAATAATTAGGATTTGGATGGTAGTCATACATATATTTTTTAACCTGATAAAGTTTATTTTGAGCCTTTTCGGGTAGATAACTTCGACAACAACTACTTATTAAAAACAACAATATCAAGCACTTAACAATTGAAATAAGTCTAATAGTGTTCATAAATCTTGTTATATTAGAGTCAATCGTTGAATAAAACATCCTTTTAGGAATTGTCCAGCAGCCACCTGACACCCATCCGGGATGAAATCGGTGGCTGCAAAATCTTTTTCATTTCATGTTTCGGCTCATCTTTCAAAAATAATCAATTCTAATCAATGAACGCTTGTTTTGGAAGAGGGAAATTCTGGTGTGTAATTATTTTTTCCGGATTCTGACCTTAGATATGGACCAGGGTGGAGTATAACAATTTGCTCTGCTAATCTTTAAGGTTTCTCAAATACATTTAAAAGTTCAAGCTTCGTAGTTATCCCATTAATCTCATTTATAATAAGTACAAAACCATAATCTTCATGAAACAAAAAGTCTGAATGTCCATTACCTAAATTTGATTTAGAAAAGGCCTTGATTTTACGACATTCTATACTATTCCCTTGAAACATTATCGTGGTATCAACTACAATTTGATACAAAGAAACAATCTTAGTTCGCTTTGGTATGTCCCAACCCTCAAAAGCAGTTATTGTTTGTTTCCATTTGGAATTAATCTTCTTATTTCGCCGAATCTCAGGAAATGGAAGTAGTTGATGAATTTCATTCTCATTTGCTCTTGGGGGGTGAATTTCATAAGATTTCTTGCTTTCTGTAGCAAGAGTTTCCTCCCAGGTGTACTCAATGTTCTTATTCAGTGAATCTAAACTTAAGTAATAGGTGTACCTGATGAGTGTTTGATTAAACTTTGGTTTGGGTTGTGTGGTAAGCAAAACATAAAACATACGCGTAAAACCAGTGGAGTCTGTAAACAATTCCTTATACAAATATTGTTTTTCTGGTTTTAAAATTCTGTTATCATCGTTTGGATTACTTCTTGCTGCGTAGCAAAATGTATTCAGACTTACTAAAAAAACAATACACCTTACAATTAACTGAAGCAGCATGTGCTTATTATCCCAAGCTCGTACAGATTTATAATCTAAACTCCACTCAAAAAGCCGGCCCATTTTTTTTATGAATTAGTTTTCAAAATAATGCGTTCAGGATTCATAAATTCAGCTCAGGCCTTTTTCAAAACATCAAATTTAATCTTTACCTTTTATCTAATTTAAGACAAAGCAATGATTTCGGTGCAAATTGTGAATGATAAATCCATTCAATGCTTACCTAATTTTTTGTAGCCATAAACTAAAAATTATTTATCTCCCTTTAGCTGTCGCCTGTTAAGTGGCTTGTAGCCGATTACTGCACTATCTTTATTTTTTTCTGCTATCAGTTCATGTCTCAAAAATAAGCATTTCT
>JAVEZW010000376.1:0-3054 GCA_034002805.1 Bacteroidales bacterium | reverse complement strand
AGAACTATGATAAAACTGGTACCCAGGGAATTGAAGTTGAGTACCTTGTAAAATACTCAAAATGGTTTCTCGATTTCAGCTATTCGTTTTACAGTGCTAAAGATTTGAATGAGGTTATTCCCTATTCGGTAGAGATTGATGGTGCAACAGATGAGAGTTTACTTAAAGGCAGCCCTCAACATAAATTCTCCATAAAAGGAGCATATAATTTTACCGATCATATTTCTTTCTCTCCTTCTTTTGTGTATCTAAGCGAAAGATATGGTTATATAATTGATGATCAAGGCCAGTCAAAAACGGATCCTACATTGCTACTAAATGCATTCTTTCTGTATAAAGACCTTGGGTTTAAAAATTTTGATTTAGGTATTGGTATTTACAATATCCTTGACCAGGATTACAGACTGGTTCAACCATATGGTGAGTTTGAAGCAACCGAAGCACCTTATCCAACGGGTGGAATAGAATTTACCTTAAAGCTGGGATACCGGTTTTAATGCAAAAAGATCCAACACTAAACTGTTGGATCTTTTTTATTAATAATAAGCTCATCTAACGATCTTTTCGGAACATGATGAACCTGTTTATCGTCTCTGTAATACTTAATATCGTTGTTTTTTACCTCCTCAACAACCACTATTTCCTTTGGTTTACCCAATGCAATAACCAAAAGGATTTCCAGATGATCATCGAGCTTAATTAGCTCCTTTAGTTTCGCTTTGTTAATGCTTGCAAAAATACATCCACCCAACCCTTTTTCCACAGCACCTAATAAAATACTTTGCGAAACAATTCCATGATCGCACATAAAATTGGTTGTAAGTTGTGTATCGCCAAGAATAACAATATATGCAGTTGGTCTCTCTCCTTCTTCAGGTCCTACCCAGTCTTTTATATAAGCAGCCCAGCTAAGTGTAGAAAAGATCTTTTCGTTTATTTCCTCGTCGGCCGATAAAAAGTACTTTAGTGGTTGCAGGTTTCGGCCCGATGGAGATAATTGGGCAAGGTTGATCAGTTCTTTTAAAAGATCATACGGTATTTTATGATCCTGATAAAATCTTCTGTAGCTGCGGTTTTTTGAAACTAAATCTTTTAGCATGTTTTTTGATATTTTAATAGGTAAAAAAAGTTGTCTATGCTTCGACAAACTCAGCATGACAACTTTTTTATCGATTAGTATAAATTGCTTAGTCATCCTGAGAGATATCACTCTAAGCCAGTCGAAGAGTGTCGAAGGAGACTAGGCTATTTAATAAACTCCTATTTCCTAGTAATTCGTTTGCTCGATTTCGAAGTAAGCTTCGGGATGATTGCAGACAGGGCAGTTCTTTAATGCCTTTGTGCTTTCGTGAACATATCCGCATTTTCGGCAAACCCAGTTTACCTTTTCGTCGCGTTCAAAAACCTTACCTTCTTCGATATTCTTTAATAGCTTCAAATATCTTTTTTCGTGTTTAGCTTCAACTTTTGCAATCAACTTAAAAGCTGTTGCGATTTGTTTAAACCCTTCTTCTTCAGCTATTTTAGCAAACTCAGGATAAAGCTCAGACCATTCTTCGTTTTCGCCTTCGGCAGCAGCTTTTAGATTTTCGGCTGTATTTCCGATTACTCCAGCTGGATATTTAGCTGTAATCTCAACCATTCCACCTTCGAGAAACTTAAAGAAGGTTTTTGCATGTTGTTGCTCCTGCAAAGCAGTTTCCATAAAAAATGCAGCTATCTGCTCATATCCTTCTTCTTTTGCTTTTTTTGCAAAAAATTCATATCTGTTTTTTGCCTGCGATTCGCCAGCGAAGGCTTTTAATAAATTTTGCTCTGTGCGTGTTCCTTTTAATGTGCTCATACTATGATTATTTTTGTTCGTTAATACTTTTTTATTGCATTGTCGAAGATATAAAATATGTAATAAAAAATCAGGTAAAAAATTACCTGATTAACTAATTTAAAATGATTTTAAATATCTGGTATTAAAATCTATTGCAAATAACTTCCCAGTCAATAATTTTCCAGAAATTGTCAATGTAATCTGGGCGACGGTTTTGATAATCAATGTAATATGCATGCTCCCACACATCGCAGGTAAGCAATGGCTTTAGTCCGTCGCGTAATGGATTTCCGGCATTTGATGTCTGAATAATATCAAGTTTACCATCTTTCTTTTCAACCAGCCAAACCCATCCTGAGCCAAAAAGTGTTTTGGCAGCAGTATTAAACTTATCTTTTAAAATATCTAACGAACCATAATCCCGGTAAACCAATTCAGAGAATGAACTTTCCTTTAACACATCGTATTTATCTTTGCCAAATTGTTCAAAATAAAAGGTATGATTCCAAACCTGAGCTCCATTATTAAAAATCGCTCCATCGGCTTCTTTAATTATTGTTTCAAGGGTTGCATTCTCGAATTTTGTTCCTTTAATCAAGTTGTTTAAATTATTAACATAGGCAGCATGATGCTTGTCGTGATGAAACTCCAGTGTTTTTTTACTGATTATTGGATCAAGTGCTTCGTATGCATAAGGTAATTTGGGTAATTCAAAAGACATAATTGTAAATTTTAGGTTTTGGAAAATGTTTTAACAAATTTATAAAATAATCAGTCAATTTGCACAAAAATATTTTGTAAAACAAAAAAGCCGAAGAAAACTCTCCGACTTTTTCAAACCTAAATTACAATAAGACCCACCTAAAGGCAGGCAAACAACTAAGCAAATCGTTTACTTATAATGTTCCAATCAATAACATTCCAGAATGCCCCTATATATTCGGGTCGTCGATTCTGATATTTTAAATAATACGCATGTTCCCATACATCTAAACCAATAATTGGAGTTCCTTTAACTTCGGCAATATCCATCAGCGGATTATCCTGATTTGGTGTTGAAGTTACAACGAGCTTATCGGCCTGTTTTACAAGCCATGCCCAACCCGAACCAAAGCGTGTTGCTGCAGCATTGTTAAATAACTCCTTAAACTTCTCGAACGAACCAAAATCACGGTTAATAGCACTCAGCAAATCACCAGTTGGTTGCCCACCACCATTGGGCGACATAA
>JAVEZW010000375.1:0-3061 GCA_034002805.1 Bacteroidales bacterium | reverse complement strand
TCTCTCAGTGTGACCTTCTAATCAATAAATTGTTGTCATTTTGAGCCAGTCGAAAAATAGACAACTTTTCTACTTTTAATACAACCTTATAAATTTTATATTTATACCATCATTATTATGGAATTTGCCTCAAAACAGTATATCGTAACAATAATTCAGCGAGTAATAATAATACTCCAAACAAAACAAACTTAAGATACTCTTCTTTTTTTTGAGTAAATTCACGTACATCAATTTTTGTTTTCTCAAGCTGATCTATTTCGTTATAAATCATTTTTAGCTTTTCGTTGTTTGTTGCACGAAAATATTTACCACCGGTTTTATCTGAAATCTGAGTCAAAATCTCTTCATCAATTTCGACTGGTACATTCTGAACCTGAACACCGTAAACTGTATTAAAAGGGTAGGGTGCATTTCCCATACTTCCAACACCAATGGTATAAACTCTTATGCCAAATGTGCTGGCTAAATCAGCGGCAGTAAGCGGAGCAACAGATCCACGATTATTTACTCCATCAGTTAAAAGAATAACAACTTTGCTTTTAGCGTTACTATCTTTCAGGCGATTTACGGCATTTGCTAATCCTAGACCTATAGCGGTTCCCTCCTCAATCATTCCGCTTTTTACTTCACTGAATTGATTTATAAGTATTTTATGATCAGTTGTTAGTGGGCATTGAGTAAAACTTTCGCCGCTAAAAACCACCAAACCGATACGATCTGTTCTACGACCCGAAATAAACTGTATGGCAAGATCTTTTGATGCCTCGAGTCTGTCAGGTTTAAAATCCATGGCTAACATACTTCCCGAAATGTCAAGTGCCAGCACAATATCAATGCCTTCGGTTGATTCATTTTTCCAGTTCAGAGTCGATTGTGGGCGTGCTAATGCAATAATAAATAATGCAAGCGCAACAATTCTCAACACAAATAATAAATGTCGTAGAAAATACTTATACGATATAAAATTCTTTCCAATTCCTTTGAGTGTACTTATTTGTATGCTTGCATTTAAATCTCTGTTTTTAAAAATATACCATATAATAATAGGTATAATTAAAATCAGCAGATACAGTAAATTTGGATTTGCAAATGTTATTTCTTTCATATCTAAATTTCTGTCTTTTCGTTGTGGTCAATTTTTTCTGTCAACGATTCATTAACTGAAGTTTTTTCAATTGTGCCTTCGGTTTGTTCCGTTTCCTCAACAATTATTAGTTTTGTGTTATCAACGAAAGTGTAAGCCTCATTAAAGAGCTTTTCGTTTTCGTCGGCAGTGGGTCTAAATTTTGCAAACTTAACCAGGTCCGATGTCTCAAAAATCTCCTTTAAATTAGAAAACAACTTTTCATCATAATAATCAGAGCCTTTATATGATTTTAATATTTCATCACTTGTACGTTCAAGCGTTCGAATAGCATATCTGTTCCATAAATAATGTCGTAAAATATCCGATAAGCGAGTGTAATAATCCTTTGTTTTCTCGTTTTGCCAGAGTTTATCGTTCTTTAATTTTTCTAAATCTCTAAAAGCAATAATATGTGCAGGCTCCAGAGGTTTAAATCTTTTAAAGATGGGTTCTTTGCGTTTTATTTTAATGATGATGTAAACTAAACCGGCAATAATAATTAGTATCAATAAACTGCCAAGGATGTAAGGCAGAGCTTCTTTAAATGTTACTGGTGCTGAATAAGGGAGCTTAATATCTTTTATGATATTGGTAGTATCTAATGGAACGGAATTAACAGTTAACGCTAATTCATTAGTGTAAATGGTGTCAATCTCATTATTGTTTTTTATTAATATAGCTATTGGCGCAATAATATAAGAACCCGAATCGAAAGCTGTAATAATTACATCTTTTTTTATAATTATATTTCCGTTTTCCAAAAGGGTTGTATCGGTTTTAAGCTGTTCAATAACTTCAATGGTATCAGATAATTTCTGAACAAATTCGGGCAATACAACAAGAAAATGTTTGGGCTTGTTAACCGAAATATTAAGTTTTACCTGATCACCGATAAGTATTTTATCTTTTTCGAGCTCAGCTTTAGCTGATATATCTTGTGCAAATGCAGTAGCACCAACCGATATGAATATCGAAAAAAGAATAAGTATGGTTTTATAAATTGATTTAGATTTAATCATTTTTTTACAGAGCATAGTAATTATCGTTTCTTAAATAACTTAATCAGAGGTTTAACATAGTCTTCATCTGTAGCGATCGAAACAAAATCAACACCAGCTTTAGACAATATTTCGTTGGTAAGTTGTTCGTTTTTTCTCCACCAGCCCGAATATTGCTCTCGCACCTGATCGCTTGATGTATCAACCCATGCATATTGACCGGTTTCTGCATCTTTTAAACGAATTAACCCAACATTAGGAAGTTCGGTTTCGCGTTTATCATATATTTTGAGTGCAATAACATCGTGTTTTTTATTGGCTATACGCAAAGCTTCATCAAATCGGGGTAAACCTGATTGCGGATCATCATCGATAAAATCTGAAATAATAAAAGTTGTACTTCTTTTCTTTATTGCATTGGTGAGATAACGTAATGCTTCCGAAATATTGGTTTCTTTGTTTTGTGGCTCAAACTCCAATAACTCTCTGATAATTCTTAATATATGAGTTCTGCCTTTCTTTGGCGAGATAAACTTTTCAACTTTATCACTAAAAAGAATGACCCCTATTTTATCGTTATTCTGAATGGCCGAAAATGACAGAACAGCTGCTATTTCAGTTATGAGACTCTTTTTTAATTTTGATTGGGTTCCAAAAGTTCTGGAATTACTGATATCAACAAGGAGCATTACGGTTAACTCGCGTTCTTCCTCAAAAATCTTTACAAATGGATGATTAAAACGGGCTGTTACGTTCCAGTCGATAGATCTGATATCATCTCCAAACTGGTATTCGCGAACTTCGCTAAATGCCATCCCGCGACCTTTAAAAGCGCTGTGATACTCGCCTGCAAAGATGTTTTTAGAAAGCCCACGGGTTTTTATTTCTATTTTTCGTACTTTCTTTAGTAGTTCTGAAGCTTCCACAATTTCGT
>JAVEZW010000374.1:0-3069 GCA_034002805.1 Bacteroidales bacterium | reverse complement strand
AAATTACTTCAACCCATCCCCTATTTTTGGATTTTTTATTTGTACCTTCGAAAAACATCGTATATCAATTTCTTAACTATTATCGTTATTTTTGCAAAAACAACACCGATTATGAACAGAACAGAACTTCAGCAAAGAATTATTCGTGAAATTCAGGAAATATACTCCTTTGCTAATCGTTTCGAAAATACAAATCAGGCTCATCAAATCGATATCGACCTTGCTTTGTCAAAAGTAAGAAATCTTTATGATTTATTATTACGATTAAATGCCAGCAACACCTATCAAGTTGATTATCAAAAGGAAGAGAAATCAACAATTCATAAACCAATCGTAAATAAGTCAGAAACAAGCAATAAAGAAATAATAAAAAAGGATGAACCCAAAAAAGCAGATTCGACTGCAGAGATAAAAAATCAACCCGATCCAGTTGTAATAGTAGAAAATAAAGTTGAAAAAGTTTCAATTCCAGAAATAAAAACACAACCATCAAAATCAGAAGAAAAACCAAAAAAAGAAATTATAAAACAAAAAAAGGCTGAAAACCCGCACGAGATTATGGCCGATAAGTTTCAGACAAAAACATATGTTCATGATACTATTTCGAAGGATAAGCCTAACAAAAAAGATGTTTCAAGTAAGTTACAATCAAAACCAATAAAAGATATTAACGCAGCTATTGGATTGAATGATAAATTTGCCTTTATACGCGAATTATTTAATGGTGATAAAAACCAATATGCTGAAACTATTCAGGTTTTGAACAACTTTGACACTTTCGGAAATGCGCTTACTTTTTTAAAAGAGAACTTCGACTGGGATCTTGAAGAAGAGCATGCCGCTAGATTGATTGAATTAGTTCGAAGAAAATATACCAATTAAGAGTACAGAGACATTAGTATCAAGTATCAAGTACCAAGTACCAAGAAATAAGAAAAATGAATATTCAGTATTCATAATTCAAAGCTTTACCTTTATACCATATAATAAAAAACTGCAAATGAGCAAACTTTATCTTGTTCCAACACCCATTGGTAACCTTGAAGATATTACACTTCGGGCGCTCCGTATTTTAAAAGAGGTTGATCTGATTTTAGCTGAAGATACTCGCAAAACTATTTTCCTTCTAAAACACTATGCAATAGAAAAGCCAGTTATAGCACATCACAAATTTAACGAACATAAATCAGTTCCAAACCTTGTGGAACGAATAAAATCAGGTGAGTCGATTGCTGTTGTTACCGATGCTGGTACACCAGGAATCTCTGATCCGGGATTCCTGATTGCCCGTGCTTGTATCGATGCGGGTGTTGATGTGGAGTGTTTGCCCGGTGCTACGGCATTTGTTCCGGCTTTAGTTAATTCGGCTTTGCCAAACGACCGTTTTTCGTTCGAAGGGTTTTTACCTCAGAAAAAAGGTCGTCAGAAACGATTGGGAGAATTAGTATTAGAAGAAAAAACAATGGTATTTTACGAATCACCTTATCGCTTAGTAAAAACATTAACTCAGTTTGCCGAGGTTTTGGGTGAAGATCGACGTGCATGTGTATCTCGTGAACTGACTAAAATTTACGAAGAAAATATTCGTGGCACATTAAAAGAACTAATTCAGTATTATAGCAAATCTGCTGTAAAAGGTGAAATAGTAATTGTAGTTGAAGGATCAACAAGTTATAACAGACTTTTAAATTCTGCACAAGATCCTGAAGAAGAAATGGATAATAATGATGATGAATAAAAAAGCGAAGAGCTCAGAGCATAGAGCTTAGTTTTTTTTCTAATCTCCATGCTCTAAGCTCTCTGCCCTTAGCTAGTTTTATGTTATTTTCTTTTTGTTCGTGGTCGCTTACCCGACTCCGATCTTTTTGGTTCATTATCTCTGTCGAATTGCTTCCACTCTGGGCGTTCTCTATCAAACGATTTTCTCTCAGGACGTTCGCTTTCAGATGATCTTTTTTCAGATCGATCTCGTCCAAACGATTTTCTTTCTGATCGATCTCTGTCGAACGGTTTACGCTCAGAACGATCTCGGCCCGAAGATCTGCGATCTCCACGTCCAGAATCACCTTGCGGTTTTTCGTTAGCGATTTCGGTGCTTACCTTTACTCCATCAAAATTGGCAGTATTCAATCCGTTCATTACTTTATCAACAAACTGATTATCAATCTCGAAGAATGAAAAAGATTTCATAATATCTATTTTCCCTACAGGAATATTTTTTTCGCGGGTGGCCTCGTTAACCAATCCCATTAAGCGTTGTGGGTTTAATCCCTGATTCTTACCAATATTTACAAACAATCGCTTAAAATCCTTTGATCTGCTATCGCCTCGATCACCACGATCACCTCTGTCGCCCCAATCGCTTCTATCATTTCGGTTACTACTTCTTTCTCCACGTCGTCTTCTGTCCCCATCACGCTCTCGGTATTCTGTAAATCTCTCATCAGGAGCATTCAGATCAGTGGCATTCTTATAGTACTCCAGGAAACGATTAAACTCTAAAGAAACAAAGTGTTTAATTAATTCATCGCGTTCGAGCCATGCAAGTTTTTTATTTACTTCTGGTAAAAATTCGTCAATCAATTCATGATTAACTTCCACTTTTTCCATCTTTTCGATTAAATGGAAAAGTTGTTTTTTGCAAATTTCCTTACCAGTTGGAACGGCAAGTACCTCGAACTTCTTATTTATTTTTCTCTCAATCTCCTTTATTCTGTATTTTTCTTTTAAATGCACTATGGCGACAGAAATACCAGCTTTACCTGCACGACCAGTACGTCCACTGCGGTGTGTATAAACTTCTATATCATCAGGTAAATTGTAATTGATAACATGAGTCAAATCATTTACATCAAGTCCGCGAGCTGCCACATCTGTTGCTACAAGCATTTGAAGATTCTTTAATCTGAAACGGTTCATTACCTGATCACGTTGTGCCTGCGATAAATCACCATGTAAAGCATCGGCATTGTAACCATCTTTAATAAGCCATTCAGCTACTTCTTTGGTTTCCATACGAGTACGGCAAAATATGATCCCATAAATATCCGGATTCATATCGGCAATACG
>JAVEZW010000373.1:0-3071 GCA_034002805.1 Bacteroidales bacterium | reverse complement strand
CCAGAATTACTTCGTCAAAATTTTGTGAAAGCTCATTAATAGGGCAATCGAGCAACCATCCACTGCCAAGAACCAATACTTTTCCTTTTTTCTTTGTATTAGATGACTGAAGAACAGCTTGTTTCGTTTTGGAAATATGAATGTCCCAGCCTTCTTTTTCGCGTAGATATCTTTTGATAATTCCTTGCTGATCAGAGGTATATTGCATCTTCTGCAAAACGAGAGCGGAGTTGATTTTTTTGAGAAATTCTTTCACTAACCTAATTTTAATTGATACAGAGATAAAAAGTTTTTTTAAGATTCCCTAATTTTAAAATAGTAAATTTGAAACTCCAATGTGGTATATGTTACGAAGGTATTTAAGTTTAATAAACTTTTAACTACCAACATTGTTCATAAAGTGTACATTTAAATTTAGAAAGATATAGTTGATATGCAAAACCCATTTTTAAACGAAAATAGTCAGGAAATTGATTTTCGATCTATCACAAATGAAAACGTGATTGATGCAAAAAACAAGATCATCGAAAAGGCAAAATCAGATCTGGAATCAATTTATAAAATCGAATCGAATAAAAGAACTTTTGAAAATACGATGCTTGCTATTGATAACATGCAAAATCATCTGGTAAAAACAAACGAGTTGATTTCGTTGCTGGCTTATGTGCATCCTGTTGATGATATTAGAAATGAGTGTTTAAGCAGTATTACTGAGTTGGGTAAGTTTTTTAATGAGATTGCCCTGAGCGATAATCTTTACAATGCGGTAAAAGAATACTCGAAAACAGACGAAGTAACTAAGCTGGCCGATCACCGAAAAAAATACCTGAAAGAAACAATCGAAGAGTTTGAGAGAAACGGATTTGCATTGCCGAAAGAAAAAAGGGATGAATTAAAAGTCATTCAGGATAAACTTTCTGAGCTCGAAATACAGTTCGAATCGAACATTAGTACTTATGAGGATTCTCTCCTGGTTACCGAAGATCAGATTGTCGGCCTTCCTGATGATTACAAAAAAGAACACCGATCCGATGATGGGTTGTACAAAATTACCCTTGAATATCCATCGTATATTCCATTTATGAAATATGCTGTTTCGGATGAGTCGAGGAGAGAGCTTGCTAAAAAATATAAAAACAAAGCTGCCGATAAAAACCTCGAAATCTTAAAACAAATACTTGTTGAGC
Organism: Bacteroidales bacterium; assembly: GCA_034002805.1. Lineage (GTDB taxonomy): Bacteria > Bacteroidota > Bacteroidia > Bacteroidales > UBA12077 > UBA12077. Next base: position 1,884 of record JAVEZW010000373.1, on the reverse strand, counting down.
GCGAAAAAATGGCGCATCTTTTAGGTTTTAAAACTTTTGCTGAGTATAAAACTGTAAACCGAATGGCAAAAAATCCTCAGAATGTTTGGATGTTCGAAAATGAGTTAAAGGATAAAGTTCGACGAAAAGCCGAAATAGATTATAACGAGTTGCTTGAGGTTAAAAGAAAATTTAAGAATGATGTTGCTATAACTGATATCGAATCGTGGGAAGCCGCTTTTTACGATAATGTTTTGTTGAAAGAAAAATACGAACTCGATAACGAAAAACTTAAAGAGTATTTTGAACTTAATCGTGTTGTAAATGGTCTTTTTCAGATTACCCAGCATTTATATGGGTTAAAGTTTGAGGAGATTAAGTCTCCGAATGTTTGGCACGAGGAAGTTTGGGCTTACCATGTTCTGGAAAATGATAAAATAATTGCCAAGTTTTACCTCGATTTGCATCCACGTAAAAATAAATATGGCCATGCTGCTATGTTCGGAATGGTTCCTGGAAAGAAGCTGAAGTCTGAGTATCAAATTCCTATGGCCAGTTTGGTTTGTAATTTTCCAAAACCAACCAAAGACCTGCCCGCATTATTGCTTCATGACGATGTGGTTACTTTTTTTCATGAATTTGGTCATTTAATGCATGATTTGTTAACCAGAACAGAGCTTTCGTCACAAGCAGGAACAAATGTAGCACGTGATTTTGTCGAAATGCCATCGCAGATTTTCGAGAATTGGGCATGGGATTATGAAGCGCTCAGTCATTTTGCAAATCATTTTAAGACAGATGAAGTACTCCCAAGAGAGGTTTTTGATAAAATGATTGCAGCACGAAATGTTGGATCAGGATTACATACGCTGCAACAGATTTTTTATGGTACCCTCGATATGACATTTCACGATGGGTATAACCCCAATGGATCAGAATCAACTACTGATATTGTTAAAAAACTACAAAACGATATTACGCTTTACAAGTTTCAGGAAGAAACCCATTTTGAAGCTGGTTTTGGTCATCTAAGCGGTTATGCTGCAGGCTATTACAGTTATTTGTGGGCGAAGGTTTTTTCTGAAGATATGTTTTCGGTATTTATTCAGAACGGTGTAATGGATAAAACAACAGGGTTGAGATTGAGGAAAATTGTTCTCGAAAAAGGCTCATCGGTTGATGAACTCGAGATGGTAAAAGAATTTTTAGGCAGAGAACCAAGTCAGGAAGCTTTTCTTAAATCAATAGGGTTATAGAAAAAGTTTCTGAAGCATTTTTGCCAAAAGAATACATGTTGTTTATATTTTGACAAGCCTGCCCGTCCGGCAGGCGGGCTCAATATGACAAAGGTTTAGTTTTCTGGATGTCACGCTGAGCAAGTCGAAGTGTAGACATCCAGAGTTAATAACTCTTAAATTAACCTCTTTTTTTCTTAAAAAAATCAATTAGTAATTTACTGCATTCGTTTTCCATAATTCCTTTTTCTACTTGTGTTTTAGGATGAAGTACTTCGCTTTTAGCTTTTGTAAAGCCTCTTTTATTGTCTGAAGCTCCAAAAACAATTTTACTTATCTGCGACCAATACAAAGCACCGGCACACATTAAACAAGGTTCAACGGTTACATACAGCGAACAATCTATCAGATATTTCCCTCCGAGAGCATTTGCTGCCGAAGTAATAGCTTGCATCTCAGCGTGAGCGGTTACATCATTTAATGTTTCAGTAAGGTTATGAGCCCGGGCAATAATTTGATTTTTCGAAACAATAACTGCTCCGATCGGAATCTCATCTTTAGCCAATGCTTTTTGTGCTTCTTTCAAAGCCTCTTTCATAAAATATTCGTCGGTGTATAAATCCATTATTATTTTTTTTCAAAGATATTATTTTTAAAGGATTTAGAAGAT
>JAVEZW010000372.1:0-3095 GCA_034002805.1 Bacteroidales bacterium | reverse complement strand
TCATGGTCTTTTACTCTGTATGCCCCACGCTTTGCGCCTCATGCTTTTAAGCCTCCCGCCCTTCTCTTTTAAATTAACTTATTTGAATATCATACTTTTTATTCTTTTAGACTGACTATAATCAAAACCGGATTGTCTGTCTCTTTTAGGCTGTTTGCCAGCTTTTCAAGCTCTTTTTTCTTTTCGGGGTATTTTGGTGTCGAATTTTTAAATGGCCCGGAGGCAACATGTGTTTTAAGTTTTAAAGCGTCAATCCAGGTAATTAATGTATTACCATCTTTTGTCGTTTGTGGCCAAATGTAAGTACCTCCGTCTAGATCATTTGCAAACCCATTATTTTCAAGATAAGTGACTTCGTAAGTCAGTTTATTAAAAAGACAATATTTCGAGGAATCAGAAAACCCTCCTATTCGCAAAGTCAGATATAGATATTTCTCGTCTTCATTTAAAGAATTAATCCATAATTTTTGCCGTAGTTTATTTGTTCTCTCATCCCCCTTTGTTGAAAGAATCGGATTACAAGGATCCATCTTCAAATCTTTAAGATTGAATATTGCATAAGGCAATTTCAAATTATTATTGACAATAAACAAAGTATCAATGCCAGTCTCAAGAAAATGCACTTCTTTATTAAAAGTATATAGAGGACTGGCCAAGGTATTAATATATGGTTCATTATTCTTTCTTAAGGGGTGCCTGATTTTAGTAAGTGTCCTGCCCAATGTATCAGTTATATACAAACTATAAACTGTATCAACGGCTACAATTTCCGGTTGAACAATCCATTTAACATACAAATTCAATATATGGAAGACAATGCTATGTTTATTCTGCATAATAAGCTGACATGCAAGAAAATCCAACTTAATAGATTTTTGATATAATCCATCAAAATCATATATCAGAACTGACCTTAGGGTTAATATGAATAATCTCTCAGATTGTTCATCAAGGTAAAAGTCAGAAATAAATAAATGCTCTCCTGGACCTCTTCCAAAAGCACCTATTTGCTTTTGAAACATCCCGTCCCTGTCAAATTTTAAAATTTTCCTGCTATCAGTGACAAAGATGAATGAATCAGTTAAAGTTAATTTAGATATTCCATCCAGTAAGCAAGCAGGTTTAGTCTCAAGCGTAATATATTTTAAATCAGAACCTATACAGCTCAATTGGGTGGGTTCCCCATCATTAATTGATTCCTCCAGATCAATAATAAAAAGAGAATCGATCAAATTATCAGTCTTTAAGGAAGGGGAAGTACCGCATTTCGAAAAAACCATTGCCACAATAAAGATAGAAAAGATCAATATTTTCATTTTTTGTAGTATGCTGGAAATTAAACTGATTCCTGTATCCTTATATAAAAATGGGTTTATCTATTATATAATGTTCGTTATTGTTGTAAGGTTATTATTTATATATTAAAAACATCAGTTTTCTATCTACTTTTCTCCATAATGTATGAAAAAATAAATAATCCAGAATGAAATCGATTTGAATTTAACTTTAGGTTGGATATGTTCATTAAACTGTGTCATTTAAATATTTCGTGACTTTATTATCAAAAATCAAGATTAGTTGCTGTAGATTTGTTTCCCGTTCCCCAGGGTATACACTTCTATTTTTCGATTATTCTCATAGATGCCAGATAGATAAGCTTCAGCAGAGCATTTTCTTATGCAAAAGCTCCCTTGGTTTTCGTTACCTTTCTTAACTGAGGATGATATCCTTGGATCATCTTAGTTGTGTAAATCATTCTCCGGATTTCGGGTGTTAGTACTTGTTGCCAGAACTTAGATCCTTCGTTCTCTGACATGTATATACCTAGCAACTCTTTCTGTCCATAGATATTTACCCCGATGATGGAATATACTGCCCGGTTAGTTACAGCACCATTTTCTCTGACATGATAATGTATGGCATCCATCCAGATGTTAGGATACAGTTGACTCAGAGCCCTGTTTTGCCACTCCCTGATCTCAGGAATGATCTTATCCGTTAATTGGCTTAACATTCCTTGAGAGATATCAAAACCATACATCTCATCTATATAGTCCCGTATATCATTAAAACTCATGCCTAAGTTGTATAAACCAATGATTTTGTTCTCCAAAGTGGTGCTAACAATTGGCAGACGCTTCTTCACCAGCACGGGCTCAAAACACCCATCGCTGTACCTTGGTGTTGACAGTTCAAAACCTCCATTTGTGCTCTTTACCTGCTTGCGATTATAGCCGTCCCTGCGATTGGATGCGGACATCTTAGCATCAACCAAATGCTGAGAAAGCTCCGCATCCAAGGCGCTTTCAAGGATCTGATTTATTAATGGTGTCAAAATTCCTCCTTTACCGTTTAGTTCTTTACCCTGTTTATACTTTGTAACAGCTTCTTTACTAAATTCTTCAAAATCAAAATCTTCGGGTATGCCTTTCTTCTTTCCATATGTTGTCAAATTATATATTTTATTTTTTATCGTAACTTAACACAATTCATTGAACACTCTCCTAGGGTTCATTAATACATGAAAAGAGAGCTCTCAAATAAATCTATTATTATCTGGACTGTAATAGCTATTTATTTAAATGCTTTAAGACTTATTACATTTATTCAATAGTATAACTTTTAGTTTGAAGTATGTTAAAAAGTCCGAAAATTCTTCCGTTTCAGATAAATAACATTATACAATTTTATTGATAAGATCGAAATAATTGAAAGCTCCCATGAGAAATCAAATTTGTTTTGATTACATGAAATTTGAAACAGTTTAATTAAATTGTTAACAATCACAATAAGGATTAAGAGCCGGAAACTGAATCTGAGCATACCATTGACAACCCTGCTCTGCAGCCCACTCGGATGTTGCCTCCACTCCATTAAGCCAGCCAATTACTTGATCAGAATAATAAATTGTACATGAGTAACTTCCTCCTTTTAATTCTTTCAAATCATTTTCCTTTATGATTTTTTCTGGATTAATAATCAAATTACTTAATGTTTTCATCTTCTTAAATTTAAATTTCAATAGTTCCTAAAATTCATTCGTTACCTCTTAATAATCATTTAATAAACCTCATAGGCACACCTCCTTCCGTTTT
>JAVEZW010000371.1:0-3098 GCA_034002805.1 Bacteroidales bacterium | reverse complement strand
TTCAGCTTGCAAAAGTTGACTTACATAAATGAAATCGTTAAAATCATCAGGAACCGGGAAATAATCGGTCATGTATTGTTTAATTTTTGAGTTGCCATTTGGATGCTTCTGATGAGCAAGCATAATCTCCGAATCAATTGTTTTTATGGCTGAAGTATCGAAATACTCAATTGTTTGTAATGATGGAAACGACTGAAACCCGAACTCACTCATAAAACGACCTGTGACTTTATTGTACCAGTCGAAATCATAGCCATCGTGCCAAACATACCAGTAATGATTATCGCCTTCGTAACTGCTTCGGGGATTTCCTCTGCCAAATGTTGGAGAAGATGTAGTATAAGGGATTTCAGGACTTATTTTCTGCACAATTTCTGGCAAAACCGAATGAAATAGTTTTAAGTAGTTGTTCCAGATAGTTGCTGAATCTTGCTTTGAGTAATTTCCCGACCAGCCCCAGTTATGCCATGCTTCGTCCATCTCATTGTTGCCACACCAGATAGCTATTGATGGGTGACTGCTTAATCGTTTTGCCTGGTAATTGGCTTCATTTGTAACATTCTCTAAAAAAGCAGAATCACCCGGATACATTGCGTTGGCAAACATAAAATCCTGCCAGACTAGGATACCAAAACTATCGCACAGGTCATAAAAAATATCTTTTTCATAAATACCACCGCCCCAAACACGGAGCATATTCATATTTGAGGCCTTGGCATCAGAAATAATTTTGCGATAATATGAATCCATTACCGTTCCAGGAAATGAGCTCTGTGGCACATAATTGGCCCCTTTCATAAATACCTGAATGCCATTGAGTTTAAAATAAAATGATTCGCCCAAATCATCTTTTTGCCTTACCAATTCAATAGTTCGTAAACCAAGTTTAAAATCAATTTTATCAATTTGTATGTTTTTATTCTGAAGTAAAAGATCAAATTTATACAAAAATGGATCTCCCAGATTATGAGTCCACCAAAGTTTTGGTTTTTCTATTTCAAAGCGAAAATCATAAGTGTGTGTTCCCTTTTTAATTGAAATATCCTCAAACGTTTTTTTTAGATTTTGATTTTTACAATCAAGTTTAATTGATGCATTAAAATCAATGTCTGATTCAATTCCAACGTTAATTAAAATAAGTGCTTTTTCAGGATCTATTGATTCGATGTTTGTTTGGATATTCCTAATAGCAGCAGTATTCCAAACCTGCAACTCTATGTTTTGCCATATTCCGCCAGAAACATAAGTTGGAGCCCAGTCCCATCCATACTGATAAGCTGCTTTTCGGGTAAATCCCCGCGAGCCACCTGGCAATTCGTAAGGCAATATTTTACTATTCTTTTTTTCTTCTTTTAATGTTGATTTGAAAACCAGTTCCAGTTTGTTTTCTTCTTTTAGCTTTTCGATCTCAATCTCCTTTATCCATGGAGCGAACATATTATTTGCAGAAAAAAGCAGCGAATCGTTTAAATATACATCCGCATATGTGTCTAATCCGTTAAAAATCAATTCAACATGATCATTTTCTTTAAGATTTTCTGGTTTTGAAAAGGTTGTGCGATAAATCCAGTTGCAAGTATCAATCCATTGTAAAGATTTTTCATTAATCCCCCCGTAAGGATCAGGAATCAATCCATTATAAAAAAGATCAGTATAAATACTGCCCGGAACAGTTGCCGAATGCCATATTGAATCGGATGCGTTTTTAAACTCCCAGTTTTCAGTAAAGTTAATAGGTTGATTGGTAATTTTCTGGCATGAGATTATGGATGAAACAACAATAAGGAGCAGGATTTTACAAAAAAGACTTGTAATTCTCATGGTCAGATATAACTAAATAGATCGATAAATATAAAGAAATTAAATAAATTGAGCCTGAAATAAACCTTGAAATTGAGTAAAAATGTTTCTGGCAAAGTTGTTGTTGAATGATTTTTTAAAAATCTTTCGTAATTGAGAAATGATTATATATTTTTAGTTAGTATTAAATTTAAGACTTATGAAAATAAAGAGCCGGTTTTTAATTTGTTGGTGTATTATTTGTTTGTTGGCTGTTCAACCTGTTTTTGCTGATGAAGATGTTCTGGAAATTAAATTGGTCGGAGTGAAAGGCATGGCAACAGGTTCAGTTAATGAATCACTCCAGCAGGTTGAGCAAAGAGCCATAAATGAAGCAAAAATAGCAGCTCTAAAGCAAGCTGGCATTGAAGAAAATATAGCCTCTTTTACCGATTATTTTCAGATGGAAGAAAAAGGAAAATACGAGGATTTGTTTACCACTGATTTTCTATCAGATATTCGTGGTGCTGTTAAAGATGTTGATGTGGTGGATACTAAAAAATCATTCGATGAATTTGGGCAACTTAAAATTGAAGTTGTTATAAATTGTACTGTAGTTAAATATCTTACTGAAAAGGATCTTACTTTCGATGCTTGGGTTGAGGGTATTGGAATGTTTTATCAGAACGAAACAGGTTTGGTGTTTAAGATTAAGCCATCGAAGGATACCTATGTTAAAATATTTTTATTAAGCGAAACCGAAGCTTTTCAGTTATTCCCCAACAATTATGAAAATTCATATCTCTTGAAAGCTAATACCGAATATAAATTCCCTTCCGAAACGATGGATTATACCTTGGAAACTAATAAAAAATCAGAAATGCACCGTATGATTATGGTTTTTATGAAAGAAGATATTCCTTATACCAATGATGTTGAGTATAAAAAAATTATAGATTGGATCTTCTCTATTCCACCAAATGCGCGTGTAATAAAATCATTTGGGTTTAGTGTAGTAAACGAAAAAAAAATGAAAGAATAGGCTGGTGAATAGTGAGCAGTGAATGGTGAATAGCGGAAATTTTAAATAGTTATCTGTGAATTGAAAAATGCTCACAAGTCACCAATCACCAATCACTTTTTTCTGATTAAGGTAAGTCCATCGCGCAAAGGAAGAATCACTTTTTCAACTCGGTTGTCGGTTTTTAAAAAGTCGTTAAAGTCGAAAATGCCTTTGGTATATTCATCATCAGGAGTTTCGAGTTCGATAACTTTTCCACTCCAGAGCACATTGTCGGCAAGAATAAATCCTCCTGGTT
>JAVEZW010000370.1:0-3116 GCA_034002805.1 Bacteroidales bacterium | reverse complement strand
CATACTTTTTTGCAGTGGGGAGCCATTTTAATGTAGAACCAAGTTACAATCCTGCAGCCAATTGGACCATTGCCATTATTAGTTTATCCTTAAATGTGGGCTTAGCCATTTGGCAAATTTATAGAATTACAACTAAAAAGTTAAATCCTTGTAAGGATGAAATTTATACTGATTTAACTGAATATAAGGCTTTAAAGAGTAAGCAATAAGATGTCAGTTAACAATTAACAATTATCAATTAGCTTATTATCTAATTAGCATATTAGCTTATTAATAAGGGCGTTCCGGCTGTAGAGCCACGCTAATAGCACGGCTCTACAGCCGTCGGTCTACGCCTTCAAGTCCGCAGCGCCCATCCGTGTGACTGCATGGTCGTAAAAGGAGCTTCCGTTGGTCGCTCTTTTACTCCCTGCATCACATCGGCTGTTCGCTTTGCGGGCTTTCTCGGCTCCGCCCTAACGCATTTTTCAAACCGCGAGCGGTTTGAAAAAAATGATTAATGAAAAATGAATAATGAATAGTTCCCGCTCCGTAGGAGCGTTATATTGGTAGCAGATGAATTCCCGACCCAAAGTTCCCGCTCCAGAGGAGCGTTATATTGGTAGCAAACGAATTCCCGACCCAAAGTTCCCGCTCCGGAGGAGCGTTATATTGGTAGCAGATGTTTGGGTTTATGATGATTCAAAGGGGCGTAGCCCTGAGATCTTAATTAATGAATAATAAAAAATACCCTCATAAAAATCTTCGCAGCTAGGAACTTTTTTAATCTTTTCATTGACATTTTTGTTTTCGAAATAATGATTTTATCCATTATTGTATTTCACTATTTCTTTCATATCATTTTTTAAGTTTTTAAAATATTCCGACTGGATTATTATGGGTAAAATAGTATTAACTGCTTCAATAAATTTATTTTCTTGTTCTTCTGCTGTTACAGTTCCTTTGAATAAATCAATCATAGGCTTTCTAATATGAATTGGATGCCAATAGTTTTTTTTATCAACTGTTTCGTCATTAATATGATTGTAAAAATTCCAATTATCATCTAATTTTTCAACTTCTTCTTGCAAATAGTTAACTAAATTAATATCACTATCAACCGACTAAATTGAAAAAAAATGAAAAATATTTTTTAAGTAATTGAATAACAGTAAATAAAATTTGAAAAATTCAGTTTTTTAAAACCTACCTCCCTTAAAATAGTGACATTTGTATATCTGATGGACTTTTATTTTTTGTTTTGATTTGCTTATGATATCCTCTTCTTGCCTCAGTGATAACCCAAATTATGTCTAAATGACTTATTAAATGGATTCGTATCAATGCAGCGATTGTTGAAAAAGCTTTTTCACTTTTTGATTTGACCATTAGTACAGTAAACAATAAATGAGCAATTAAAGTACACCATATTTGTGTTTTGATTCCGTTTTCTGTATCCGAATAGAAAAAGTGAAGTTGAAAGTTTTGTTTTAATTTTTTGAATGTTAGTTCTATTGACCATCTATATTTATAGATTAGAGCAACTTCTTCAGGCGTAATATCCCAATTATTGGTGATAAATTTGTATTTTCTGCCTTGTTCATCCTTATAATACACCAAACGTAAACACAAAGTGTATTCATTTTTATCCTTATTATCTTTCTTATAATGCAAATGGATATGTTCAACTTGGTAAACACCAAATTCATCTTTTCCTAACTGTTTTTCAAAAAGTATCTCCTGCAACTGGGCTTTAGCATTGTCTTTCAATCTACATACGAAAAAGATATCATCTTCAGTCCATTTGGCAAATTGCAGATAATAATTGTAAGCTTTATCAAAAACCAACATACTGCCTTTTGCAGGATTAAGATGTTGCAAAAACTTTTTGTCATGCATTTTTGCTTCGCTAATTTTTGCAAATACAGCAGTATCAGCATGTACGTCGGTCAGCATGTGGACTTTTAGTCCCCCCTTTTTCTTGCCATCATCCTTCCGGTTGCGTCCAACACCTTTCATTACATCCGAGAATAATGCAATTGTGGTCGAATCAAAAGCATAAAACTCATTAAAACTCACCTTTTCTTTTCGGCTGACCGATAAAACAGGCTTAAAATATTCGATTAAGACAAAATAATAGAGTTTGAAAAGTTCTTCACTTCGATCACGTAAGGCATCTCCTGCCGTACTTTTTGATGGAGAACAATCCATCCCTAAATAATTTAACTTTCCTGATAAAGCTCGCATTCCATCACACACTTCTCCCATAGAATCACAACGTGAAAAAATTCCAAATAACATCACAATTAACTGATCCCAAGAAAAGAAAGTTTTGTAATAACGATCCGTTTTAAGTTGGTTTACTAACAGATCAAATTGATCTTTTGGTAAAATATTTAAGATTTGTTTAAAAATCGGCTGACCGACTAAATTTTTTGTCGTATTTTTGCTCATAGTTGGATTTATGTTTTTGGCGATACAAAAATACAACTATGGGGCGAGACTTCGGTCAAACCCCTTTTTTTATTTCCTTATTTTTTTTTGTCGGTCAGTAGTGTATAATTATATACAAGGGGTACTGTAGATTTTACATGTGTAAAAACACCATAACCTGTCTGCCAATGAAAGGAATTTTTACAGAAATTCTGATCTTTAATCCATTTAGTAGATGTCATCTTTATAACATTAACTAAATCGGGAATTTTCTGATTCAAATTATAACCAAAAAAAATATGAACATGATCAGACATACATTTTATTGCAATCATTTTATGTCCATTTTTTTGAACAATTGATGTAATGAAAATTTCTAGGTTATTACTCCACGATTTGTCTATTAATGTTTTAAAAATATTAGGAGAAAAAATGAGGTGAAAATAGCATTGTGAGAACGTGTACGCTGTGGCGGCTAATGAGTTCCAATGCATTGGTAATCCCTTCCGGTGTGAGTTTTAATTTGGCTACTTTGGCTTGTAACTCGATATTATTTGACAATCCATTGTAAAATTTTCGGGTTAACTCAATGAAGTTGATATTTTGATTGTCAGTACTTTAGATTTTTTATTGCACACAGATGAAACAGATAAAACAGATTTACGCAGATTAATTTAGTTAAAAGTTTAACAATTAGCTGTTTA
>JAVEZW010000369.1:0-3134 GCA_034002805.1 Bacteroidales bacterium | reverse complement strand
ATTAAAGGTGTGAAAATTATTCCTTTATTTAATAGCTGATAACTGATAGTTGATAACTGAAACCTGATAGCTGAAAGCTGACGGCTCTTTAGAACTCCTTATTTAGGAAATGGATTATCCCTTGTTTCCTGACTTTGACACAATAATTTTTCCCATTTTGTAAATATAAGTAAATCAGTATTATATAAATTTTGCGTCACCTAAATGGGTGACGCAAGGTAAAATATGATTAATTTTGCAGTATGTTTATACGAAAAAAGAAAAATAGATCTGGAACAACAAGTGTTGTTGTTGTTACTAAATCACATGGTAGATTCAAAGAATTAATTACCATTGGTGTGAGTAATGATGAAGTTCAAATTGAGCAATATATCAATCAAGCTCGCCAATGGATTGAAATTCAAATTGGGACTCCAGATATTTTTAAACAAAAAGCAAGAGAAGAGGAAGAAAAACAAGTTACAGAGCATTTGTTTTCTAATATTGAAAATGTGCTTATCAATGGCACACAACTAATTTTAGATAAAGTATTTAAAATCACGGGATTTGATGCCATAGAGGATGATATTTTACGTCAATTGGTGATTGCTCGTTTAGGACAGCCCATGAGCAAATCAGCTACTGTTGATTATCTTAAATCATATTTTGATGAAGATATTCAGTTGTATAAGATTTATCGTTATTTAGATAAACTTTATAATACACAGCAAGAACAGATCCAACAAATAAGCGTAGAACATACTCGTAAGATTTTAGGTGGCAAAATTGGTCTAATGTTTTATGATGTGACTACACTTTATTTTGAATCCGATTATAGTGATGAGTTAAGAGAAAATGGTTTTTCAAAAGATGGCAAACACAGTCAACCACAGGTTGTACTGGGATTGTTAGTTAGTAAAGATGGTTATCCGCTTTCATATTCATTATTTAATGGCTCTCAATACGAGGGGAGAACAATGTTGCCGATTGTTGAAGATTTTGTTCAAAGATTTCATTTAGATGATTTTGTGGTTGTTGCCGATTCCGGGTTAATGAGTAACTCAAATATATCTCTATTGCAATCTGGTGGATACAAATATATTGTAGGAGCAAGAATAAAAAATGAGACAGAAGTAGTGAAAAGAAATATTTTGTCTTTACCAAAGCATGATAATGAATTTCATGAGCTTAAAAAAGGTGATTCCAGGTTAATCGTAAGCTATTCTTCAGTTAGAGCTAGAAAAGACAAATACAACAGAGATAAAGGTGTAAAACGACTTCAAAAAGCATATAAAACGGGAAATATCACTAAAGAGAACATCAACAAACGAGGATACAATAAGTTTTTGGAGATATCAGATAATGTAAAAGTAGTTATCAATCAAGAAAAAATAAAAGAAGACGAAAAATGGGATGGGTTAAAAGGATACATTACGAATACATCGCTTTCAGCTAAAGATGTTTATGAACAATATAACGGATTATGGGTTATTGAAAAAGCGTTCAGAATAACAAAAGGAACTCTTGAAATACGACCTATGTTCCACTTTACACCACGAAGAATTGAAGCACATGTTTGTATTTGCTTTGTTGCTTACAAAGTATATAAAGAACTAGAAAGAGTATTGAAAACTAATAATATAAACTTAAGCGTGGATAAAGTTCTTAATATTGCAAAAACAATTACCACTATAAAAGTAAAATTACCAATTAGTGAAAAAACACTCACAAAAACTATGCTAATAACAGCTAGACATAAATCAATTGCGATGCTTTTTGATGATAATTTTTGGAAATCCATTTAGGGTGACGCATAGTCAAAGTCAGGAGAGGTATTTCAAATTATTTATTTTAACTCAAATTAGTTATTTTTTTTATTTTGACTAATTTTTATGTATTTTTGCGATAGATCATTTACTTTAAAAAACTAAAAATTACTACCAGATGAATAAAATGATTCTAAATGAAGATATTCAAAATATCATCTACAAAATCAGAGGTGTAGATGTAATGTTAGATAGTGATTTAGCCAGAATTTATGGCATTGATACAAAAGTGTTTAATCAAGCTGTAAAAAGAAACATTATTAGATTTCCTGACAATTTTAGATTTCAATTAAATAATGAAGAAATGTTATTTTTGAGGTCACAAAATGTGACCTCAAAAATTCATGGAGGAAGAAGATATTTACCTTTTGTTTTTACAGAGCAAGGTGTTTCTATGTTATCGACTGTTTTAAAATCAAACAATGCAATACAAGTTAGTATTAGTATCATGAATGCATTCGTAGAGATGAGAAGAATTCTCTCTTACAATGCTAATATTTTTCAAAGATTAGAAAAAATTGAAATTAAACAACTTGAATCAGATAACTTATTTTCTCAATTGTTTAAAGCAATTGAAGAAAAAGATATCCCTGCTAAGAATGGAGTTTTTTTTAATGGAGAGATATTCGATGCCTATTTTTTTGTTTCTAACTTAATCAGAAGTGCTGAAAGTTCAATCATTTTAATTGATAATTATATTGATGATTCTGTTTTAAACTTACTTGATAAAAGAGCAGGAAATGTTACTGCAAATATTTATACTCAAAACATAAATAAACAACTAGAATTGGATATTTATAAACATAATTGTCAATATCCCGAGATAAAAATCTCTGTGCTTAAAGAAAATCATGATCGATTTTTAATTCTTGATCATCAAAAAATGTACCATTTTGGGGCTTCATTCAAAGATTTGGGCAAAAAATGGGTTGCTTTTTCTGAAATGAGTACACTTTGCAATGACATACTTCAAAAATTGAAATTATAATAATGTGGGGGTACCTTGTCTACTACCATTGGATTTTTATCTCTTAACTCTTTCCTTCCAGCAAGTGTACTACGCCTTTATTTTCCATAAACGCAATCTTTGCGGTGGCTTGCAGGGTGGAGATCCATTGGTGTAAGGCGTTGAGGGCTTGTTCTTTGGTGGTGGTAGAGAGTTGGTATTCCCCTTTTGCACGAAAGTAGTCAGAACGATGTTGTTCTAGTTTGGTTATCAGGGTGTGTCCCTCCCGGATCTCATCCGGTGTTACTTTTAGTCGGAGTAAGGAATGGGCTAAGTCGGGATTTTCCGTGAGCATATTGTAAAATGTCCGAACTATTTCCAAC
>JAVEZW010000368.1:0-3145 GCA_034002805.1 Bacteroidales bacterium | reverse complement strand
GGTTTCAGCTTTTTAAATATGGGTGGTATTTTGATTGCTGGAGGCATTGTATCTCCCAATAAAAACCCCCAGGGTTTTAACGAAGGGATGTGATCGAAAATAAGTTTTGTTATAGCAGTTAGCGGAATTGCCACAAGCATACCCGAAATGCCCCATAAAGCGCCAAAAATAACTACCGCAACTATGGAGGCAAGTGCATTAATTTTAACTTTTGAGGCAACTATTTTGGGGACAATAAAGTTATTGTCAATAAATTGAATGAATACATAAAGTGCCAAAACCAGCAAGGCAAACCAGGGAGATGTTTTTGTTACCACTGCAATCAGCATGGGTATTGAAGCCGCAATCATGGATCCCAGATAAGGAATCAGATTGAGCAGCGCGCCCAATATTCCCAGAATTAAAGCGTATTCTATTCCCAATATCAAAAGTCCGGTGGTATATAATGCCGAAATTATAACAACTTCAATAAGGAGTCCGATGAGATAACGCTGAATAAGCGTTTTTATCTGGTTTATAATTTCACTCACTTTACTTCGGTTGATTGTTCCGAATAAAAGTTGAAAAAACTCAATTAAAAGAGGCTGATAAAATAGAATCATAAATACATATACCGGGATTAAAAACAAAAAAGCCAAAATGCTGCCAACACTGATGATTGTTTGGCCGATTTCAGCGCTTCCGATGAGTTCGTTTTTGGTCTTTGTAATCCATGCTGTAATTTCTTTGGCGCTTAAATCAAAATGACTTGATATCCACAATCATTAGTGTCCATTAAAATTTAAAAATTGTTCTTTGAAAATATTGATTATCTATTAGTTAAAAGCCTTTTTAGTGCGTGACGATTTGATTGAATAGGTTTGCGTCTTTATTAACACAAAGTCATGAATCAAGGCAAATACGTTTTTGCACAGCTTACTGAGTTTCTTCCAGGAAGAGTTTTCGATGGGATAGTTGAAAAGTACAATGGGAACAAATATGTCAAGCATTTTACTTGTTGGAACCAACTCCTGGTAATGATTTTTGGTCAACTTTCAAACCGTGATAGCCTAAGAGATTTGATTGTTTCATTAGATGCACACCATTTAAAAAGTTACCATCTTGGTTTTGGGAAAAGTGTCACCCGGAGTAATCTGGCTAAGGCAAATGAATCGCGTGACTATCGTATTTTCGAAGAATTTGCATACTATCTTATTGGCATTGCAAGAAAGAAACTTTTAAACGATGATTTTGAGGTGAAAGGTAAGGTTTATGCTTTCGATTCAACCACCATAGATCTTTGTCTCAGTGTGTTTTGGTGGGCAAATTTTCGCAAAACCAAAGCAGGAATCAAATTACATACGCTGTACGACATCATTACTCAAATACCTGCATTTGTGCATATTACGGAAGCAAAGGTACATGATGTGATGGCGATGGATTTGATACAATACGAAAGTGGTGCTTATTATATCTTCGACCGTGGATACATCGACTATGAACGACTTTACAGAATCACCGGACTCGGTTCATACTTTGTAATCAGAGCTAAAAAAAACATGCAATTTGATTGCTCCGAATATAAAGATGTCAATGCAAGCACTGGCGTTATGTGTGACCAGATGGGTTTTCTAACAGGGTTCTATGTATCAAAGCAATACCCGGAAAAAATGAGAAGAGTCTTTTTTTACGATATCGAAATGGATAGGACTTTTGTTTTCCTTACCAACAACTTCGAGCTTTCACCCGAGCAAATTGCTTTACTCTATAAAAACCGCTGGCAGATTGAGCTTTTCTTTAAATGGATCAAACAACATCTAAAGATAAAATCGTTTTGGGGAACCACTGAAAATGCTGTTCGTGTCCAAATTTACTCAGCAATAATTGCTTATTGCATGGTAGCTATAATTGGCCATGATATGAAACTGGAACGTTCAACCTATGAAATTTTAACAATCCTTGGAATATCGTTGCTTGATAAAACTCCTGTAAAAGAACTCTTTAGCAAAATAGATAACAACAATGTCAAAGAACTAAATTATAAACAACTGTCCCTCAATTTATTTTAAGTGGACAGTAGTGATGCTAAATACATGAACAAGGGTAAAAACCTTGTTGGTCTTCAAAGGTTGACAAAATATTTTTATCTAAAAAAAAAAGACATGTTATACAACATATCAATAAATGAATGTTGGTACATTATTCCTTTGTCCTGTTAACCTGTTTGGTCAACTGGTTTTTTAAAAACTACAAATTGTACTAATGATTTTTCGCTAAAATGGGATAATACTAAATGAGTAGCGCTTTTATTGGGAGTTTTCAGAATTTAACCTTTAGCAGGTAAAAAATGGCATTCAGCAGAATGTAAAGGAAAATGATAAATGCAAGTCCGTAAATGTTAAATACAATCAGAATTACAAGCGACAAACCAAGGAAAAGATAACGATACCAGTTTTCGCCAAAACGCAGTGATTTTGGTTTCATCGAAAACATGGGCATGGTTAATACCATCATTCCCGACATAAAAATGCCAAGAATCACGAGGTTTTTTGTTGTGTAAACCAATGGCAGGAATTCGGCATATTT
Organism: Bacteroidales bacterium; assembly: GCA_034002805.1. Classification (GTDB taxonomy): domain Bacteria; phylum Bacteroidota; class Bacteroidia; order Bacteroidales; family UBA12077; genus UBA12077. The sequence continues at coordinate 580 of JAVEZW010000368.1, read as the reverse complement.
TGGTGATTGGAGCATTAATCCCATTGCAGCCCAAAACAATCCGTTGGCAGGAATTGGCAAACCGCGAAAGAAATTTTCATTGCTTGTGTTTGTGTTAAACCGTGCCAGCCTGATTGCGCCAAAAACAGGTAAAAGGAAAGCCGAAAAAAGTACCAGCCACTCAAACCACTTCCCGCTGATTTCGTGGATTGGTTGGTTTTTACCGAAAAGCGAGAATTCGAGTAAAGTAAAAAGAACAGCGCCCGGTGCCACGCCAAACGAAACAACATCAGCCAGCGAATCGAGCTCTTTCCCAATTTCAGAATATGCCTTTAATGCACGTGCCACAAAACCATCTAAAAAGTCGAAAACAGCCGCGGCACAGATAAAAATGGCAGCCCATACCAAATGCCCGTCGATGGCAAAAATAACAGCCACCGAACCCGAAACAAGGTTCATGGAGGTTATAAAATTTGGTATCTGACTGATGATTTTTTTCAAAACAAAGAATTTAGATAGTAGCCAAAATTGTTTTTCCACCAACCGGATTTACACCCAGTTCAACCGCAACTTTTGCATCAAGCGGCAAAAAAACATCCAC
>JAVEZW010000367.1:0-3151 GCA_034002805.1 Bacteroidales bacterium | reverse complement strand
CACAAGCAACAAATATTTATATCAAACAATTTAAAAGCCCTGCACTTATCATTGAGTCTCAAAAAACCTCTCTCTCCACACTCACTCACCTCTCTCTCAGCCCCTTAATTGATATTACTCAAACATATTGTTTATTTTTGGCAGATACTTTATAGTTTTGATTCTCCATTTTTATCATTTTTTCAAGCTATTTATCTAAGTCCTATCAATTAAATAGTCAAGTAGAGAGCAAGTAAGGGGTACATAGATGGCAAGCGGAGGGTTTATCTGTAAAAAAAACATATATTGCTTTATACTTTTGCGTATTCTTGGATAGTTGATATGAAGTATTATATAACCACTGAATACTCGGAAAGCACGGAAAGGGAGAGCTGATAAATCTTTGATTCTGCATTTCAACAAAATGTTTTTTCGTTCATCTCAATTCGTTGTGCTGGAATGTCAATGTTGGTCGTATGAAAAAAGCACCATCAGTGCGATATATAGCTAACAATGGGCGAAAGGCCATTGGGTATAATATAATTAAAATGAGCGCTGTGGGTGCGACACCATTTAATTTTCGCAACCAGGTTGGTTGAACGAAGCTGCAAGCAGCAGAATTTTACAAATTTACTTCGTAAATTATAATGCCTCCAAAATTAAATTTTGGAGGCATCAATGCTTTTTTACGAATCGGAATTGATAAAGCACATTACATTAAAAGGTCTTTCAGAGTCAACAAAGAAAAACTACCTGAGATACCTTAGAATCTTATCAGATTACTACAAATCTGATCCTTGTACTTTAACCATCTCACAAATTAAAGACTTTATTTATGAGATTATTTCTGTCAAGAAATATCGTCCAAAAACAATACAATTGATATTTTTCTCAATAAGATTTTTCTTTTGTAATGTACTAAACTACGATCATAATGACTTTAAATTCTACAGAGTTAAAAGACAATTTTCATTGCCTAGAGTCTTAACAACGGAAGAAGTTGGAATATTATTATCTATTTTCCATGTTTATGATTATAAGATGATTACAAAATTAGCTTATCAAACAGGTTTAAGAGTCTCAGAAGCTGTTAATGTCAAAATCGCTGATATCAATAAAGAACTTAACACTTTAACCGTCAGAGACTGTAAGGGCAACAAAGACAGAAGTATCCCACTTCCAAAAAAGCTTTTGGAAGAGTTAAGAGAATATTGGCTTACTCATAAAAACGGAGTTCTTCTATTCCCTCAAATTACAACTTCCAGATCTGATTTTGACAGAAAATCAACACTTAAAACGATCCCTGTTTATCAGATACAAAGAGCCTTTAAAAGAATTGTTGAAATGTCTGGAATCAACAAAAAAGTCTCTTTTCATTCTCTCAGACATTCTTATGCTACAAACCTTCTCAATAAAGGCGTTAATATCTTTTTAATAAAGGAATTTATGGGGCATAAAACCATAAAATCAACCATGATTTATCTTCATTTAACCAGCTCTACATTTGATCATTCCTTGAGCTTAATTAGCGACTTAATGAAGGATTTGTAAATGGATTTAGCGATTATTCTTAAGGAACATATAGAACAATATATTGAAAAATATCATTCAATATATTGCGATGACAAAAAGAAAACTGTATTTGATATTATTAATTGCAGAACTTCAGTAATGGGGGGAGAAGTCTATTTTTGCAAGCACTGTGACACAAATCATTACGTCTATCATTCATGCAAAAACAGGCATTGTCCAAAATGCGGTAAAGACGATTCGGCAATATGGCTTGAACAACAATTGGAAAAACTCTTGCCTGTGAAATATTTTCTGGTAACATTTACACTCCCTGAAGAGCTAAGGTTTATATGCTCGGTAAACAAAAAACTGTTTTACAATGCTTTGTTTTATGCTTCTTCCGAATCATTGAAAGTGTTATTATCTGATCCAAAATATGCAGGTGGCATTTCTGGATTTACAGGTGTCCTCCACACTTGGACACGAAAAATGCTCTACCATCCACATGTGCACTATATAGTGCCAGGAGGAGCATATGATAAGGATAATAATATTTGGAACAACGTAAAATCAAAGTTTTTAGTACCGGTATTAGCTTTATCAAAAATTTTTAGAGCTAAATTTAGAGATTACATTGAGGCAAATAATAAAGAAGTTTTCTTACTAATTGACTCAAAAATATGGATTAAAAAGAATTTTGTTACTCATTCAAAATATGTAGGTAAAGGAGATTCTGCTCTAAAATATCTTTCTCAATATGTCTATAAAACAGCTATTTCTAACACTCGTATCTTATCATGTGAGAACAATAAAGTAAAATTTTCATATATTAACTCAGAATCAAAGAAATATGAAGTTATCACTTTAGATCTTGTCGAATTTATTCGCAGATTTCTTGATCATGTATTACCTAAAAGATTTAAAAAAGTGAGACATTATGGATTTAATAGTCCAAAAGCAAAGGAACTTTTTAATAGTATCAAAAAAATATTACCTTCTAAAGAAAAAAAGATAAAATACGAAGAAAAAGAAATCAACAACTTCTTCACCATTGATAAAACGATATGTCCTCATTGCAACAATAAAATGATTTGGATGGGCAAAATAGACAGGCGAGCAAGATCTCCATCAAAATATAAAAAATCTATCATTTCTTAATAGTTGTTTAGACTCTAGGCTATCCAAAAATAGCCTGACAGAGCGTTATTTTCAAAAATCGAATAATCTTGTTAGATTATTTGATTATAACTGAAAAGTAACCTCAGAAAACTAAATATGATATGGGTTAACTCAAGATAATTTACAAAAATACTATATCATTTCATTCAAAAAATTCAAATTCTTAGAATTTGTAAGAAAAAATGTCCATTAATGTCCCAGTAGAAATAAATGTAAAATCCATACTGCTTGAGCTCGTTCAAATGCTTTTTTATTATACGTGCTTTGCAGTATAATAAAAATGCTTATTTATATTGCGTTACGATTAATCGCAAGCTGGTAGCTCGCGGTACGGTTTTAGACGCGATAAATCGGCGTCTCTACATACAGTTAGAATTACTCAAAATCAAAAAAGCTGATCACTTCTTCATCAGGATGTTCATGCACATACATATCGGCAGTAATTGCTGATGAACTGTGTCCTGCATATTTAGAGACATAT
>JAVEZW010000366.1:0-3151 GCA_034002805.1 Bacteroidales bacterium | reverse complement strand
TGGGTTATGATATCATATGCATAGAAAATTGAAAGGTCTAATAACAATGCCCAACATTAACAGTTAGTACTCAGAAGAAATGAGAGAAAGGACATCAAAATTCGTTTATTGATTCGAGAAAACATCAAAACAACCAACGATGAACAAACGATTCTTTATACTTATGATGACTATGGCGATTCAAACACAAATGACAACCGAGGAAATATCACATCCATTAAACTGGATTGGTATGGAAATTAAACAGGGGGTTATGATACCATATGCATAGAAAACTGAAAAGTCATCAACTACCATCCAATTATTTAGATACTACAAATCGATGCCCTTATTGGGCATTTTTTATATAAAAACAAATAATTATAGGTATTTCTACTATATGATAACACCCTGTAACGGCAAAAAATGACAAAATACAAATATTTACTTTACAAAAGGCAAAAAAATAATACATCAAAGTAAAGAAGATGCAAGAAAATGAGAATCAGAAGTTATTACTTAGAGAAACTAATCAAATACTTAGATACAGAATCTGTGAAAATAATAACAGGAGCAAGAAGATCAAGTAAATCATTTTTATTGAAAATGCTTGAGAAACACCTTCAAAAGTTGAATAAAAAAACGATATATCTTAATTTTGAGCATCAAGATACTTTTGGTATTCAAACGGCTGACAAACTATATGAGTTCATCAAAATCCATGTATAAACAACTGAAAGAATATACTTTCTATTTGATGAAATAGTTGAAGTTGAAAATTGGCAAAAGTTGATTAATGGACTTAGGGTTGCTTTTAATTGCGACATATATTTAACAGGGTCAAATACGAATATGCTTTCCCGCGAACTTGCAACTTATCTATCCGGTCGATATGTAGAAATAAAGATTTATCCTTTATCATTGCTGGAACTAAAAGACTTCACTGAAGAAGATAACATTGATCAATATTCACAAGAGTATATAAAATATGGTGGTTTTCCATCTGTTGTACTTGCAAAAGATGACCAAATGAAAAGTGATATGTTGAAAGGAATTTATAATAGTATTCTATTAAAAGACGTTTCGATTAGAGGCAATATTACTCAAATTGATGTACTCATGTAACTTTCATTGTATTTGCTAGATAATAAAGGTAAGCCTGATTCGAGTTCTAAAATTTCCAATTACTTTAAAACCATGAATCAAATAGTAAAACAATTAATAAGTACCTTCATCTTTTAGAGAGTGAATTTATTTTTTATAAAGCAACGAGATATGATATTCGAGGGAAAGAACATTTAAAAACATTAGGTAAATATTATGTTGCAGACCTTGGATTAAAAAACATCATGCTAGGCCGTATGAATAGCAATCTTGGATCTATGATTGAAAATATTGTTTATCTAAAACTTATACAAGAAGGATGGCATGTTTTTGTTGGAAAATATGATGATTTAGAAATAGATTTTGTTTGTTTCAAAGATAATCAAACGAAGTATGTTCAAGTGACGTTGAGTATGCCCTTAAATAGCACTATAGAAACTGATAACTTACTCATTGTAAAAGATAATTATGAAAGAGTAATCGTTACATATGATTATAAAGATGTCGGAATAATCGATGGGATAAAAATAGTTCACATAACAACATTTTTAGCTGATTAGTTTGGAATGATAATTATCAAATTACTTCATATGTTTTAATTTTTTAACTTTAATTCTGAAAAAAAAGACCTTTTTCAAGGCCTATAGTTGATCGATTAAATTTAAGTAAAAATTAACACCATTAATAACATTTTCAATTGTAATATCTTCATTAATACCGTGGATTTTAGCTAAATCAGCTTTTGATACATCCATCGGTGAAAATTTATAAACATGTTCACAAATCTTGTGATAATGTCTTGAATCAGAGGTAGCAATCATCAAATAAGGTGCAGGAATCACATCTGGCCATGTTTGCTTGATTGCTTTTTCTATGACTTTATATTGATCATCAACCATACTAATCGTAGATGCTTCAGATACTTCAACAACTTCAACCATAACATCATATGTGCTCACAATTTTTGTCACACGATCAATCACTTGAGTTGATGTTTCAAAAGGTCTTAATCGGTAGTTTACACCGATTTCAGCTCGTGATGGCAACACGTTAATCGCTTCACTGCCTGCTGATTGTGTAAAAGCTTGAGTGGTTTTAAAAAGGGATAAGAATTCTCCACCTGATAGTTTAGCAATGAGCTTAACAAGCGGTGTAAACAGCCACAAATTACTAAATAACATTTTTATACCAAATGAATGTGAATGTGGTGCTAAATGTAGAAATAATTCCTTGACTGGAGGGGTGAGCTTTAGTCTAAATGATTTGTGTTGATTCAATTTTGATACAGCAAGTGATAAATTCGTAATGGGTGTTTTCTTCGGAGGTGTTGATGCATGTCCTCCTTGACTTTTTGCGACTAACTTTAAGTTTAAGAACCCTTTTTCTGCAATACCCACAACAGCAGCTTTAGCGCTAACCCCTGGAAACATCTTTGATACAATCGCTCCACCTTCGTCAAGAACAAAGCCAGGCTTAATGCCTTGTTTTTCTAAATATTCAACGATCCTGGTCTGAGATTTACCAAACGTTTCTTCGTCACCACCAAAAGCTAAATACAAATCTTGTTTAAACACTTTTCCATTAGACAATGCATATTCAACAGATTCCATGACTGCATTTAATGAACTTTTAGTATCAAGTGCTCCACGTCCATAGACAGTTTTATCATTAATTCTTCCAGAAAAAGGATCTTCCTCCCAAGTACCATTAATAGGGACAACATCGTAATGACTCATTAAAACAACAGGTGCATCACTCGCAGAACCATTAATCTTGATAAGCATACCACGATGAAACTCTTGATAAGAACCCACATTAAAAATGTGAGGATATCTTTCTTTTAGGAACCCCCTAAATTTAACAAACTCATTATCATCAATCAATTCTTGATTTGCGTGAGATATTGTTTTAAATTGAATCATTTTTGAAAGTGACTCAACTACTCTTTTTTCATTGATTTCATGCCGTTTTTTCATTTCAGGTAAACCTTTTGGTTTGAAATTAAACGTTCTAATCAAAACCACTAAAATGATGATAACTGGAATAATGAGTAATAAATAATAATACA
>JAVEZW010000365.1:0-3177 GCA_034002805.1 Bacteroidales bacterium | reverse complement strand
AAAATGGCCAGGAGGCTATCGACATTGTTAAATCTGGTAAGCAAATCGATTTAATTTTAATGGATATTAATATGCCTTTGCTTAATGGATTTGAAACTACCACCATTATTAAATCAATGAATAAAAATATACCGGTAATTGCACAAACAGCAATGAACATTGAAGATGCAAGAGAAAAATCACAACAGGCCGGTTGCGATGATTATATTTTAAAACCTATTCGGTTAAAAGCATTTTTATCAATGCTTGAGTCATACTTAAACAAAAAAGAATAACATATTTATGGAGCCAATCATTCTTGAACAAACAGACCGATTGCCGGGGGTAATTTTGAACAAAGCAGCCGGGAAATTCGAGCTAAAAGGAACCTCGTTTCCCGAAGATAGCCGTGTGTTTTATAATCCTATTTTAGATTGGCTGGCAAAATATGAGCAAAATCCAAATGATTTTACCTTGTTTATTTTTAAGATGGAGTATTTTAATTCGTCATCATCACTAATGATTTTGGAGATTTTACATTCTTTAGACCGTATTTTTCAGGCTGGCAAAAAGGTAAAGGTATATTGGTTTTACCTCGAACCGGATATAGATATGCTTGATGCTGGTAAAGAGTATTCAACTATGGTGAGTGTGCCGTTTACGTTTGAGCCAATTGCAGAGGAGAGTGAGCTAAAGTGAGCTAAAGTGAGTTAAAGTGAGTTAAAGTAAGTTAAAGTAAATAGATTAGAATGTCTGAAAAGGAGAAGCTAGATAATAAGGAGTTTGCTAAGATTTTAGAAAAAAGAACAAAGACTTTTGCCGTTTCGATCATTAAATTATCTGGCAAATTACCAAATACTACAGAAGGAAAAGTCATAAAGAACCAATTAACAAAATCTGGTACAAGCATTGGAGCAAATTACAGAGAAGCTAACAGAGCAAGAAGTAAAGCAGATTTTAGAAGCAAGATAAAAATTTTCGAAAGCGAAGCAAGTGAAAGTCAATACTGGTTAGAAATAATAATGGAAATGAAATGGATAAAACCAGAAGATATTAAGTTCGAATTAGAAGAAGTTAGCGAATTATTAGCCATTTTCACTTCGATCGGAAATAATTTAAATAAATAATGAAACAAAGTGAGCTAAAGTGAGCTAAAGTAAATTAGAGTGAACTAAAGTAAGTTAAAGTGAGCTAAAGTGAGCTAAACTAGTGTAAATGAGCTAAATTGAGCTTGTTAATTAATTCCAGTCTCATTAGAACAGTTCATCCTTTTTACTTATTTAAAACTTTAGTCACTTTAAGTACTTATAACTTTAGTCACTTATTTAGCGTTTAGTCACTTTAAGTACTTTTAACTTATAACTTTTCCATATGGAGCCATTATTATACGCAGCAGCTGAAGAAACACCAGGAATAAATTTCGATATACAGAATAATAAATTTCTGATGTTCGGAAAATCATTCCCCGAAGAATCAAAAAAGTTCTTCTACCCCATTCTTTTGTGGCTCGAAGAGTATGTAAAAAATCCCAACAATACAACCATTTTTGAGTTTAGGCTCGATTATTACAATTCATCCACCTCAACAGTAATACTTGAAATGCTTTATATCCTTGAAAAAATTCAGAAAAAAGGAAAAGAAATAAAAATTATCTGGAACTATAATGAGGTTGACGACGATATGCTCGACTCCGGGAAGGAATATGCTAAAATGGTTAATATCCCTTTTGAATTTAATCCAATTGAAGACTAAAAAAGAACTTAAAGAAAAGAGCTCCTTTTGAAGCTCTTTTTTGTGGTAGATTCATAATCTATTTAAACAACGGTGGTACTTGCTCATCCCATTCGGTAATATCCTGATATGCTTTTGCAAAGGCTAAAAGGGTGGCCTCATCATACAAATTTCCAATAAAACTTATACTTGTAGGATGATTATCATTATCAAATCCATTAGGAACCACCACACAAGGATGTCCTGTTAAATTAGTCATCAGTAACTGATCACCACCAAAGCTAGGACAAACAATTACATCATACTCTTTTATCATCTGATGAAACTCCTGAATAAGCAAATCTCTTACTCTGCTCGCCTGAATATATTCAACAGCAGGTATAAATCGTGCTTTTCTAAAAATATTGGGCCATGCATATTTATGTTGCAACCTCATTTTGTCATCATCGTTGCTTCGGGTAAGTTCGTCGAAAGCAGCGCCAGCCTCTGCCTCAAGAATAATTGCACACGACTCAACAGGCAAATCATCGGGTAACTTAACGGCTGTTAAATTAACACCCATCGACTTTAAAACTTCAAGTGTTTTCAAATCGGTTGATTTTCCCGGGTAGTTTTCGCCTTCGAATAATTCTTTTAAATAGCCTACCCGTAGTTTCGTAATATTGGTTTTTATATCAAAGTTAAAAGGAAAATCAACTGATGTTTTGTCTAATGAATCACTACCCCGAATTACATCAAATACCAAAGCACAATCGTACGCCGAACGACATATCGGTCCTACTTTGTCCATAGTCCAGCTTAGTGCCATAGCACCATAACGACTAACACGTCCAAAAGTCGGTCTTAAGCCTGTTACTCCACATCGTGTTGATGGAGAAACGATAGATCCCCATGTTTCAGTACCAATAGCAAATGCCAGTAAACCTGCCGATGTTGCCGCAGCAGAACCAGCTGATGATCCACTGGAACCTTGCGTTAAATCCCAGGGGTTTTTAGTCTCACCATCAAACCACACATTATCCATAGCTAATTCGCCCAAAGATAATTTTGCAACTAACACGGCTCCTGCTTCTTCAAGTTTCTTGTAAACAGTGGCTGTTTCATCCAACACTTGATCTTTATAAGGAACAGAGCCCCATGTGGTTTTATATTCAGGAACAGAGAACAAATCTTTTAACCCGTATGGAATTCCGTGCAAATAACCACGGTAGTTCCCTTTAGCAATCTCCTCATCAGCCCCTTTTGCCTGAGCCATTGCGAGATCTTCTGTTAAGGTAATAATACACTCAAGCGTATCCCCATACTGTTTTATTCTATCAATATAAAGTTGGGTTAATTCAACCGAACTGATTTTTTTCTCCTTTATCAACGAGGCCAATTCATAAACCGTTAAAAACGCTATTTCAGCTTTATCTTTGGGTAATTCAACACCAGTAGGCAAGTCCCATTGAATAGGTTTTTGTTCAG
>JAVEZW010000364.1:0-3228 GCA_034002805.1 Bacteroidales bacterium | reverse complement strand
GACTAAATTCTTTCTTTTATCTTTGCCCATGTTGCAGTTTTTTTTAGCAAAACAAACTTACAACATTGGGGTGAAACCTTATGGAAGTAGCCCCATTTTTACTGTAATTTTAACCGGTCAGTAGTGAAACTGAATGTTTTACTAAAAAAAAAGAACATGGGACTGTTTAATGCAATTTTTGAAAAGAAATTAAATGAACCTGGTAAGATGATGTTCAAACTTACCAAAGACCAAGCTGTTTCGGTAATTCAAAATTCTGTCAGAAATAATAATGTTGGAGCTGAATTTGAAATCATACTATTTTATGCTGGAATACTTTTACAACATGCAAATAATATGAAACCAAATAAAATAAATCAGATACAAGAGGATTATTTTAAAGAACTTATTGAATATATTAAGAAAAATAACATTCATCATTTAATAGAGCAAGATATTGGTGATTTTATAAACGATCGTTTTGTTTTATATAACGAAGAATTAATAAGGATTTCAGGTGGTGGTGGTATGGCAATGCCAACAAAATTGATGTATAACATCGTTGATAGCCCTTTAGAACCAAACAGTGGTGAAAATTTTGATTTAGGCAAGCATATGTTAATTATGGGTGCACTTATGCCTGGTTTAAAAAACATTGAAGATTCTGTTAAAATCATCATTCAAAAATTTTACTGAAATGTGGTATATTATAATCATTATTATAATTGGATATGTCATATACAAATTCAATTCGGACAGAAATGAAGTAAAGACGAAAATTGAGAAAAGAGGTGGGTTGAGAAAAATTTACCCAAAACTTTTCGAGTATTTGTTAAATGATGAAAATGCAAGGATAAACTATGAGAAAATAGACGAAATAGAGATAAGTTGGAAAAGTGAATACTCCATTGCAAAGTTCAGATTAATGCAGTCATTTAATAGGTTAATAGTTGACTATGTAGCTAAGACAGCTCTTTTAGGGGAAATTAAAAATAGTTGGGAATTTGACAGTGGAACTGACCAAGATCTTATGATAATGACTATTTCTAATGATATTGAAAAAAGAATGGAGAGGGAATATGACTGGGAAGGCTTGCCAGATAAAATTGACGATATTGTTAATCAATAAATTATAACATTATGGGAGTACAAGAATTATTTGAAAGCTATGACAAACGTAAACGTAAAAGTCATTTTAAGAATCTATTAGCGGTGGCACTTGCTGATGGCAAAATGGAAAATGTAGAATTTGATTTCATTTTGCACCTGGCAGAAAAATGTTATATGTTAGAAAAAGAGGTTAAAAGAGTAATTGAGCATCCAGAAGCGATTACTTTTGTACAACCGCAAACAAAGCGTGAAAAATTTGATCAGCTTTATGATTTAGTAACAGTCATGCTGATTGATGGTGAAATCAGCGATAAGGAAATGACATTGTGTAAGACTTTTGCAATGAGAATGGGATATAGAACACAAGTTATTGATGACCTAATAGCATTAGTGGTGCAGAACGTTATTAAAGGCGTTGCTGCAGAAGTTGCGCTTGCTGAAGTAAGCCATGCGTTTTAAAACTAAAAAACAATTTTTGAAAAATAGAATTAAAAAGCATGAAGGCCTTGTTTTTAATATGCAGTGGATTGCTGCTGATATCGTTAGCTGATTTACCAATGGGATATTATACACTGCTCAGAATAGTTGTAAGCATTGGAGCTATTGCCGTCATAATTAAAGAGTATGAGCAAGGAATTAATTTTTGGATAATTATATTTGGTTTGATACTGATTTTATTTAACCCATTAATTCCGATATATTTAAACGAAAAGGAGGCATGGATGCCAATAGATATAATAGCTGCGATATTGTTTGGAATTAAATCATTTTCACTAAAAAGTAGTTAAGTATGAAATCAATATTTATTTCACTTTATGGTATATTTACAGTAACAGCCATAATCACGCATATTTGGACAGTAGTCATTGCCTTCACTGAGGGTGGATTTCTAGCTGGAATAGTTTCACTGTTTTTACCATTTTTAGCTGAAATTTACTGGATGTTTGTGATGTTTGGGGTAAATGATGTTTATGCGTACATCGCCTTAATACATCTCATTTTGGCCATTCCATTTGCGATGTTTGGCAGAGGGTGATAGAATAATTGATGAATATGTTTTTACTGCGATACATTGTGCAGAAAGACATTATCAACTTCAACATTCATTAGCTAAAATAATAATGACATGAGAAAAACATTCATTTTCATTGGATAAACCGATTCAAAGTGTGCCGGAAACGACTTAGTCATAGACTACACCGAGCTGGTGGGTATTCTTAATGCGGTAAACTTACATTTATGAAAAATTTGACTTTAAAATTACTTGTTTTCTCTTTGTTAGTATCTTGTACCAGTAAAATTGACAATAAGGGCACTAACACTAATTCTTCTGGACCTGATAAAAAACATGAAACAGAAATTACTAAGAAGAAGAAAATTTCAAACCCATTCAATCTTCAATATGATTATCATGACCAAATTAAACTAGAGGATGGTTCAGCTGCCACTGCTTATATTGAAAAAGGAAAATCAAAATCAGCTAATAATACTGGGGATTATTTATGGTCTAAGGCAGTTCCGTTATATGCCTCAAATGAAGTCAAATATACATTTGAGTATCAAATGGATTTTACTGATTCAGATTTTAATGCATTAAAAGAGTGGCTTATAGAAATAATGGGGACTGATGTGAAACATGCTTCACTTGATAATCCTTCGTGGTACAATAGAGAAATGACATTAACCGAAGTATACGAGTATTGTAAACAAAATAACAAAAACATTACTATTGCGTTTCTAAATAAAACCAAAAAATATTTGACACTTGTCATAATTGATTCGGGTTCAAAAAAAACAAATACATCTGCTGAAATGGCTATTCTATTTACAGTATTAAATAAATAAACGTTGCACAATAATTAGGAGTTCATGTGGCGAAGTGCCTAGCATGAACTCCCGGTTGAACGACATTTTGACAGGCTCCCTTCGACGAGCTTTGGGCATCTCAATGCAGCGAATCCCCAACCGAAACCAATTATTAAGGAAATTGCACAGGGTCTTTATAGGAGAGTAGAATGTGAGATGGTAAACGAGTGATAAAGAAATTGGAAGGTAATAAGGTTGTTTTAAGTAAAGTGTGTTGGATAATGTGACATGGTATCATTCTTTTAGGAAAATGATACTGACACCATAAATTCT
>JAVEZW010000363.1:0-3243 GCA_034002805.1 Bacteroidales bacterium | reverse complement strand
TGATTTTTTTATATGTTGTATCGTTAATAGTAGAATCACCCAAAATTTGAAAGGTTGTATTGTAGCTGATTTCAAACCAACTATAGGTATACCATTCGCTACCCTCTCTCAAAGTTGGAGCATATTGTGCAAATGAGCTAAAAGAGATACCTAAAATGCTTAAAATTAAGAGGCCAAGTGTAATTTTAAATCTTTTCATATTGCAGATTTTAGAGGTTTATAAGAATTAAAGTTCAATTTCAATTTCAATTTCAATTCAAGTTTCAGTTACAGTTTAATTTAATAGCCCATAACGTACGAGGCTAAGCGCTGGCGGGCTCTTTTGAAAATATATCTTCCAGGCCAGCACAAATTTTAATTAAATGTACAATCTTTCTCCTTACAATCATTAGCCCGCTTGCGTTTTAGCCTTTGTTAGAAACCGTGCGTCCTTTTCAGTCTGTTCGTTTAGAGCCCAGAAACAAACGATTGGCGCTTCCGCCTGGCTTCGCTCATAAACTTCAGGCTTTCGTCCTTCTCAGATTGCTCTATTTATTCCTGACAACTCCTTCTGGTTTAAGCGAAGCTGTTTATCCTCGCATGGATTCTAACGTATGGCAATATGGCCTGAAAGGGATTGCGGAGAACCTCACTATCAAGATACGATGAACTTGATGCGGGTGATGAGCTTTGCATACAACTAAAACCCTTTTTGGCTATATTGTGTGTTAGGCTTTCGTGCATTATTGTTTCAGTATTTCAATCAACTCTTTATTTATATATAAAGTCTCTCTTCCAACTTTTTGAGATTCAAGAATTCCAATATCTTCAAGTTCTTTTAAATATCTTGAAGCAGCTTTTCTTTCTACTCCTAATTTATTTACAACAAATTCAATTTTCGAATATGGTTGTTCAAATAACAATTCAACAAGTTCCTTCCTATAAAGTTTGGGAGCTTTTTCTTGTACTTTAACGATTGTAGAATCTAGTTGGTCTTTGATATTTGTAATTCTTGTGATTGTATCTTTTGATGTGCTTTCAACTGCTTTAAGCATAAACATGATCCATTCTTCCCATTTTCCTGTTCTATTAATCTGATTTAACAAGCGATAATATTCTGGTTTATTTGCAATAATATAGGAACTTAAATACAAAATTGGAACATCAATCAATTCATTAAGTATTAAATACAAGATATTTAAAATTCGACCAGTTCTACCGTTTCCATCATAAAACGGGTGAATGCTTTCAAACTGATAATGCAATATTGCCAAGTTTATCAATGGCGATAAATCATCTTGTTGGTTGAAGTGATTTATAAAATTTGAAAGCAAATCAAGTATTTCAGCTTTATCCTGTGGTGGAGTGTAAACTATTTCTCCTGTTGCATCATTTTTTAATACAGTTCCTGGTGTACTTCTAATCCCAGCTGTATTGTCAACCAATTCTTGTTGAATGCTTACAATATCGTTAACCTTTATAAATCCTTGTTTTTTAGCGAGGTCATATCCTTGGAATATTGCTTTTCTGTAATTTACAACTTCCTTTGTCTCAGGCGAAATATGAGTTTTGTTAATAGTCAATGCTTTGTAAAGTTCATCTTGTGTCGTAATAATATTTTCAATTTCAGAACTATCTTTTGCTTCCTGCAAAACTATGGCATTAATAAGCATTTCTTGATTAGGAATTGTCTTCGCAATCCCTTTTAATTCTGCTAATGCAGCGGTAGACTTGTTTGTTTGTCTAAGAATTTCAATGGTTTCCACCTTTTCTCTAAGTGGTGGAAGTTTTTCCAATTGATTATGTGGTGTATTTTGTCCCATATTAATTTTATCTGTCCCAAAAATACAAATTATGGTACGATAATCAATGTTTGCAGTATTTTTTTTGCATGAAGCCTAACGGTCGAGGCTAAGCGCTGGCAGGCACTTTTGAAAACTCATCTTTCCGGCCAGTACAAATACACATTAAATGTACAATCTTTCTCCATACAACCATGCGCCCGATAGCGTTTAGCCTTTGTTAGCGGTTCGGCCTTTATTTAATTAATGATCTCTCCATTTGGTACAACGATCTTTCTAATTCTTGGTTGTAAAAACCAAATGCCAATTGGAAAGAAAAGTAAAAGGAAAAAATCCCCTAAATATTCTCCGAATTTTGCCTTTCTTTCCAGTTCTATTGTTTTAAGGACTCTTATTGGGAAAGCTAAAAAATCTAAGAACGCATATATTACATAAAGCATTGGAATGGCTGAAAATCCTGTAAAGGTCATTCCTTTATTGTCTGAAATTATCATGATTACGGAATAAGTAATGAACCAAACAAAACTATTTATGATGAATAAAGTAAAATTCAATTCCATTCTTTTCGGTAGATGGTCATGTAAAAATAGTCCAACAGATAAAGGATATATCATATAAATCAGTAATCCAAAAATATTCAGAATGGATGTGGTAAATACATCATTTTCTATACTGAATCGCAACATCAAAAATCCCACAATCATTAATGTAAAAATAATCCAAGATTTAGCTTTTAAAAGATTTTCCATATTGGTTTCATAAGGTTATTGTTCTCTGATCTTTTTTAGGCTGACCGCTAACGGCCGAGGCTAAGCGCTGGCGGGCACTTTTGAAAACTTATCATTCCGGCCAGCAGAATTTTCAATAAATGTACAATCTTTCTCCTTACAACCATGCGCCCGATAGCGTTTTAGCCTTTGTTAGCAGCAGGTTCTATGTTTTCAATAATAATTTTTTCAATCTATAAAACCCTGTCCATCTCATTTCAGTGTCCCAAAATCTTATAAAAAAAGTCGAATCTGTATTATTAACAATATAGACACTACCGCCATTCGAGAATGACATCCAACACAAATTCATTTTAGTCAAATCTTGAAGAAAGTTACTAATTAATAACTCGTCATTTCGTGATATTTTAAAAATTGTATCTTGAACAATTCTTGGTTTAATTCCACGCTTGAACTCTTCATATGTAAGAGTGTCTTTATAATAATTTACCCATAAACCAGAATCGTTTTTATTAAATATTGAAAATCTCTCTTTATGACCGCCCCATTCACCAAAGTCGCCAATTACAGCAGTTATTTTTAATGTGTCCAAAAATTCAATACTAGAAAGTGGCGTTATCCATTGTTCAAAATTCATTCTATAATATGCTGTGTCGTCAGGCGTTTCTATATATTTAGAATTTTGCGGATTACTTATTCGCTTTTTATTGCAACTTGCAAGTAATATGTATAAT
>JAVEZW010000362.1:1917-3251 GCA_034002805.1 Bacteroidales bacterium | reverse complement strand
GTAGATTTCCTTGGTTAGATTTTAATGTATTAGAACTTATTTTTACTTGTTTTTCATATCTTTCAATTAGTGACTCAAACTTAGTAATCTCTTCTTGTAAAATATTTTTTTCTTCATTTACTTTCTTATATAAAGATTTATAAACATTTGCACTTGAAAAAAAGTAGAGTAATAAAACTCCAAGTACTATAATTAATAAAAAATTTTCCAAAGTTATCCTATTTAAGTATAAATAGAGCAGAAAATCTACTCTATTTAAAAAATTATCTTTTTAACCCAATTAAGGTAGTTAGAAGTTCATCAGCCGTAGTAATTGATTTCGCATTTGCTTCAAAAGCTCTTTGAAATACCATTAGATTTACTAAACTTTCTGATAAATCTGCTGTACTTAATTCTAATGTTTTTGATTTAATTTCTGCTGTTTTATTATTATTCAAGTTATATGTCGGTTCTCCTGATTCATTTGTTTTTGCTAATAAATTATTTCCAACTGGATTTAATCCTCTATTATTATTAAAAACAGCAACAGCAGCTTGTCCTATTGCAAAATCAGCTCCATCTTGTTTCATTGTAATTAATCCTGTACTATCAACAGAAAATTCTCCAAATGCTGAGTCTGAAATTCCTAAAGTATCTAGTCTTAATTGTAAACTCCCTTTTGATGCGGTTTGATCAACTTTATTTATTATTTCTATAAATTCAGCTCCTGCTCCCTTTCTTCCTGAGTAGTTCGCGTTTACATCTAGAGGTTCAAATGTTCCAACAGTTGTTGGATCACCTTTCATACTTCCCGTAAATTCAACATCGTAATTTGTATCTAATGTCTCTACTACTAAATTCCCATTTACATTTCTAGCCGTTACATATTTTGATAATGAAGCATCTGCATTTATTCCAGTAATAATATCATCAATGTTTGCAACAGGAGTAATACTTATAGGTAAAGTAGGAACAGTAACATTTTTTCCTATTTCTTTATCATAAATATTTATTCCATATGTAAATTCTGTTGTTGTTCCTATTTTTAAATCAGCAGCAGTATAAACATCTTGTTGTTTTCCTGTTATTAATTTACTTAAAGCTTCTTTTGATGTTTTTAATCCAGTTATTCCTGAAACTGTTGATGATTCTACTTTTGTTTGGAAATTTCCTTGTAATGTTGTTCCACTTGCTACTTCACCTATTTCTGAAATTCTAAATGCTTGTCCAGGTATCAACGATTTTATTTGTATAATACCTTTTAACATATCTGAATTTTTTGTAGAATTTGTATAAGTTTCTGTTAGAGCCAGTGCATCTACCTGTCCTGAATCTATTGCCATTGTTGCAACTAA
>JAVEZW010000362.1:0-1817 GCA_034002805.1 Bacteroidales bacterium | reverse complement strand
TCAACATAAGTATCATGTCTTATTATTTTTGTACCTAATAATTTTGTATAATCATTTGTAAAAACACTTGTATTTGGATTTGTACTTGTAACATCATTTTGGCTATCAATTGCACTCATCATCCAGCCTTGTACTGCATTCCCTGCTGAATCTTGAAGGGTTCCATTATCACCCATTCTAAAGTTCCCTGCTCTTGTATAAAAGGTTTCTGCTGTTCCTAGAGTATTCTTATTTACTACTGAAAAAAATCCATCTCCATATAAAGCCATATCATAATTTACACCTGTTAATTTTGTACCACCTTGTGTATACAATTTCTCAGCATCAAGCACCGTCGAACCTTTTCCGATTCTATCTTGGTATATTTGATCTGCGAACGAAATTCTTGAGGCTTTATATCCTATTGTATTTACATTGGCAATATTATTAGATTCATTATCCAAAGCTTTTTGTTGTGACGCTAATCCTGAGATTCCTGTCCAAAGTGCTCCTATCATGACTTATCCTTTATTTATTAAGGTTATGAACTTAAATGTTCATATATTAATACTAATTTATAGAACTAATATAAAAACATTATTTTCTTAATTCAATAGCTGTTTTTAACATCTCATCAGAAGTGGTGATAGATTTAGAATTTGCTTCAAAGGCTTTTTGATATACTAATAAGCTTGTTAAACTATTTCCCAAGTTTGCTGTACTTAATTCCAATGAATTACTAACTAATTTATTTAATTTTCCAGCATACAATGCTTTTCCTGACTCTGAAGAAGTTTGATAAAGATTATCACCTTGAGGATCAAGCCCTTGTTCATTTTTAAAATCTGCTGTTTGTAATTTTCCAACTATAAATTTATTATCATTATCTTTTAAAAAAACTACTCCTTCACTTATTTCAATTGTACCAAAAGTATTTTTAGATAAATTCAAGTTTGCCAATTTTAATTGGATTTCATTGACAGATAAAGATTCTTGACCAACTAAAGATAAAGTATTTGTAATATCTAATAATTCTGCATTAGAAAACTCTAATGCACTTTTTAAAGCCTGTCTTGAACTATTAACTAATCCAATTCCTGAACCTAATTTAGCATTTTGAGGATTTGTTACTGATAAATAATTTTCATTAATTTGAGCATCTTTTATCAAAACTTCTTTTGCTGGAATTAAAGAATTAATAGTCAACATTCCAGTAGTTGTATTAACAGTTGAACTTAATCCTTTAATATCTGAAATTTTATCAGATAGTTTTTTTAATGTTGTTTCAATATTTGTATCAAAAAATTGTGTTACCTCATCATTATTTACTCTAATTCTAATAAAATCATCTCCATTAAGCAACTGATTCATAGATGCTGACATATCTACATTAGTAATTTGAGAAGTTGATAGCGAAGATACAGCTGTTGAATTTGATGAGTATAAATCAAGTTTACTTTTATAATCAGCAATTAAGGCTTCAATATCTGCAATTTGTGCTGATTTTGTTTTGTAACCTTCTCCACTAACACCTTTATCAACAGCTTTTGTATTATAATCAGTTGATCTTGCATTTATTGTCTGCAAAAAATTATTATTACTTATAGTTTTTGATACTATATTTTTTGTATATGTTTCATCAAATTGAGTTTTTGCAGAATTAGATGCAACAACACTATTTGATTGAGGTGTTAATCCAAGAACTTTCATGCCATTTTGAGTTTGTAATAAACCATCTTCTGCCATATAGAAATTTCCAGCTCTTGTATAAAAAGTTTCATTACTTTTTCTATCTGAAACTATAAAATAACCTTTCCCCTCAATTGCAACATCATATG
>JAVEZW010000361.1:0-3272 GCA_034002805.1 Bacteroidales bacterium | reverse complement strand
CAAATGGTTGTTAATTTTATTGACAAAACTTCTTTAACAGATAGAACTTACTTTGTTTATACAAATCCAGATCAAAAATCAAACTCCTATCCTTTGTCCATAAATCAGCTTAACGACTTGGTTATTACCATGATAAAAAAGGACAATGAAGGATCTATTTGGATTGGAGGAATAAATCAACTAATAAGATATAATCCAGACATCGATTTTAATCACCGCGACAGTGTTTATTTGTTTTTTACCAGGATTTTAATTGGTGGTGATTCGGTTATCTATAATCTATCCGAACACCTTTTTGCGGGAAAAACAGAGAAAACGAAATCACCCAAAATATCTCATAATAAAAATTCGATATCATTTAATTTTTCATCAACAGATTTTATTAGTGAAAACAAACTACGGTTTAAATACAAGCTCGATGGACTTGAAAACAAATGGTCTGATTGGACTTCTGTTAACAATATACAATATAATGATCTTTACGAAGGCAAATATACCTTTCGGGTAAAAGCAAAAAATATTTTCGAAAAAGAATCACCCGAAATCGAATATCATTTTATTATTAAACCTCCTTTTTATCGTACAGGTGTAGCTTATTTTATTTATATGGTATTTTTAACATTTATTGGTTTGATAATTATAAAATGGAGAGCCTATTATTTTGCCCGTGAGCGATTTAAATTAGAAAATATAATAAACGAAAGAACAGAAGAAGTTGTTATTCAGAAAGAAAAAGCCGAAAATCTGCTCGAAAGAGTATTACCTAAAACAACAGCTACTGAGTTAAAATCGGGTAAAAAAGCCGGACCATATCATTACAACATGGTGACCGTTTTGTTTTCTGATATACAGGGATTTACAAAAATATCAGAACAACTCAATTCTGAGATGCTTATTGATGAACTTGATAAGTTCTTTATGAAATTTGATTCGGTAGTGGATAAATATAATATCGAAAAAATAAAGACTATTGGTGATGCGTATATGTGTGCCGGAGGTATTCCCGAAAAAAATCGCACAAATCCGGTTGAGGTAGTTCTTGCTGCCATTGAGATGCAGAACTATATGAAAACACTTAAACACGAAAAAGGTGATGGCACACAACGAATATGGGATCTTCGTATCGGAATTGATACCGGACCTGTTGTTGCAGGCGTTCTTGGTCGGAATAAAATCTCTTATGATATCTGGGGCGGCACAGTGAACACTGCCAGCAGAATGGAAGCAGCAGGAGAGCCCGGAAAGGTTAATATAACCGAAAACACCTATATGCTGATAAAGGAGTTTTTTATCTGTCAGTATAGAGGCAAAATGCCCGTAAAATATAAAGGAGAACTCGACATGTACTTTGTCGAAAGCTTTATGCCTCATCTGGCAAGCGACATTAAAGGATTATATCCGAATGAGAGCTTCTTTACACAGCTTCAATTGCTTCGGTTAAACGATATTGAAGAGTTCGTGCTTACGAAACTCGAAACAGGATTGCCAAAAAACCTGTATTATCATAATATTAAACATACAATAGATGTTGTTACACAGGTTGAATTAATTGGTCGATCCGAAAAAATTTCAGATGAAGATATGCTCTTGCTAAAAACCGCTGCCTTGTTTCATGATATGGGACACCTGATAGATTATGATACACACGAAGAAGAAAGCGTTAAACTTGCAAAAAAAATATTACCCGCATATCATTACAACGAAAAACAAATTGAGCAAATTGCACGGCTTATTATGTGTACGCAAATGCCACCCGAACCCAAAGATGTACTCGAAGAAATTATGTGTGATGCCGACCTTGACTATTTAGGTCGTGCCGACTTTGTGCCTGTTTCGGTAAACCTGTTTAAAGAATTACGCGAAAGAAATAAAATTGATTCGCTGCACGAATGGAACAATCATCAAACTAAGTTTATTCAGGGGCACCAGTACTTTACACAAACAGCACGAAAATTACGCGAGGTAAATAAAAATAAACAGCTTGATATTATCCGCACAGAGATTAGAAAAGCTATAGAAGCTGAAGATGAATAATTAATATTCAAAATCTACCAAATATCCATTATGTTTTCTGATATTAATAACATCGCCTCCATTAAAAATAAGGTACTGACCCTTAATTCCATTTAGAATACCTTCGACAGATTGTTTTTTTTCGAGATCGATAGAATTAACTTTTGCAGGATATTCGATAACCGGATAGTTTATTTCTGTTATTTCATCTGTGCTTATACCATACTCCTTAAAATCCTTACTAAGCAATTCGAGAGCACGTTTCTTTTGCTCAACAAGATTTGTCTCCCGATCAATTTTATTTGTCAGCATATTGCGCCAGTTTGTTTTATCGTCGAAGTGTTTTTTGAGATCCACTTCAATTTGCCCTGCAATAAAGCGATTTGGTGTTTGAGCTATTTTTATTGCTTTTGAAGCACCCTGATCAATCCATCGGGTTGGTATTTGCGACATTCGTGTTACACCCACTTTTAATCCGCTTGATATAGCCAAATACACAATATGAACTTGCAGACAATGATCATTTGACCATTCCATATCGCGGGATATACCTTCGTGTGCTCTGCAAAGCTCCGGGTTTAAAATACATTCGCTCGTTTCGGGAGCTGTCATAAAACAAGGGTAACAAAAACCCTGCTGAAATGATTTGGATGTTTTGCGGCCACATTTAATACAACGAATTTCTCCCAAATAGTTAATCTTAATTGGTTTTCCTAAAAATTTATTAAGATGAATCCTGTTAGTTTCAATCTCTAAAAAATAATCAACCGGATTATTTAATGCTGTAACCATCTTAAGTAACGATCCTTTTATACCCATAACAAAAAATTTTATAAATATAATAAAAAATATTCATGCTGATTTTCAATAATTTAACAACTGTACTAAAATATTTTTACTACTTTGTGTTGCATAGTACTGTTTTTATTTCATATCTTTGTAATGTATTTTTATTTGTATTGTATAGTACTATAATTATAATTGATCATGAAAACAACAGTAACTATTAATCTTGGAGGTTTTATCTTTCACATCGATGATGATGCATATCAGATACTTCACTCCTATTTACTTGCCATTGAAAGGCAATTTGCTAACGAAACAGATTCAAAAGAAATAATCTCTGATATTGAATCGAGGTTGGCTGAGCTTTTTACTGAAACTCTTGGAAACAAAAAAGATGTTATTTCTAAAGACGATGTTGCCAAAGTTATTTCAATTATGGGCGAGCCACACGATTTTTCGGTAGAAGATGAACA
>JAVEZW010000360.1:0-3274 GCA_034002805.1 Bacteroidales bacterium | reverse complement strand
ACCAATGAGCCCGTTTTCACCATTACCAATGAAGCTGGTTGTGACAGTATTGTAACTTTGGATTTAACCATCAGAAAGAGTACTACATCTCCATCACAATCTCATACAGCCATCAACACTTACACCTGGAATGAGATGACCTATATCACTTCCGGAGTATATACAGCAACATTAACCAATGCTGTAGGTTGTGACAGTACAGCAACATTAGATTTAACCGTATTGTATCAATTCCCAATCACCTATAATGTAAATGATGGAGTATTACCTGCTGAATATCCAATCGACTACATTCAAGGTATAGGGGCAACATTACCAATTCCAACAAAACTAAACAATAGATTTGACGGATGGTATGACAATGCAGACTTCACCGGTTCCCCAATCACAGCGATCAGCAACTCTGCATCCGGAAATAAACAATTTTGGGCTTTGTGGACGGTTACTCAAATGAACCAAAACAATTCTCTTTCATTTAGTGGTAGTTCTTCAGTTACAGCTCAAATAGCAAATACTCCTGAATTAAATCCAACAACTGCAATCACATTAGAAGCTTGGATTTATCCTACAGCATGGAGATCTAATATTTATGAAGGATCAATTATTTCTAAAGAGATTGCATCCGGAAATGGTGGTTACATTTTACGTTGTGGTTCAAGTGGTAAATTAAGTTTTACATTAGGAATTGGAACTGCTTTCCAAGAATTAGCTACAACTACTAATGTGTTAACTTTAAATCAATGGCAACATGTTGCGGGTACTTATGATGGAACAACCATGAGAATATATTTAAATGGTGTTGAAATTGGAAATAAAGCACAAACAGGTACTATTAATGTAAGTAGCAATGCTCTAGAAATTGGAAGAAATCCTGGATATTCTGACAGATATTTTACTGGAAGAATTGATGAAGCCAGAATTTTTAATGCAGCTCTTGATGCTCCGACAATTCTTACATGGTATAATAAATCACTAAACAACACTCATAGTAATTATGCTAATTTAGTAGCTTATTATGAGTTTGATAATGCTTCAACCCCTGCAACTTTTAATGGTACTGTTGGTCCAAATGGAACAATTACAGGAGCAAATTACGTTTCAAACTGTACAACTCCTTTTATTACATCAAGTTCAATTATTAGTGCTCCTTCATTCATATCTGCTGTACATCCCATTCCATCCCATCTTACATCAATGATGCCAGTGGTTCCTGGTGATACTTTAGCTCAAATTCTTCAAGTTAATGTTCAATCTGCAATTGGTGGAAATATTACTCAAATCGTATTATCTACAAATGGTACTACAAATCCTGCAGACATTACAAATGCTAGATTATGGTACACCGGTACTTCAACTACTTTTTCTACAGCAACTCTATTTGGAACTCCAATTTTGAATCCTAATGGAACTATGACTTTTAATGGTAGTGTACCAACAATCTGTGGATCATCCTATTATTTCTGGTTAACCTATGATATCAAACCATCTGCAACATATAATAATGTGATTGACGCTGAAGTTGTAAATTGTACTGTGGAAAGACTTTTAATTACTCCTATTGTAGCTGCTCCTGTAGGCAATCGTTTAATTGCTGATCCATGTAAGTATCAAATATTACAAATAAATGATGACTTTGGTGATTCATGGAATGGTAACAAAATTACTGTTTATAAGAATAACTTACCAATTTATACAGATTTAACGATCACTGTAGGAAGTTATCCAAATTATATTAAAGATATTTTTGAATATCCAATTTTTGCAAATATTGGAGATACTATAAAAATTGTTAAAACGGTAAGTGGATCATATTCCTATGAAATGAGAGTTCAATTAACTGATGGCAAAAGGAATCCAATGATTTTTAGTATTGAACCACCTGCAGCTCCAGGTTTATCTGCCATTGCAGGTTGCTACACAAAAATTTCTACTAGCATTAGTTCAAATGGAACAATTAATCCTGCAGCTGGTCAATGCCCTGTTTTAATTGGATCAAATAAATCTTTTATTTATAAACCTAACACAAATTATTTTACAGATTCTGTTATCGTTAATGGTGTTAACAATAGTGTTGCAGCATTAGATACTATATACACTTTTACTAATGTAACTACACCACAAACTTTAAGAATAACTTTTAAAACCAATACCATTACAGCTTCAACAAGTTTGTATGGAACAATAAGTCCATCAGGGTCCGTTTCTGTTGGTAAAAATGGTTCACAAAAATTCACTTTTACCCCAAATACAAATTGTTGGTTAGACTCACTTATTGTAGATGGTATTAATCGTCCTGATTCCATTCCAGGTAAAAGCTTTACTTTTACTAATGTAAATGAACCTCATACAATTCGTTCTGTTTATAATGCAAATATTATTACGGCAACTGCTGGTGCTAATGGCACTATCAGTTCTTCAGGTGCAACGGTAATGGCTCCTAATAGTTCTAAAACTTATACTATAACTCCTAGCACTAATTATTTCTTAGATTCTCTAATTATTGATGGAATAAACAGACCAGACTCCATACCAAATAAACGTTATACTTTTAATAATGTAAATGAAGATCATACCATTCGAGTAGTTTTCAGAACCATTACCATTATCTCTTCAACTGGCCCTAACGGAACAATTACTCCTCTTGGTACAACTAATAAATTACCCGGTTCTTCCCAAAAATATACAATCACTCCTAACCAATACTATTTCTTAGATTCATTAATCGTGAATGATGTAAACATACCTGATTCAATTTCTGGAAAAAGTTTCACATTTAATAATATAAATGCAAACCAGACTATTCGTGTTGTATTTAAGACTAATTATATTACTCCTACTCTAATAACCCCTCCAATGGTTGTTGAAACTCCAATTCAATATAATCCTTTGAATATGCTAACTTTATCTGGTGGATTAGTTCAACACAATGACGTTGATGTTCCTGGTACTTTTACATGGACAACTCCTACTACAACTTTAACAGCTCCAGGCAATTATAGTGTTACTTTCACTCCAACAGATATTACATCCTATTTCCCAATCACTTTTGACATATTTGTAAATTTCATTTTTACTAATTTGATTATAGCGGATGGAACTACCACAAATCAATATGTACCTATTTATGGTTGGTATTTAGATAATTATAATCAAAAAAATCAATTGATTTATCCATCATCAATGTTAACTCCTATGATTGGTCGTGAAATTAGTTCATTAACTTTCTATTTTTCAACTGCTCCAACAGCAGCATGGACAGCAAATTTAGATGTTA
>JAVEZW010000359.1:0-3276 GCA_034002805.1 Bacteroidales bacterium | reverse complement strand
TAAAAAAGGTGAAAGATAGAATTGGTAAAAGTGATAAGAAATTAATTGCTTTGTTAAATAAAATCGATCAGCTTGATAAAACCAAGGAGAAAGCAATTGATAACATCCTTTCAAATAGATTGTCGAAAGATGATACAAAACTAAAAATTTCTGCTAAAACAGGCGAAAATATTGAACAATTAATCACTGAATTGCTTTCTGTGGTAAACCTAAACGCACTCAACCAAAACGAAGTAATAATTACCAATATGCGCCATTACGAAGCATTGCAACGTGCCTCAGAATCTTTACAACGTGCCATAGATGGGTTAGATACAGGCATAACTGGCGATTTTCTGGCACAAGACATTCGCGAAACACTTCATTATTTAGGTGAAATAACTGGTGAAATAACTACAAATGAGATACTTGGGAACATATTCAAGAGCTTTTGTATCGGGAAATAGTATTAAGAAGTGAGTATCAAGTATCAAGATATGAGTATTTAGACTCAAATCTCTTGTCTCATATCTTGTTACCTATATGAAAAATATACCCGATCTGATATAATTTCTGTTAAAACGGTTGTTTTTATACCCGAAAAGGTATAGAAACTAAAATTTGAGTATTTGTAATCTTTTATCTAAAAGTTCTTTATATTTATCTTTCAAATCTTTTCTTAAAAATGAATTATCAATTAATTCATACCACGCAGGTATTGTACTTTGCAATTCCTTAAGTGCTTTATCAATAACTGTTTGGTTTAAATTTAATCTTCCTTGTCCTAAATAATCTATAAGAATATTTTTTGTCAAGTTTTTCTTTTTGCCTTTCAATGATAAAGCAGTTTCTTCCACATCTTTTCCAAGAACAATACTTGAATTTAAAAAATCGTATGCTGGGCATAATTCTATCTTATCATTTTGAGAAATAATAGAATAATTTTTAAGATGCATATCTTCATTTCCAGTTAAAAAATTAAATAAAAAGCGTTTAAAGAACTTTATCTTTTCGATTTGTGGGAAAGTACAGTTATCATCAATTAGTTTTATCAATTTTTCTACTGAAAAATTATATTTAGTATCTCTTGTTTCTCCAGCCAATTGAGCAAAATCTTCAACATGCAATTTATTATTTTTACCGGTTCTGTCATATCTTTTGATAAAATAGGATAGTGTGCCATCTTTCGAATATACCATTCCATGTATTGGCGTATCAATTCCGCATTTTGATGCCATTTTCATTGTTAAATCTTCGTTCTCAGGCAATTGTGGGTATATATGATGCTGTGGTTTTATTATATATTTCCCTTTTACATCCACAATTTCAAATTTGGATTGCTGAATATTTAATATCGCACTCAACTTAGGTTGTACGCCTTGTACTGACATTCTGGTTGCACGTTTTGCCGCTTCATGCCTTTGTTCCTCAGCTGAATAATCCAAATCTTTTAAGTCTGTGAGATTGCGTGAAATATATTTTAAGCCGATCAGAGAGTACTTTTCTTCACAGTTTTCATATGTAACAGGACATTTATTCATGGTATTTCCTCCACACTAACAGCCCCAACTAGGTCTGCTCCAGTTGCAATTAACTGGCTGAAATAATCATTTTTATCTAGTTTGTTAAATCTCAAAAGACCATCTAATTGTATACCTTCAGGTAAAAGACCATCAAAAAATGAAGGAAAAGAATTAAAATTGAATTCTTTAAGCTCAACAGGCATAGTTAATGAGATAGGCTCACCTTTGTAATTTCCATCATAAGTGAACTTATAGTTTCTATTTTTTTCAATTTCGGTTAAAAAACCAGCCAGTTTGTTATGCATATATACTTTAGCTGTTCTCATACTCTGTATTGTATTTCTCCATTAAAGGACTATTAAGTTCTATACTAATATTTAATGCTTTTAGCACATTAAGAATTGATTTAAATTGGACTGTTTCTTTGCCTTTTTCAATATCGAATACAACAGTTTTCCCAACCCCAGCTATATCAGCAAGTGATTTTTGACTTAATCCAGCCTTTTTTCTATGATATTTGATAATATCACCTATATGTTGCATATAATTCATCTTTATTTACTGTTTAGACAGTAAAAATATATATATTTATTCAATTATCCAATAAATCTATGTTAAAATCAACAAATATTACTGTATAGGCAGTAATAAAGTGTGTTATTGATTATAATTTGTAAGAAATCAGATAATAATGCGTAAGTTTACTGCTTAAACAGTAAAAAAATTTTTTTAAGTTGAAGAGAATTTCAAATTATTTACAACTTTTTTACACTATTTTCAAATTTGGATTTTCGTAATAATCAATAATACAGTTATAAAAGACAAATAATTAATTTTTGTATGAGGGGAAAATAGGTTTAAATTTCTGAATTGTAACTCTATCATATTAAAAACAACCCACAGCGCATTGACAGAAACTCATCGCTTTTAAAAATATTTATTTAACTTTAAAGTCTTTATTAATAATAATCTTATGATAATCGATTTAACCCATACACTAAAAAATAAAATCACTTTTTATCCCGGTACGCTTGAACCCTCTTTTGAGCACGAGAATACTATTGAAAAAGATGGTTTTGCCGAATTAAAATTAACTATGTGTACACACACAGGAACGCATATGGATGCACCCTGCCATATTATTCCAAATACAAAATCACTTAGTGATTTTTCGATTGAAAAGTTTATTGGTAAGGGAATTTCAATTAATTGCTCTGGAATTAGCTCAATTACGTTGGATTTTTTAAAACCGATAGAAAAAGAAATAAAAGAATTAGATTTTATACTTTTTTATACCGGATGGCATAAAAAATGGAATACCCCAACTTATTTTGATGAATTTCCGGTACTAACACAGCAAGCTGTTGAATGGCTTCTTAAATTTAATTTAAAAGCACTTGGTTTTGATACGATTTCGGCTGATAAAACTACCGATGTTCAGCTGCCAAATCATAATCTTCTTTTACAAAATGAAGTATTAATTATAGAAAACTTGGCAAATCTAGATCAGTTGATTGATCTAGAGTTTGAATTTAACTGCATTCCATTAAATATTGAAAACACCGATGGCTCACCGGTAAGAGCATTTGCACGAAATTTAAAAAATAAATAAAATGAAAGTAATAGCAATAAACGGAAGTCCTAATAAGGAAGGAAACACTTTTCATGCATTATCCATGGTTGGCGATGAGCTTAAAAAGAATGGTATTGAATTTGAAATACTTCATATTGGACATAAAATGATTCATGGTTGCACCGGCTGTGGTAAATGTTC
>JAVEZW010000358.1:0-3317 GCA_034002805.1 Bacteroidales bacterium | reverse complement strand
TGCATTTGGTTACAGAAATTTATCAGAAGTAATGAATAACCTTTTTAATGAGGAAAGAGTTTGCAATAATCAGTATTTTGCAATTCCACCGGCAAATATTATCGAATCAAAATTTGATTTTAGAATCGATATATCTGTACCCGGATTCGAGAAAAATGATTTTAAGATTGATCTGGAGAAAAACTTGTTAACTGTTACTTTAGACAAGAAAACAGATGAAAATAATGAAGAGAAATTTAATCTTAAAGAATTCTCATACAATTCATTTAGCAGATCATTCAGAATATCTGATAAAATAAATACCGAAAAGATCAATGCAATTTATAAAAACGGTATTTTACAAATCGTTCTTCCAAAAAGAGAAGAAGCGATTGAAAAACCTGCAAGAGAAATAAAAATTTCATAATAGGTTATTAGGTTAATAGGACCTCGCTCTCGAAAGGGAGCGAGGTTTTTTTATTCAGATCCAAAAACTACCTCTTAGCTATTGATAAAAAATGAACTGATTATTATACAATTAAATTATCATTAGTTAAATTTAGAAACAAATCTCAACCTTGAGTGTTTTAATTCGTTAAACAAGTAATTGAATATTGATTTTATCTGCAGTGAATGTATTTGCATAAACCAGGACATATTTCTTACGATGTACTTTCGGATATGATTTATAACTCCGGGTTAGTTATTTTAAAGATTAGCCCCGCCGGTGAAATTTTATATTCGAATAATTATTTTGAGTCCGTTTTTGGATATAAGCATGATGAGATCATCGGGAAATCATTTACTGATATAATTTTTAATATATCTGCCAATGATGCCAGCGAAGTGCAGACTACAAAACCTAATGATATATTAAACAACGTTGGCCATCGTCAGTT
Source organism: Bacteroidales bacterium (assembly GCA_034002805.1). Taxonomy (GTDB): domain Bacteria; phylum Bacteroidota; class Bacteroidia; order Bacteroidales; family UBA12077; genus UBA12077. Next base: position 2,439 of record JAVEZW010000358.1, on the reverse strand, counting down.
TGAAATAGCATCGCGTACAAAAAATGACGAAATTCATTGGTTTTTCTGGCAAATAAGTCCATTTAATCATCCATCTGCTGATAAGCATATGGGTTATTATTGTGTAGGTCAGGAGATTACGCATCGTAAAAGAATTGAAACACGACTAGCCGAAAGCGAAAAGAAACTTAATGATTTTGTTAATCTGTTGCCCGAAATAGTTTTTGAGGTAAATGCCAATATGCAGATTATCTTTATTAATCAAAGATGTATTGATTTTGTTGGATATAGTAAAGAAGATTTTCTTCAAAATAAGGTGCATTTACAAGACATTATTATTCCTGAGGATTTTATCAGGATGAATAAAATCTTTGTCGAAAATTTTAATGGCATTCGTAATACTGGCAATACATTCGGTGTTATTCATAAAAACGGAAGTTTATTAAATGTTCAGATTCATAGCAACCCAGTATGGGATGAAAAAAAAGTGGTTAGCTTACGTTGCATTGCAATAAATATTACTGATAAGGCACGATTTGAGAAGAAGCTAAAAGAACAGGAAGAGAAATTTCGGTTAATCTATGAAAACTCACCCATTCCATATCAATCGCTTAATACATTTGGCGATATTATTGAGATAAACCCTGCCTGGTTAAAAATAATGGGTTATACACGCGAAGAGGTTGTGGGTGAGAATTTTGCCAAATTCTTGGTGCCTGAACTACGAGAATTGTTCTTAAAGAGGTTCGAGAATTTCAAATCGATAGGAGAGATCAAAGATTTACAATTTCAGTTGATGAGCAAAGATGGTCGTATTTTTATTGCAAACTATAATGGTAAAATTGAAACCAACGAGGCGGGTAAATTCATCAAATCGCATTGTGTTTTTAATGATATTACCTTACAGATAAAAGCCGAAAATACGCTCATCCAATCAGAACAAAAGCTTCGTGAGCTTAATGCTACTAAAGATAAGTTCTTTTCGATACTGGCGCACGACCTAAAAAATCCTTTTAACGACATTATCGGTTTTTCATATCTGCTATCATCTAATATTTATAAGTACGATCTGCCAAAAATTGAGCAGTTCTCGAATATCATTCATCAGAGCGCAAAACTTACTTTTAACCTGCTCGAAAACCTGCTCGACTGGTCACGATCTCAAACCGGAAACCTTAAATTTATTCCCGAGTCGTTCGATATTAATGAGTTGATAATTGAAAATATCGATCTTTTCCAATCTACAGCCAATAATAAAAATATCAAGTTATTTAATGAGGTTGATGGCGTTTTGCAGGTTTACGCTGATAAAAACATGATAAGAACGATCATTCGAAATCTTATTTCAAATGCTATTAAGTTTACAAATCAGGGTGGATTTGTAAGAATTACAGGTTCATTAAGCAAATCGTTTGTAACAATTAGTGTGGTTGATAATGGGGTTGGAATAAACTATGATGATCAGAAAAAACTGTTTAGAATAGATACCAATGTTACTCGTCAGGGAACAGAGAAGGAGCGGGGAACCGGTTTAGGATTAATACTTTGTAAAGAATTTATCGAACGAAATGGTGGAAAAATTGATTTCGAAAGTCAGCCCGGCAGAGGAAGTCGTTACTTTTTTAGTGTTCCTGCTGCTAATAAAGAAAATGATCTATTCGAAACCGAATAGATCACTAAATAATTGTAAACCGTGAGTTTAAAACTTCACTTTATTTAAACTTAATGCATTTAACATCCAGTTTGGCAATGGCTTTTTAGGATTTCTATTTTTTAGATTTAAATACCATCCATATTTCTTAAGAATAGGAACTTTGTGGGTTTCTACAAATTCAATCAGTGTGCCGTCAGGATCTTCGATATACGAAAAATGACCAGCCGCTTCACCCATATCAAAACTATTTTCTTTGTTATGCTTAACTGAACTATCTACTGTAAATGGAAATCCTTTCGATTCGCAATCTTTTTTGAGCGCATCCATTCCGCTAATATCATAACATACATGAATAAATCCCAGATCGCCCCAGAATCTGTTTTCAAAAATCTTTTTTGGTTCACGATCAATCAACTGAACCAGTTCGATGTAGCTTTGACCTAACAATCGACTAAAGCTTCCTTCGGGAGCTTTGCTCATTTTAAGTAATACTCTACGGAATTTATTTTTTCCTCCTGGTAAATGGCTCAAGTCATTAAAAACGGATGTTTCATCTGAAACAATTGTATTATAACCTAATATATCACTATAAACCTTAAGTGCTTTTTCAATATCTGAAACTCCAATTATAGCACCAGCAATAGCTCCGGTAAGTTTATTAGTTTTCTTAAACCAGTTGTCGTCGTTAATTACCTGAAATATATTACCATATAAATCTTTTATGAAAAAGTGATCGTTATAGAAATCTCCGAGAATATTTAAGTTACGAGCTTTAAAATCAGTATATGCTTTTTGAGCATCAGGAC
>JAVEZW010000357.1:0-3325 GCA_034002805.1 Bacteroidales bacterium | reverse complement strand
TGTCAAGGGTTCTGCACAGCAGAATTCACTTGCCCTTGACGGGTTCTTTTTTGTGTATTATCTTTGTGGTTAGATGAGAAAATTCAAAAAATTAAATCTTTTTTCGTACTTTCGTCTTGAAACACTATTAAAATTAATAACTGTTGCAATAGAAATTTGAATCCGCCCTTTAATTGGAAAAAGAAATCGAAAAATATAATTGGAAATACTTTTACAAAGACATTTCAAAACACGAGATTGAAATTAAAATAATTACAGACAAGGATTTTGGCAAACCAGAATTCTTATATAAGTTTTATTCGTTAAGTGAAAGGTCTATTGACTCATTGATAAATAAAAAAATTTATGCAGCTCATCCTTCACAATTTAATGACTTGTTTGACTGCAATGAAGACTTAATTAGTTTTGACGATGATAATGTTATAAAAAACTTCTTATATGGAATAATTCCATTAAGTGAAATTGAAAAACAAATATCAAGTGATAGAAGCGAAATTGAAAGGTTTGTTAAAGTTCATTTTAATGGAGTCCTTTATAGAAAATGGGGTATTTTTTCATTGACTAGCGAACCAAATAATATTGTAATGTGGTCTTACTATAATGACCACAAAGGTTTTTGTGTTGAATTTGACTTTACGAAATTTCAATTTAAACATTATGGCCCATTTCCTATAAATTATCAAAGTAAAATTGAACCTATTTCGATTAAAGATGCTGGTCCTCTTTTATCAGTAATCTATCAAACTAATATTAAATCATTAAATTGGTCACATGAAAATGAATGGAGAATAATAATTGACGCAGGTGAAGATGTTATGGTTTCACCAAATTTTGAACAATTAAAAAAATTAGGGGGTTCTGATAGAAAATTTGATTACCCAATCGAAGCTATTAAAAGTATTACGCTTGGAAATAGGTTTTTCACACCTGAAGAAATTATAAAACTTAATAATTCAAAATTAAAATTTATTTTAAAATCGGAGAACTCAATAGTGAAGGATTCCCTTTTAAACTTTATTACTGAAAATAAAATAGAAACCTGCATTGCTATCAGGAATAAAGACCTTTTAAGTATTGGATTTGCAAAAGGGAAACTTGAGAAAATTGATAAATTTCAATACTTTTTTTACGCTGGCTAACACGGCATCTTAAAACATGCGGGGTTTTGGTGGTTTTTTGACATTTTTAATTATCTTTAAACTTGGTTAGCGGCGGACAAAAACGCTGGGCGGAAAACCCGCACGTTTCAAATGCCGAGACCGTTGGCAGTCATGCTTTGTGAAGCGGTTAATAAAAAGATTTTTTCTTGATAAAAAAATTCTTTAATTTGTACTTTTAAAAGTAAAATGGCAGACAAGGCATACATAACACCTAAAGTACTTAAATGGGCAAGAGAATCAGCAAGAATGACTGAACTAATTGCTTCTGCCAAAGTTTCTGTAACAGTTGATAAATTAATCGAATGGGAATCTGGCATTAGCCAACCGACAATAAGACAAGCACAAACTTTGGCAAAAGCATACAAAAGACCATTTGCTCTATTTTTTCTTCCTGAAATTCCTAGAGATTTCCAACCATTGCAAGATTATAGAAGAAAAAATTCTAAACCACTGAGTACTGGGTCAATATTTATTATAAGAGAAATTCAACAAAAACAAGCATGGATTAGTGATGTTAATGAAGAGAACGATGAGAAAAGGTTAAACTTTGTTGGAAAGTTTTCACTTAAAGACAATCCTATTATTATTGCGAAAGACATACTTGATACATTAGGAATAAGACCTGGTCATTACCATTCGGACAATCCGATTAAAGAATGGATTGACGCGGCAGAATCTAATGGAATTTTTATTTCTCGAACAAGTTTCATTCATTCTAGACTAAAACTTGATTCTGAAGAATTGCAAGGTTTTGCAATTGCTGACCCATTTGCACCATTTGTTTTTGTGAATTCAGACGATTGGAATGCTCCACAACTTTTTACTCTTGTTCACGAGATTGCACATATTTGGATTGCTGAAACAGGTATATCGAATGAGATTGACCCAGAAGTCAAGAATAAGGATATCTTTCATCCTGTAGAATTATTCTGCAATGAAATAGCTGCAAACGCTTTGATACCGAAAGAAATAATAATACAATTTGACCAATCAGTTTTTACAAATTCAAAGGAAGTTTTTAAATCTGCTAAATTGTTTGGAGTTAGTTCTTTTGCATTTATTGTTAGGGCTCTAAATTTAAATTTAATATCAGTTAATCACTATCAAAAATTGAAACGTGAAGCTGAAATTGAATTTAAGGCTTTCCTTTTAAGAGAAGCTGAAAAGAAAGCAAAGCAAAAGGAAAAGGAAAAACCTAGCGGACCAAATTATTTTTTGCTTCAACTAAATAGGAATAGTCGTCTATTTACACAGACAGTTTTAGACGCTTTTCGTGGCGGAGCTATCGAACCAACTCAAGCCAGTAATTTGCTAAATGTTCAAGTAAATAAGTTTCAGAAACTAGAAGCCCAGTTATATAGATGAGTACAAAAGCAAATATATACTGTTTAGATGCTAATGTACTTATTCAAGCTTGGCAAAAATATTATTCTCCAAAATTCTGCCCTGAATATTGGAATATTTTAAATGACCTTGGAAAGCAGAATAGAATCTTCTTACCTGAAGTAGTTAAAGAAGAAATTACCAGAACTGAAGACGAATTATCGATTTGGTTAAAGAAAAGTTCTATCCCAATTCAAAAAATTGATGAAGAAATAATTAAGAACTGGCAAAAAATAATTGAAGTAAATCCATTACATAAGTTACTTGTTGACAATGTTAAGGGTAGGTCATTAGCTGACCCATGGGTAATCTCTCATGCAATGAAAATGAATGCAACAGTTGTAACCAAGGAAAATAAAGAAACTGCATACAATTCAAAAAGAATTAAAATACCAAACGTTTGTGAAAATATTGGACTTCGGTGGATTAATGACTTTGAATTTATTCAAGAAGTGAATATCAAATTTTCTTGCCATTTAAGTTAATTGAAATATTAATCAAAGCACGAACTGCCAACACGGCATCAAAAAAAATGCGGGGTGAAGTGGTTTTCGACCTTTTTTGCTATTTTTAAACTTTATTAGCGGCGGACAAAAACGATGGGCAAAAACCCGCACTTTTTTTATGCCGAGACCGTTATAAACAAGCTGCATGAATGCGTCGTGCTAAAATAGGTTGACCTTTTTTTCACAATTAAAGACAGGTCAACATGAACGAAAAAAAACAAGGTACCCCAAGAAAAATTTATTCACATGCTTTCAAGCAACAAATTGTCCTGGAAT
>JAVEZW010000356.1:0-3343 GCA_034002805.1 Bacteroidales bacterium | reverse complement strand
GTTCCGGGATAAAATTGAACAGTGATGGAATGTATTCCGAAGCCTTGGATTCATTTTTACTCTCATTAGATATTAGAAAAAAAATCTATGGGGATGATGATTTCAGATTGGCAAGTATGTACAATGCAATAAGTATTGTGTATAAAAATTCCGGCTTATATGATCTTGCCATCGAAAATTCATTAAATGCGGAAAAAGCTTATATCAAAGGGTACGGAGAGAATTACAGGGGTATTGCCGGGGTTTATTTAAACATAGGGAATATTTATAAAAATAAATTGAATTACAACGACGCATTACGCTATTATAATCAGGCCGTTATCGTTTATTTAAATCAGGATAAAGTCAATTCAATTGAGGTTGCCTGGGCTTATTACAGTATTGCAGAAATCTATTTTAGACTTTATAAATACAACGAAGCGTTAAATATTATATTTAGTCAATTGGAAGAAGCCGATGAAGATACTCAAATTTTGTATTATGAATTACTCGGTGCTATCTATCAGGAACTAAACGACTTTTCAAATGCCTCCCTGTATTACAACAAAGCAATAGAACTTTCAATTCAACTTTATTCCGAAAACGATAATGGAGTTGCTTATGAGTATTTGAATTATGCCTCATTTCTAAGTAATATGGGTAACGTCGAACAAGCAATGCAAATTTTGAACAAGGCATATAATATATTTTCACAAACAGAGAAAAAAACTGGAATTAATATTTCGGAATATTACCGCGCTCTTGGAAGATTAATGGAAAACAAACCTATAGCGTCAAAAGATATCCAAACATTTAAGCGACAAAAATATAAAAATCTGGAAGAATCGGTTAATTGGTATAAAAAAGCACTGACTGCCTTGAATTTTCCTGAAGAAATTTCCCCTAATATGAATTGGGATACTATTTTCCTTATTTCAAAAATCAGTTGCGTTGATATGCTAAAATCAGTTGCCGATAAATACATGTTGATGGCTCAAATTATTGAAAATGATGATAAAAATATTTACAGGCAATCATTAATAAATGCAATTGAATATTACAAAGTTACCGGACATTTGTTACAGCGGGCAAAAAAAGAAATTTCGGGAGACGATAGTAAAATACTACTTACAGAACTGGAGCAATCAACATTTATTAAAACAATCCAGGCCAGTTACAAAGCTTTTGAATTAACCCAAAATAACGAATACCTGGAACTTGCATTTAATAATGCCGAACTTCTAAAAGCAGGAAGTATTTTTGACAAACTATCAGATCAAATGGCGAGAGAAAACAGCCTTGTCCCCGACAGCCTGATTCAAAAGGAACATTTACTCAACACGAGGATAACGACCTATTCTGAAATCCTGTTCAATGAAACAAAATCAGCAAACCCGGATTCAGCTAAAGTAGCGAAAGCTGATTCAATTATCTTCCATCTAAAAAAACAACGATCTGAACTTAACGATTATCTGGTAGAAAATTATAAAGATTATTATCAGTTGAAATATTCGGATGCTTCGGTAACTACTGCTGACATTCAAAAAAAATTAAAGAAAAACGAAGCGGTTATTGAGTTTGTGTTAAACGAAAATGACTCACTACCAGAACTTTATTCCTTTTTATTGACAAACAGTGAAAAACAATTTATAAAACAGGAAATTACTCCATCGTTTTTAGATCAAATTCAAACTGTTTTTCATTTTATGTCGAATTCAAGGTACATGTTTACGAAAAATGAAGATTCGAAGGATTTTTGTATTGCGTCCCATATACTTTATCAAAAACTGATTACGCCTTTTAAAACTGAAATCGGAAGTAAAAAATTAATCATTATTCCCGATGGAAAACTAAGTTATATTCCTTTTGACGCGCTATTGGAAGAACTACCCGATACAAACGCGACTATCAATTTCAGCCAACTCAGTTATCTGCTGAAAAATAATTGTATAAATTATTCATATTCAACCAATCTGCTTTTTGGACTCCAAACTTCCAGACATAAACCAAACAAAAAGGTGTTGGCATTTGCTCCTGAATATACCACCGAAACAGTAAACTTTGAGAATCAGCAAATATATCTTACCCCACTTCCCGGAGTTCAGCGGGAAGTTGAACTTATAGCCAATGAGATAAAAACTAAACTTTTTAAAGGGAATGATGCAAATGAAATAAATTTCAGAAACCATGTGGAGAAATTCGGCATTCTCCATTTAGCCATGCACGCATTTATCAATGATTCTTTGCCTGCCTTTTCGCGTTTTGCGTTTGTCCAGAACGGTGATAACCAGACAGAATCAGATGGCTGGTTAAATACCGCGGATATTTACAACCTTCATTTGAATGCCGGGTTAACTGTTCTAAGCGCCTGTAACACCGGTAGCGGAACATTAAGGAAAGGTGAAGGTGTTATGAGTCTTGCCCGTGGTTTTTTATACGCCGGTTGTCCTTCCATTATTATGACTTTATGGGAGGTAGAAGATAACTCAGGCACAAAAATTATGAGTACATTTTATCAACATCTCAGAAAAGGAAAATCAAAAGACGAAGCCTTGCGCCTGGCTAAACTTGATTATCTGCAAAATGCAAACTCCCGGTTGGCTCATCCGCATTACTGGCTTGGTTATGTAAGCATTGGTGATAGTTCACCTTTATTCCTCAGTTATGATTTCTATTTCTTCAGCCTTTTATTCCTCGCACTGGCAGGCATCACAACCGAACAAATAATACGTATAAGAAAAGCCCGTAAAAAACGGGCTAAAAACTAAATCGATGATAATCAATAATAATACAATAAAAAACCGCTATCTCTTAGTCTTGCAAATTGAAAAATCAGAATGTAAATGTGTGACTTAAAAGTTTAACTTTTCAATCTCCTTTTAATGACTTTTTCCAAATTTTAACCTGAACAAAAAATTAGAATGTGTGATTTCAAGTTGAATTCAGATTTAATATTTCAATGAGCAGTTGTTTTCGTTTGATTTGCAGAATGTAGAATGTGTGATTTACAAGCCAAACGAATTTTTATTTATTTACTACTTCGCAAATATTTTATACGTTTTAATACAGCTTTTGCATCTTTCTTATAATAGCCGTTTCGCGCCATAATTGCCTCCAATTGAGTTTTTGCCAACTCTTTATTCCCAAGTTTAAGATAGCACATACTTTTATTCCATTCGGCTTCCTCCAGGTACATGTTATCTCCATGTTTAATTACCTGGTTATATTCAGGAATCGCTTCCTCCAGTTTATTCATATTCTGCAGGCTTGCTCCTTTATAAAAATGGAATACAAATTTTTCGGTTTCTTCCTTGATAGCAATATCATACAATTCAATTGCTTTTTCGTAATTGCCGTTTATGTA
>JAVEZW010000355.1:0-3347 GCA_034002805.1 Bacteroidales bacterium | reverse complement strand
TTCATCATAATAAATTAATGAAAGAGCTGGGCGGAAAAGAAAAAGTGCGTGTGTTGCTTGCTCAGGCTTTATTTGGTAAACCCGATAACTTATTACTCGATGAGCCAACCAATGATCTCGATCTTGAAACTGTTATGTGGTTAGAGAATTATCTGTCTAATTTCGAAAATACTGTATTGGTAGTATCTCACGATCGTCACTTTTTAGATTCTGTTTGTACTCATACTGTTGATATTGATTATGGAAAGGTTCAGCTATTTGCTGGTAATTATAGTTTCTGGTACGAATCAAGTCAGCTAGCTTTAAGGCAACAACAAACACAGAATAAAAAAGCAGAGGAAAAGAAAAAAGAATTACTTGAATTTATTGCTCGTTTTAGCGCCAACGTTGCAAAATCGAAACAAACAACCAGTCGTAAAAAGATGATCGAGAAACTGAATATTGAAGAGATTCAGCCATCAACACGAAAATATCCTGGTATTATTCTAAAGCCAGAACGCGAGCCAGGTAATAAAATCCTTGAAGTAAAAGGGTTAACCAAAACTATCGAAGGCGAAGTATTATTCAAAGATTTGAGTTTTACGGTTCAGAAAGGTGAAAAAATAGTATTCTTATCGCGCGATCAACGAGCGATGACCAGTTTATTTGAGATTATCAATGAAAAGGATAAAGCTGACTCAGGAACTTTTGAATGGGGCGTAACGATTACACCAGCATACTTGCCGTTGGATAACTCCAAGTTTTTCGAAACTGATATGAAATTGGTAGATTGGTTAGGGCAATTTTCAACAGATACCAGTGAGCTGTTTTTAAGAGGATATTTAGGTAAAATGCTATTTTCGGGTGAGGAGATTTATAAAAAATCTTCGGTACTTTCGGGTGGCGAAAAGCAACGTTGCATGATTGCTCGTATGATGCTTAAAAATGCAAATGTGTTGGTTCTCGATACACCTGCAAATCATCTCGATCTGGAATCTATTCAGGCATTTAATAATACTTTAATTCAATTTAAAGGGAATATATTGCTGGCAGCTCACGATATTGAATTTATTCGAACTCTTGCTAACCGAATTATCGAACTAACTCCTAATGGAATCATAGATAAGCTGATGGATTACGATGATTATATTACGGATGAAAAAATTCACCAGTTGCGCGAGAAAATGTACAAGAAATAATAATCAATAATCAATAATCAATAACCAATAAGTAACTTTAACTAATACCCAGTTTTTCTGCCAGCATGTTCACGCAGCATTTTAAAACGTGTAAAACCAAGCTCTGCAAATACATCAATATCAAAATCTTTAACACCATGCAGCTTGCGTGGTTTAATCTTGTGCATGCACCACTTGTTTCGTAACACAAAATAGTACCAGTAGTATAGATATCTGAAAAGAATATTTGTGGTCGTAAGTACTTTATTTTGTTTCGAAATATATTCGTAGCAAATGCGGTTTGGGCAGGTGAGAGCGCAACCTCCATTACCAAATAACGTAATTCTGTTTTTTTGCTCAATGCTTTTTAAAAGCTCATGATTATTATTCAGGTTCATTGGCAAAACAACTGTATCGTAAAGTTCTAAAGCCTTATTTATTTCTTCGAGATTTTTAACTTCTTTTAATAAACTGGCTTCAACCTGATATAATGGATAATCTCTTTTAATCCATCTTGCCAAATCATCGTTTGTTGTAATTATCGAATTACCTTTAAGATGGTATTTATTTAATATTTTTTTATTTTTTTGATACTCTTTTTCTGTGGCAAAATGATTGGTAAAAGGTATTCGTACACCAATATTGTTTTTTCTTAAAAAATCATAATCTCTATCCGATATTTGTCTGCCGGTGAATGGTCGTCCGCTGTAGAATGATGATGGCTCAACAAATCCAAAAACACTATCAATTTTATGTAGCGGTATATTTGGAAAATAAGTTTTAAGATATTTTTCTATTGGTTGATGGCATTTCTTACCTCTGGCAGAAATGGTATACACATAATTGGCTGACATGAATTTTGTAGAATTTTAGAATTGAAACTCAAATATCATTAATTATTTATACAATGCCAAATCAATTTTAAACTTATTCTATGCCAGATGATTTAAAAACTGCTCGTAAGATATTAATTAAATTGAGATTCAGGATTTAACGAAAATTGTCAATTCCTTTTAATACCTTTGCTGATGAATATTTTTCAAAACAATGTATAAAGACAACGATAAATCCAAATCAGCCAAAGGCAAAGCGAAACAAACAGTTTTGAAAGTTACAGAGCCTTCAGAATTACTATCTTTCCTTATTGCAAAACTCGAAGGTAAAAGCAGAAATAGCATCAAATCATTACTATCTCACAGGCAGATTTCTGTGAATTATAAAATTGTTACTCAGTTTAATCATCCACTTGAAGCAGGCCAGGATGTATTGGTAAACTTTACTCCAGTTCAGGAGGATAATCGCTTTTTTGGGTTAAAAATAGTTTTTGAAGATCCATATTTGGTTGTTATCGAGAAGAAATCAGGATTATTGTCAATTGGAACTGATAAGGAACGCGAAAAAACTGCCTACACTATTCTTAGCGATCAGGTTAAAAAGGAAAATCCACGAAATAAAATATTTGTTATTCATCGCCTCGACAGAGAAACATCTGGACTTATGATGTTTGCAAAAAGCATGGAGATTCAGGAAAAGGTTCAAAAAACATGGGAAGAAACAATTCTCGATCGTATTTATGTTGCGCTGGTTGAAGGAAGTGTTGAGAAGGAGGAAGGTACAATTACATCATGGCTAAAAGAAAGTGTTGCGTTGAAAATGCACTCAGCACCTTACGATAATGGCGGACAAAAGGCGATAACACACTACAAAGTACTTGAAAAAAATAAGTATTTCTCCTTACTCGAAGCAAAGTTGGAAACAGGTCGCAAAAACCAGATCCGTGTACATATGCAGGATATTGGTCACCCAGTTGTAGGCGATAAAAAGTACGGATCAAAGCAAAATCCTATTGGTCGTGTTGGTTTGCATGCAAGGGTTTTAGCGTTTGTACATCCTATAACCGGCAAAATTGTTCGGTTCGAAACCAATGTTCCACGTAAATTTTTAACCGTTTTTAGTGATTAAGTCTCAGCCAATTTTCTATTTCTGAATTATAAGTTTTGAGTATTTGCTAAAGTTTTTACTCTTAAGTTCAAGAAAATAAACACCGTTTGGCAAATGTTCAAGGTTGAGAGTATTTTTATCTGTTTGAATCGAATAAACCAGTCTTCCATCCGAAGAAAATACATTGTAACTTGCAATACCATTGATTGCTTCGTTTATATAAAAAATGCCTTGCGAGGGATTTGGATA
>JAVEZW010000354.1:0-3372 GCA_034002805.1 Bacteroidales bacterium | reverse complement strand
GTTCTTCTAAATTTTCAAATACTGGCTCGGCGAATGATACATAATTAAATTTATATTCTTTACTTAATTTCTGCAACATTTGCATGCGTTTTTCCGCAGGCAAAGTATTTAATGCAAAATTGTTATAAGCTAAAATATCAAAAATGTAATAATGAATTTTATTATCTTTTTGTCTCTCTATAGCTTTTGCTGGAAGACAACCCATAATTGATACCACATCTGAACTTATTTTACTATTGTCAGGGAAACAAATTTCCCCTACCACAACTGTTCCATCTGGGAATTGATTAAGTTCTTGTATAATATGCGGCACATTGTCTTGTTTTTCAACATACTGCCCTGTTTTCTTAGAGATGGTTCGGCTTTGCAGTAGCAATTCTCCATTAGTTTTAATAAATCTATACCAAGCCCCATCTTTCTTTAATACAGCATAATAATTTTTTCCTCTAACCGCTTCTTGTAATTTTTTCTTTTGCCCATCAGAGGCTTTTAGTGGTAAAGACCAGTATTTCATAGGTTCCATTTCTTTGAATTCATGTATTTTCATATTTTATCCCTTTCTTGTAAGATCCATACATATTCGTGCGGCATCTGTTTTTGTTTGTTCTTGAGTTAGCATACGCTTAATAACATGCTCTTTTATTTCTGCTTTAGTAAGCTCTTCAATATCTAATAAATATAGTATCATGCCAGTTGCAGTTGCAAAACCAAGATCATACATTTCTTCTAAAGTTGTCATTGCATTAAACTTGTCCATAATTTCTGTTACACGATTTCCATGATAATCTTTTTTCTTTGTCCGTCCATTTAATACTTTTAATAGTTCTTCTCTATCAGAGTTCATATTTACCTCCTATTCATCCTTATATATATATTATATCACAAAATAAAGAAAAAGTCAACCGCCTATTTAGACAGTTGACCTATTCGCCTCCACAACGGAGCAGGAATTAAAATTTTATCATTTGGATAAATTAAATGTGGGTTATCTAAATGATTGAACTTAGCCAAATATTCCCAATCTATATTATACTTTTTTCCAATAGCCCATAAAGTGTCACCTTTTTGAACAATATACTTAATTGTCTTCATCTGTGTCACACCATTTTTTAATAATTTTATTATAATTTCCTTTATCTTCTCCTAATCTTTTAGCGAGAGCCATTAAGAATCCTTTTTCTTTATCAAAGGGCTCTCCATTTTGTGTTTTTACTACAGTTTTAGTTTTGTCTTTCCATAAAATTATAGTGGCTGGTTCATGGAACAAAACTCTATCTATTTCTTTATCTAAATCTTGTAAAGTTTTCTCTATTGTTACTTCCATCCATACCTTAGTTGGCTCATAAACCGTTGTTATTGGCGGTAGCCAAGGGTTAGGGTATGGAGGGGCTGCGTCAGTTCTATCTGATACATAACAATCTACTCCAGTTTTCCCACTATCTCCACAGGAATGTCCGCTATCTATTCCCATGCTGTAGGAGATATTACCATCAAAATTTCCACAAACCCCAACATAATTATCATCTGCCAATATACTCGCTACCCCTGTTCTTTTATTTAAATATGCTTTCATAAATCCTCCTATTTACTTAAAATTTCTTCAATTAATATTTTTTCCCCAAAAGGAGTTAATTGATAATAAGTTGTTCCTTTTTCTTTATACGAGCTAACATAGCCTCTGGTAATTAATTTATACATTTTTTTCCTAGTACTCTCACTCGCTGTAGAATGAACCGTGCATAGTTCATCCAAAGTCCAGTGTCGTTCACCCCGCAAAGTGAGCATATATTCAACATCTTCAGGAAACAATTCTGTTTTTTCACCTTTCCCAAAATAACTTTCAAAAAATTTCATTCCCGCAAAATAAGTTTCTAACATCTTATCTTCTTCTAATTTTTTAAAATCAGTATGCTCTTGCCAATAACTAATCAATTTTATAAAATTTGCTTTCGGAAAAGTTTTTACCGTCATTTCATTCACCTATAACTGCCACAGCTGAATCAAAATCCATACTAATTATATTATATATATTGGCTAAAACCACATTCCTAACGTAATCTTTATCAAGACTACCATCAACCCACTTCATATATTCCTTTCCAGGCAAAGAACAAGTAAGATTAAAATGTGAGTCTGCTATTCCTAACAAAGTTATTGGTACAGTAATACTGACAGTTAAATTTTCTAGTAGGTCTAGTGCCTCGGGATCGTTTTTATTAGCTAAATCATATATCATATATCCTACATCTACTGCTCGTTCTCCTTTAAATTTCAAAACTGTATCCATTAATTCCCTCCTTTTATCTTAATATAGCCACATTACTATTACCTGTAAATCTTGTCAATGCAGAATATAGCCACTTATATTTATTTTCTTTAAAGACAGAACTTTCATCAAATATTAGTCCTGGGTTATCATAGGTAGCCCCTTGAGCACGATGGCAAGTAATTGCATAAGCAAAATCAAAAAATTGCTTGTTAGGTTTTGATTGTTTTTGAAAATCAGCAACATAATCTTCAATAATTGTACTTTCATCGTCTAATAAAATTTTTAATTTATAATTAGTAAACCCTTTTTTCTCTAAGCTTAAAATTTCTCCAACTGTTCCATTCGTAATAAAAGTTTGCCAATCATTTTTTAAAAAAATAATTTTATGCCCAGTTAATGGAATAGCAGAACCGGACATTTGTAAATTTAAAGTATTCCGAGTAGCATTTAATCCAACTAAAATTTTTACTTCTGGTCTTAGCCATTCTTCTTTTAGATTACTTTTTGCCCCTACAAATAAAATATTCCCATGCAACCCATAAGGTAAATGATTTCCCAATCTCACTTCATTTGCTGCCCATAAAATAGGATTATCTAATGCCTGCCGCATAGGCTCTGTTAGGATAGCATGAGCAGTATGAATAAGCTTATTAGGTTCGCCAATAGGCGGCAACTGGGCTTGGTCACCAACAAAAATAATTGGAATATGATAAGAAAGTAAGTCTGTTAAAATATTTTGCGGCACCATACTAAACTCGTCAATGATTATTAACTTTAAACCAAGCAAATCTTCAGTAAATTTTTTCCTAAATCCTACACAAATACCTCTCCGAATGATTGGCGTATAAATTAATTGATGGATTGTTGAAGCATTTAACCCTTGTTTCATTAAAATTTTAGCCGCAGTTCCAGTGTAAGTAGCAAATGCCACTTCATTTTCTTCATATCCTAAATGTTGAATTAGGTAGGATAGTAAAAATGATTTTCCTGAACCTGCAATACCTTGTAATACACTAATTTTCTCCTTGTCATTATGTCTATCTAATAAAATCCGCATTGCGTTGTCTTGTTCTAAAGTTAATCCCACCTTGTATCACCTTTAC
>JAVEZW010000353.1:0-3386 GCA_034002805.1 Bacteroidales bacterium | reverse complement strand
CGATGGATTTTAAATAATCAGCCTCTATCAGGGTTATTGCCTTTTTATCAATCCACCCCGGGTAATTATCGAAAATGGTTTCTATCTGATACCAGTTTTCAGTTTCGTTAATTATTTTAACGGTTTCACCAAAAAGCACTTGGGTTACCATTTCGCTTCTTTCTGATGGCTCAACCCTTACTGCAATAACAGCATTTTCAATAATTCCGTATTTTTCCATTCTTATAAATATTGACTTATAAAAATAGTAAATCCTTTCTTAAAGATCGTTTTTTTGTTAAAAAAACCTTGCACTTAATGAACAATATCAGGGTCAATTTGCTTATTAACAAGGTACACAAACTTAATTATCTGGAAAATTTATACATTTGTAGCTACTACTTTAAAATAGGTTGAATGGAAAATCTCTATTATTATATTAAACGATATTACAAAATTATTTTCAGAGCCTTTTTATTTGCTGCATCTGTTGCTATTATTGTTGTATTATTTCCACGCGAGGGCAAATTTAAATATGAATTTCAGAAAGGTAAGCCTTGGCTACACGAAACACTAATGGCTCCTTTTGACTTTCCAATTTATAAAACAGACAAGCAAATTCAGAATGAAAAGGATAGTATCTTAAAATTTTTTAACCCCTATTTTGTTTATGATAGTTCGGTATTCGAATCTGAATTGGAGAAATTCAGAATGTTTTACCATAAAAAAACGAACGAATATATCGAAAGTAAATTCGGTAAAAATGATGCCAGTTCTCGTAAGCAGGGTTTTTTATCTAATGCTAAGAATTTTGAGAGTTTTTCAATTAAAATAATGACCGATGTTTATTCAAAAGGTATAATCGAAATCTCGGAGCTGAAAGAAAATCTTAATATAGAATCAAGAATTACACTGATTAAAGACAAAATTGCAGAGGATTATTCATTTGTCGATTTTTACACACAAAAAACTGCCTATGAGTATGTTATAAATAATACTGATAATTATTTGCACGTGAATAATGTAATTATCAAACATCCTGAGTTTTACAAAAGCGTTAATTTATACGAATTCATTGTTCCAAATATTTTATACGATGCTAAAACATCTGATAATATTAAAGAAACAATGCTTAAAAATCTTTCTACCTCAAAAGGAATGGTTCAGGAAGGAGAGCGTATTATTTCAAAAGGAGATGTTATTGATAATAATGTGTACCGCATATTAGAGTCGTTAAAGCATGATTTTGAACTTAAACTTGGCTCTTCATACCATTACCAGATTATTTTGCTTGGCCAGATTATTTTTGTTTTTGGGTGTATTTTAGTGTTGTTTCTGTTTCTCTTAAACTTCAGAAAAGACATTCTACAGCATAGTCTCAAAACATCGTTTATTTTAATGGTTGTGCTGCTTTTTGTATTTATTGCAAGTGTTACCTTGCGAATAAGCGAAAAGAGTATTTATATAGTTCCGTTTGCACTGGTTCCTATCATTATTAAAACATTTTACGACTCCCGACTGGCATTGTTTATTCATTTTATCACTGTTCTTTTAGTAGGATTCTTTGCCCCAAATGGCTTTGAGTTTGTTTTTTTAAACTTTGTGGCCGGTATTGTTGCAATTTTTAGCTTAACTAACTTATACCGCAGAGGCAAGTTGTTTTTATCATCGGCATTGGTAGTTATTACTCTTAGTATTGCTTATTTTGGAATGGCAATTACCCAGGAGGGAAATATAGCGAGTATCGAATGGCAGAATTTTATTTACTTTGCTTTAAATGGTGCATTGGTTTTATCGTCGTACCCACTCATTTATATCTTCGAAAAAGTCTTTGGTTTTTTATCTGATGTCCGATTAATGGAATTATCTGATACCAATCAAAAATTACTCAGGGAATTAGCTGAAAAGGCTCCAGGTACTTTTCAACATTCAATGCAGGTAGCAAATTTAGCCGAAGAAGCGATAATCAAAATTGGTGGAAACCCATTATTAGTGCGCACAGGTGCTATGTATCATGATATTGGTAAATTAAGCAATCCGATTTATTTTATCGAGAACCAACGTACAGGATTCAATCCACATGATATGCACGAGTTTGATGAGAGTGCCGATATTATTATTAATCATGTTCGCGAAGGAATTGAGCTGGCCCGAAAAAACAAACTACCAAAGCAATTGCTTGCTTTCATTATTACTCATCATGGAACAGGTAAAGTGCAGTATTTTTACCGATCATATATTAAAAAGTTCCCAAATAAAGATGTTGATATTAGCAAGTTTTCATATCCTGGTCCAAAACCAAACTCAAAAGAGACAGCAGTTCTAATGATGGCCGATTCGGTGGAGGCAGCATCGCGAAGCCTTACTGATTATACCGATACAACAATAGATAATCTGGTTGAGTCGATAATAAATAAACATATCAGCGATGGGCAATTAGATAATTCTGATGTTACTTTTAGAGATGTAACCACCATTAAAGCTATTTTTAAGTCGAAAATTGCAAATATCTATCACGCCAGGATTAAGTATCCTGAAAAGATTTGATAATTGATAATTGATAATTGCTAATTGCTAATTGCTAATTGCTAATTGCTAATTGCTAATTGCTAATTGATAATTGATAATTGATTACCACCTAAGATCAATTTTTTCAACTCCGGGATATTTCGACTCATCAAAAATAAAAAGTTTATTATCAACAGGCTGATTGGGTTTAAATGCCGATACAATTAAAGAATAGTTCGATCCATCTTTGCCAAAAATAGTAGCCGATTTTAGCTGATAGGCACTGGTGTTAATCTGCAGTCTGATTCTGGAGTATTCCTTGTCCAAATCTATTGGATATAAATCAACAATGGTATAAGATATTCCATCTTCTGTCGATTCTGAGATTAATTGATATTTATAGTCCTTTTCGTAAAGTGTAAATATCTGTTTCGGATTACTTAAAATATCGCTATCATCCGCCTCTGGCTCTGATATATTTACTTCATTCGACTCAATAATATAGCTGTAAAGTGTTTTTCCGTCGAAATAGGATTCGATACCCATAAAAACCAGCTTGTACTTTTCGTTTTGCAGTGTTATGGTGCCTGGCGATGAGTTTTTGAAATTATCTTTAAGATTAACATACTCAACTTTAAAATCGATCTGAATGTTTTTGTATGATTTTGTTTTTGCTGATAATTTATCCAAAACTTTTTTTGCTTCCGGATCTTGTTGAGCAAAAATGGTTGTTCCAACAATCAATAATGTAAAAAGGGCTATGTATTTTTTCATTTAAGAGTCTTTTAGTTATTATCAGCAAAGTCTCTCAAATATTGTTCCAAAGAATATTCATCAGCAAAAAGCACTTGTCGGGCCTTGCTTCCTTCAAATTTGCCAACAATATTTGCTGCTTCGAG
>JAVEZW010000352.1:0-3391 GCA_034002805.1 Bacteroidales bacterium | reverse complement strand
GATATTTTGATTGCAACACCCGGACGACTTTTAGATCTTTTAAACCAAAAACATCTGAGCTTGAGTAATGTGGAGATTTTTGTTCTGGATGAAGCAGATCGTATGTTGGATATGGGTTTTATTCACGATGTTAGAAAATTGTTAACGGTACTTCCGAAAAAAAGACAATCACTTTTCTTTTCAGCAACTATGCCCCCCGAAATTGTAAAATTAGCGAGTACAATTTTATATAATCCCAAGAAAGTTTCAGTAACACCTGTTTCTTCCACTGTAGATATTATTAAGCAATATGTGTACTTTGTTGATAAGGGCAATAAAAACGCCCTCCTGATTGATGTTTTAAAAGACAAAGATATTAAAACTGCATTAGTGTTTATTCGGACAAAGCATAGTGCCGATAAGGTTGTTAAAATTTTATTAAAACACAATATAAAAGCTGAAGCTATTCATGGCAACAAAGCTCAGAATGCAAGACAACGGGCATTAGCTAATTTTAAAGATCAAACTACGCGAGTACTGGTAGCTACAGATATTGCAGCTCGTGGAATTGATATTGATGAACTGGAATATGTGATTAATTATGATATACCCAATATCTCAGAAACTTATGTTCACCGCATTGGTCGGACAGGCAGGGCGGGAGCAAAAGGAACAGCACTTTCTTTTTGCGATGCAGAAGAAAAGGCCTATTTAAGAGATATCGAAAAATTAATTTCAAAGAAGATTGAGGTTATTGATAATCATCCTTTTCCATTGCTAGATCATAATCCAGTAAAAACTCCAAAGCAACAACACCGAATCAGAAACTCGGGTCATTCAAGACCCAAGCCTTCAGGAAATAATAGTTCAAAAAAGTGGTACGGTAAACCGAAATCTGCGCGATAGTCTTGGTGTATTAATTATAATAACGGGAGTTCGGTATAAAATTTATCGGTATAAAATTTAAATATCTAATCTTGTCTTTTAAATATAAATCTAATCAATACTTTAATAATCATTTATGTTTTTAAAAAAGCTCCATCGGAGCGAAATATTTGTAGCAAAAAAGGGTAGATGATGAAAGCGCACCAACCAAAAATCTTGTAAATTGTAATTCTGCTATTTGGGGCGCAAATTATATATCCTAGATTCAAATAGAATAAAAACATCGTGCAATTGCGTGTCCGAACAAGACACTTTCTTTTTTCATAATTTTTACTGACACGCACTTTATATTCCTAACAATTTGCTACAAACCTGACTGCCGTCAGGCAAGTTATTTAATCCCTCTGGGATTATAAAAATATATTAGAAATAAATCAGACTTAAATCAAACTCAGGTTATAATGATATTGGCAGTTCGTTGTATTCTATTTTGCGATTTTTTATTAGTTATTTTCTTCGTAGTAATATGAGTAGTCAATCCCTTTCATAAACATTTCGCGGTCGTTTATTTTGGAGGTGAGTGCTTTTTTCAAAAGTGCCTTTAGAACACTACTTTTGGTTGGACTTAGCATCATTGCATTCATATAATCTTGCCTGCTAATTTTACTCCAATCCACGCATTTTTTAAGGCGTTTTTTTAGTATTAAATCCAACCATATTCGGGCGCTTCTTCCATTGCCTTCCATAAAAGGGTGTGCAATGTTCATTTCTACGTATTTGGTTACGATTTCGTCAAATGTTGTCTCGGGTAGGGCATCTATTTGCTTTAAGGTATCACCTAAAAAGTGAGATACGGCAAATTGAAATCCCCCTTTTGAAATGTTTTTTTGTCTTATTTGCCCCGCAAAATCATACAATCCGCCAAACAGATAAGCGTGTATTTGCTGCAAGCCTTTGGTTGTGCCAACTTCTATGCTGTTGATAAAAGAACTTTCAAACAAGGCATATGCCTTTGTTTTACTTTTCCCGTCGATGCTTTCATCACTGAAAGTAAACCATTCTATAAACCGGTTTGCTTTTTTGCCCGGAAATTCTTTACCTAAGGTAATAATGCCATTGTAATCCAACATATCGGCTAAACGCTTTTTGCCGTCAGGCGCAAGGAATTTCAACTGGGTAGTGACACTAACCACTTCGCTGTTTTCTTTCTTCAACTTCGATTTAAGATATTTCCAATAGTTGCGGGTTTTGGTATAATCGTTTTGGTCGGTAAGCACAGCCACAATATCCAACACACTAAACCACCATTTGGAGTTTTGCTCGTCCCAAACGGCTCGCACTTCGCGATCGTCAAAAAAACGTATGGATATTTTTGCATTACTCATACTATTAATTTCAACTATTTTATCATTTGATAATTATCTGGCAAAGTTTTAATAAATTTTATATTGTAGTTGTTATTAACACGTTACAATGACTACCAATGATTGCGAGTAAATTTTATGTGGGTTTTCCCCCATCATAGGTATGCACCTTTAATAAGGTTTAAAAGTAGTAAAAAAGGTTAAGTATTTCGTCACCCCATATAAAACTTGAAGGGCTTTTAGCCATTGTTCTTTTTTATTTAAGCTTCACACATCGAAAAGATATCTGTTCCTTTTCATCTGTACCTGCAACTACTGCAAATCCCCAAATATTCCAAGATGATTCAATGTATAGAAAATTATCAGCTAAGCAAAAGCGACTTTTTTCATTAATATAACCAAAAACGAATGGTACAAATGGGACCAATAAAAATTTTCTTCTAACATAAAAATATCCATCATCGATTCGGCCATATATCCGTTTGCTTTTCAAAACCTTTCCATCTTTGCTTATTAATTTAACTTTTGCTGTATTTTTGTTAATAAATTCTAATTCTACAATTGTTTCTTTCCAGTCCGAATTAGAGTAATTTTCAATACCGAAAACCATCCATAAGCTGGGTGTTCTTCTATTTGTTGAGTCAACTGAAAAATTTTGATAAGTTCCGTTAAATATTTCAACGTTATTTTTATTGATTTCAACCCTATTTTCATTCAGAGGTAAATTGAGTGAAGCACAACCTTGTATAACTATTAAAACTAAAATTAAATGTAGAATGTTCTTCATGTAAAGAAATTTTAGAGAACTTAAAGATACTTCCCCTTAGATTAACACTTTGTTAAACCAGTTCTTTCTTAACCAAATACTCAGCAATCTGCACGGCATTGGTAGCAGCCCCTTTACGTAAATTATCTGAAACAACCCACATATTCAGGCTCTTTGGTTGCGAAAAGTCTCGTCGGATACGACCAACAAATACATCATCCTTGCCTTCGGAATATTTAGGCATTGGATAAAGATTCTTTGAAGGATTATCTTGTAAAGTGATTCCGGGTGATGAGGCGAGTAGTTTTTTAACTTCATCCAAATCAAAATCTTTCTCGAATTCAATATTAACAGCTTCAGAGTGGCCACCATAAACTGGAATTCGGACAACAGTAGC
>JAVEZW010000351.1:0-3409 GCA_034002805.1 Bacteroidales bacterium | reverse complement strand
GATGCACCCTGCCTGCCGGCAGGCAGGTATCCATTATGCCTGTCTGCCGACAGGCAGGCTACAGATTCAATTGTGGCTGCAAATATATAAAAATAATTTATTCCTACCTAAATAGAAAATTGTAATTCGTAGAAAAAATTGAAAATACTGTAAATAATAAACCGGATTAAACCTCTGATAAACCTATAGCAAACATGTAATCATTTATTAGGGCCCTATGATTTAATATTTAACTTTCAACTTTTAACTTTAAACCAATCCCTAAATAAAAATTTTGTAAATTTGATTCTTATTCTTAACAAATAAACACAACCATGAAAAAGTATATAAAATGGGTTTTTAAGTCAATTTTAATTCTAATTGTTTTAATTATTGCCTTAATGATAATTATACCTTATTTCTTTAAAGATGAAATAATGAATAAGGTAAAATCTGAAATAAATAAAAATGTTAGGGCAAAGGTTGAGTTTGCTGATTTTAAATTATCCCTATTCAGGAGCTTCCCGGATTTCAACCTTGGTTTGTATAATTTATCTGTAATTGGAATCGATAAATTCGATGGTGATACATTAATGTATTTTAAATCGTTTAATGTTCAGGTTGATTTGATGAGCGCGCTTAAGAAAAATGTTATGGTAAAGGGGATTGTTTTGGATCAACCTCTGATTAATGCAAAAGTACTTGCCGACAGCTCCGCTAATTGGGATATTATGATTCCATCTGAAGAAGTTGCTGATACTGTTGCTGAAGAGGACGTTTCAGATGAATCAGACGATTTCAACCTCCAACTAAAGAAATTCCAGATTATCGATGGCCAGATAATATACGATGACGCTACTTCAGATATGTTGGCTTCAATTAATAACCTTAATTTTTTACTAAAAGGAAACTTTGGCCTCGATTATTCAGATCTTAATATTAAAACCACCATTGATGCAATTAATGTTAAAATGAGCGGAATACAGTATTTAAAAAATACCCGCTTCGGTTTTGATGCAACAATTGGTGCCGATATGGTTAAGAGTATTTATACATTTAAAGATAATTTACTCACATTAAATGATATAGCACTTGCCTTTGATGGCTCTGTCGAAATGCCCGGAGATGATATCAATGTTGATATGCGTTTTAACACCAAAAACACTAGTTTTAAATCGATACTTTCAATGGTGCCTGCAATTTATATGCAGGGATTCGAACAACTTAAAACAAACGGAAATTTAGTCCTTGAAGGTGATGTTAAGGGAACTCTAACAGATTCAATAACTCCATCAGCAAATCTCCGTTTGT
This sequence comes from Bacteroidales bacterium, assembly GCA_034002805.1. Lineage (GTDB taxonomy): Bacteria > Bacteroidota > Bacteroidia > Bacteroidales > UBA12077 > UBA12077. Next base: position 2,119 of record JAVEZW010000351.1, on the reverse strand, counting down.
TAGTTGAAAATGCTATGTTTCAATATCCCGATTTACCAAAGTCTGTGGATAACATAAATATAGACCTAAAAGTATTTTACGATGGAATTAATAACGATAACACTAAAGTTGATTTGAATAAGTTCCATCTCGAAATGGCTGGTAATCCATTTGATATTGTTATGCATGTTAGTACACCAATGAGCGATCCTCAAATACAGGGCGCAATTGATGGACATATCATACTTAGCACCTTTAAAGATATTTTGCCTTTAGATAGTACAAAAATTGATGGCGAAATAATTGCAGATATAGAGTTAGATGGTAAAATGTCATCCATCGAGAACGAAAAGTACGAAGATTTTAAAGCCATAGGAAAACTGCAGCTTAAAGATTTTATTTACGAAAGTCCCGATTTTCCGCAACCAGTAAAAATTATTGAAACCACACTTGATTTTACACCTAAGTATCTTAATCTTCAGTCGTTTATTGCCCAGATTGGTAAAAGTGATTTTAATTTAAATGGAAAAATTGAGAATTATATTGCTTATGCTTTGAAGGACGAAATCTTAAAAGGTAATTTTAATTTCACTTCTTCGTTGATTGATGCAAATGAATTTATGACAGAATCAACGGAAGAAGTAACTGTTACAGATTCTGCAGAAGTTCCAATGACCGTTTTTGAGGTTCCTGCCAATATTGATTTTAGGCTTCAATCATCTCTTAGCCATATTTTATACAGTAAAATGGATATCACCAATTTAAAAGGTGTTTTTGTCGTTAAAGATAAAAAAGTGCTGATGGAAAATCTTACAATGAATATGCTTGATGGTAAGATTGGCTTAACGGGTGAATATAATACGCAGGATATTCAGAAACCAGCAGTTAAAATGGCTCTTGATATAAGCGATATTGAAATTACTTCTGCTGTTAATTCAATAGAGATGTTAGGGAAAATGGCTTCAATTCTCGAGAAATGCAAAGGTAAAGTATCGGTTAAGCTAAATTACGAAGGATTGCTAGATTCCACAATGAGTCCTGTTTTAAATTCTATAGAAGGTTATGGCCGTCTACAATCAAAGGAAATTGAAGTGGTAAATTCAGAAACTCTTTCTACTTTATTTAAACTTGTTAAGTTAGGCGATAATACAGGTAATTCTTTTAAAGATGTTAATGTAAGTTTTAAAATCAGTGAGGGAAGAATAAATGTCGAGCCATTTGATACAAAAGTTGGAGATATCAAAATGACAGTCGGTGGTTCTCATGGTGTCGATCAAACAATGGATTATGATGTAGCTCTAAATATACCAATGAAATATTTTGGATCTGCTGCAAATGAGGCTGTTTCCGGATTGCTTGATCTGGCAGGATCAAAAGGGTTAAATATTGATAAAGTCGAGAGTATTACCATAAATGCTAAAATAGTTGGTACAACGACCGACCCCAAAATTACACTTGGAAAAAGTAGTGCTGGTGGCGAAAATAAATCAGTTAAAGAGCAACTTGTCGATCAAACAAAAACAAAAGCTAAAGAAGAAATATCTGCACAGGCTCAAAAAATCATTGCCGATGCAGAAAAAGAAGCTGCAAAACTAAAAGATGAAGCACAGGTGGCTGCCGATAAATTATTGCAGCAAACAACCCAGGAAGCTGATGCATTGGTTAAAAAAGCAGCTAAAGAAGGACCTTTAGCTAAAATTGCAGCCGAAAAATCTGCCTCTGTGCTTAAGAAAGAAGCTAAAAAGAAAGCTGATGATCTGGTAAAAGAAGCAGGAGTAAAAGCAGATAAATTAGTTGAAGAAGCTAAAATAAAAGCGGATAAATTAGGTTCAGGAAATTAGAAAACCTTAAGTGGATTAAAAATAAAAACCTTCTGTATTTTACAGAAGGTTTTTTTATCTTGTTGTAATTGATTCTTAGAATCTTTTTTCCTTGATTCTGGCTTTTTTACCAGTTAAATCACGAAGATAGAAAATACGTGCTCTGCGAACATGTCCTTTTTTGTTTAATTCAATTTCTTCGATAAATGGTGAATTCATTGGGAAAATTCTTTCAACTCCAACACCACCTGAAATTTTTCTTACTGTAAAAGTTTCAGAACCTGCTGCACCTTTTCTTTGAAGAACTACTCCTTTGTAAT
>JAVEZW010000350.1:0-3412 GCA_034002805.1 Bacteroidales bacterium | reverse complement strand
ATAACGGAATTATTACAATAACAGGATTAGTTGCTGACACTCAGGTAAAAATTACTGATTTGAACGGGAATCTGATTTCTGAAACTGTTTCGAATGGTGGTATTGCAACATGGGATGGCAAAGATGTGCGCGGACGTAAAGTAAATACCGGCATTTACCTTGTTATATGTGCAAACAGCGACGGCACCCAAAGTGCTGTTACTAAAATTATGGTTATAAATTAATAGCGAATGAAACTATCTGTTGTTATCTCCGTATTTAACGAAGAATTAATTCTTAAGGATTTCTATGCTGAAATCCTTAATATTTTGGAGAATAACCATTCGGAATACGAACTGATATTTGTCAACGATGGAAGTACAGATCGCTCAGGAGAGATAATTGATTTGCTGGCTATAAACAATAAAGTAAAAGCAATACATTTTTCGACAAACTTCGGACACGAAGCTGCTATGATTGCAGGTGTTGACTATGCTACTGGAGATGCGATCATTTGCATGGACAGCGATCTCCAACATCCACCACGATTAATTCCACAGATGTTGAATCGCTTTCTGCAGGGCGATGTCGACATCATTAACATGGTAAGCAAACAATCGAACAACAAACAAACAGCAAAAATATTTTACAAAACACTTAACCTGATTTCTCAACACAATCTGACTGTAAATGCATCAGATTTTTTTCTGATTTCAGCCAGAGTTGCCGAAATTCTGAGAAAAGATTACAGGGAACGCGTTCGATTCCTGCGTGGTTTTATCCAAATAATCGGGTTCAAAAAAGCCACAATTGAATTTGAAATTGAGAACCGAAAAGCAGGAAAAAGCAAATACTCGTTTCATAAACTCGTATCGCTTTCGGTAACAGCCATTGCCACACTATCAAAACTTCCTCTTAAAGTTGGAATTTTTATGGGATTACTTTCCGGGCTGTTCAGTTTATTTGTAGCCATATACAGCATTATCATGAAATTTATCGACCAACCGGTATCAGGATACACTACCATTATTGTATTCCTGGGAGTAATGTTCAGCATTCAGTTTTTTATTCTGGGCATTATTGGCGAATACATAGGCTTTCTTTTTGATGAACAGAAAAAACGTCCCATTTATATTATTGATAAAACCTCTAATTTAACTCAGGCTAAATGAAATATTTTTTAGTTTTCATGGGTGTAATTTTTGCTGTTACAGCTCAGGTGTTATTAAAATATGCATCTTTATCTGCTTCAATGAGCAGGAAGTGGCTCATCTTCATTGGATTTAGTGCAATTTCATATGCAATTGCATTTATTTTTCAAACCTATATTTACAAGTACTTTCCATTAAGTAAAATTGCCCCAACACTTTCTACCGCTATTGTATTATTTGTAATTTTTATGGGTGTATGGCTATTTAACGAAACACTTCAAACAAAACAAATAATAGGTATTCTACTTGGAGCGGTTTCCATTTATCTGATTATGGGCTAAAAAAAACAAGAACATGAACTTTGATGCATTTCCTAAAAAACGCCCCGAGCTACCGGAGGAATTTATACAAATCTATGCTGATCATTACAAAAAGAATAGGGAGGGAAACACATCAGCCACATCTGTTTCGAAAAAAATGGAAGCCTGGATGCATAAAAAAGTAGCAGAAGATGTGCAACAGAATCACAAAAAACATACACTTGAAATAGGAGCGGGCACTCTCAATCAGCTCGATTATGAAATATCAGACCCATATGAAATTGTAGAGCCGTTCACAAAATTATATGAAGGCTCGGTGCATTTCTCCAAAATTCAAAACTCCTACAATGACATTGATGAAATTGATTTGTCATTACGTTACGACAGAATCACTTCAGTAGCCACTTTTGAGCATATTGAGAATTTACCACATGTAGTCGCAAAATCAGCTTTACTACTTAAAAACGATGGCTGTCTGCGCTTTGCCATACCAAACGAAGGTACTTTCCTGTGGAAACTTGGTTATATGCTTACTACTGGTATTGAGTTTCGTTTACTGTATGGTTTAAATTACGAAGTACTTATGCGACATGAGCATATAAACTCTGCAGCTGAAATTGAAGAGATTGCGCACTATTTTTTTAAAGACATCAAACGAAAAGTATTTGGAATTCACAGTAAAATAGCATTTTACCGATTCTATGAGTGTAAAACGCCAAACCTTGAAAGAGCTATCGAATACCTGCAAAACGAACATAAATGAGAAAAATTTTTACAGCATTTAGAACCCAATGGCAACTAATACTTTATTTATTTGTCAATATTCTGTTTATATTCAAATACTTAACACGGACAGAAATTTCTGTTCCTCTGATTACAGTTCTTTATATTTCAGGCATTCTGGGATTCGTTTATTTGTATTTTAAATGGTCACCAAAAGTATCTGAGAAATTATTTAAATACTCATCGTTTGTTTTACTGTCAATTACTTTAATTCTTATTGCTGTAGGGCTTTTGTATATTGATCCGTACACCGTAAGAGTTGACAGGTGGTCGGCAGTAAGTTTCTTTCTCGAAGGATTATTTAATGGAGAATACCCCTATGGTATTCATACTCATGTTAGCGAAACCAATTTTCCTTCACCATTCCCGCTCTGGCATGTGATTAATATCCCGTTTTATTTGCTTGGAGATGTAGGTATCGGGTTGATTTTCTTTTTGATAATTACATTTGTAACTGTAAAGATTTACTTCAATTCATATAGAAAAGCTTTCTTCTTTTTGATTTTGCTTATTTTATCACCTGCATACTGGTGGGAAGTAGCTGTCCGTAGCGATTCGTTAAGCAACGGATTTCTCGTGCTGACTTTTATTCTTTGGTATACAAAAAAAGGCTATAGTGTAGATAAAAACTTTTGGCTAACGATAATATTGTGTGGAATAATTGCATCTACGCGGTTATCGGCAGTTCTTCCTGTAGCTCTCTTCCTGTTTGCACAATATATACAAACCAACTGGCTGAAGAAGATTCTGTTTCCGCTGTCTATACTGGCATTTGTTCTTGTCGTTTTTATGCCGTTTGTTTTATGGACAATAGATGGTACATACGTATTTTTCACACGTAATCCGTTTATGTCACAAACAAGTGTAGGAAATCCTGTGTTTCTGATAATAATGATAGTAGCAGGAATAATTTTTGCTCTGAAATGGAAAAACACAGACGAATATTTTGAGTATGCTGCTAGCTTTATGTTTATTTTTATGGCTGGTTCACAATTGAGTCTGATAATGACCAGAGGAATTTCAGGCTCATTTTTCACAGACAGCACTTACGATTTATCGTACTTTACGCTGTATTTACCTTATACTTTAATGGCATTAGCAAGCAAGGTTAGCAACAAATAGACAGAATTACTTCCTGTTTATCAGATTCAGAAATTCCTCGCGGGTTTTGGCTTGTTG
>JAVEZW010000349.1:0-3428 GCA_034002805.1 Bacteroidales bacterium | reverse complement strand
GGAAGAATCAAAAGAATAAATAAAACAACAGCCTTATTTCTTAATTTTCGATTTATCATTGATACAAAGGTATTTATTTTTACAAATCAAAAAAGAATTATTAATCGAATTAACTTTTTTTAATACTTAGTTTCGTTTATCAACTCCCCACATTAATTTATTCCTAAGTGTTGAATAATAATCAGTTGTATCTAATTTAAGTAATTTAACTTTAAAATCAGCTTTTGAAATTATAATATCTTCTGTAATATCCATAGTTACTGATCGATGATCGAAAGATACCAGGTAATTGTTGCTTCGGCTTTCTACTTTTAATTTTATAATACTGGTATCTGGTATAACTATTGGCCGAACTGTTAAATTATGCGCACTAATTGGTGTTATGATAAAATTACACGAATGTGGTACAATTATCGGGCCACCTGAGCTAAGCGAATAAGCAGTTGAACCGGTTGGTGTCGATATGATCAATCCATCGGCCCAATAAGTATTCAGAAATTCATCGTTAATATAGGTATGAACCGTAATCATTGTAGAATCTTTCTTCTGAACTGCAATTTCGTTGAGCCCATAAGGGAAATCTGAGAATATTCTTGATTGAGTATTTATTTTTAAAAGAACTCTTTCATCAATTACATATTTTTTCTTAAGAATGGCATTTATTGCGGTTTGAATTTCTTCTTTTGCAATATTGGCTAGAAATCCAAGTTTGCCAGTATTTATACCCACAATTGGAATGTCAGCATCCCTTACCAGTGTTACTGTTTCGAGCATTGTTCCGTCGCCGCCGATACTTATAACTAAATCAACTAAATTTTTTATATCCTTATGCGATTCAAAAGTTTTTACAGCCGGGTAATCGAAATATAGTTCATTTACCATAAAATCGAAGAATTTCTTCTCGATTATAAAATCTATTTTGTGTTGGCTAAGGATAGCTAATACTTCCCTAACATATTGCTCGAATTCTTTATTTACATTACGTCCGTATATCGCAACTTTCATGGTATATACCTGCTATTTTCAGTAAATTTAAATATTCAAATATTTCATAAACATCTCATATCTTGAGTTATACAAATCCTCTTGCTCATCGTACTCCATAAAAGATGCCTTAACAGTATATTCGTATCTGTTAAAAGTTTGAATTATTGAAGTTAGATCAGTAACATTCAGTTTAAGAGTAACTTCGAGTTTAGTAGAGTCTGTTGCTGAATTAACATACATACTCAATATCTTAGCATTATTTGATTCAACAATCTGAGCAATTTCGGTCATCTCATAATCATTCTGACTCATTTCAAGAACTAATATTCCACCTGGTTTTTCGATGGCGGTTAATTTCGAAAAATAATGAAGTAAATCGCTCATTCTAACTACACCCATAAATTTATTGTGATAATCAAGAACAGGAACTATGGTTAACTTAAGCCTGGCAGCAAGTTCCATTATTTCATAAATATGTTGATCCAATCGAACATAAGGTCGTAAAAGAGAAAGGCGATGATTACCAATAGCTTCTTCGGGTGAGTTGAGATCAAAAATATCAGCATCAGAAATAAGTCCAAGAAACTCTTCGTTGTTTACAATTGGCAAATGAGAAACCCTAAAAACCTCCATCCAGTTTAATGCTTCAACAGCAGTATCTGAAGTTTTTATAGCAGGAATTTCGTCTGATATCAAATCTTTTGCCAACATAAGTTTTAGTATCTTAAAAATACTGTATTTTTGTACTTTTAACAATCAAAACGCTTCAAAGTTTACAATATTGTAAATTATCGCATTATGACCAGATTAAGTGTAAATATAAACAAAATTGCAACATTACGAAATGCCCGTGGTGGAAATATACCGAATGTACTCGAAGCCGCAGTTAATTGCGAACGATTCGGAGCCCAGGGCGTGACTGTACATCCAAGACCTGATGAACGACATATAAGATACAAGGATGTGTTTGATATTAAGCCAGTTATTAAAACCGAATTTAATATCGAAGGTTATCCATCAAAAGAGTTTATCGATTTGGTAACCACTATTTTACCACATCAGGTAACATTAGTTCCCGATCCACCTGATGCGCTGACTTCGAATGCCGGTTGGGATACCATAAAGAATAAGGATTTTCTAAAGGATCTGATTAAACGATTTCATTCGATGAATATCCGAACTTCGATTTTTATTGAGACTGATCCTGAACTCATTAAAAATGCTGTAGAAACCGGAACCGATCGCATTGAATTATATACTGAACCCTATGCTGCAAACTTTTTAAAAAATAAAGAGCAAGCAATTGCTCCATTTGTTAAAGCTGCAGAGTTAGCAAACAAATTGGGCCTGGGTTTAAATGCAGGCCACGATTTAAATCTTGATAACTTAAAATATTTCAATCAGCATATTCCTTGTTTACTTGAAGTTTCAATTGGTCATGCTCTAATTGCGGATGCTCTTTATTATGGGCTAGAAAACACCATACAGATGTACCTGAGAGAATTAAAATAATAGATTTGAGCAATTAGTATCAAGTATCAAGTATTGAGTATCAAGTATTGAGTATCAAGTACCAAGTACCAAGTATCAAGTACCAAGTATCAGGATTTAAAGTCGATTAGGGAATAATTTGTATTTGATTGTTTTCTTAAGTGAATCTCTCAAATCTTGATACTTAAGTCTAAAACTCATTAATTATGAATCTGTTTTTCAGAAAGTTAGGTCAGGGCCCACCATTAATTATTATCCACGGATTGTATGGATCATCGGATAATTGGTTTACGATTGGCAAAAAGCTTGCAGAACATTTTGAGGTTTATCTTATAGATCAGCGTAATCATGGTCAATCACCGCACACACCTGATCATAACTACTCTCTGTTAAAAGAGGATCTGAAAGAGTTTATGGATCAGCAGCTGATCGAAAAAGCAATCATTATTGGCCATTCTATGGGTGGAAAAACAGCTATGTACTTTTCGGCCGATTACCCCGAGCGCATTACAAGCCTTATTGTGGTTGATATTTCGCCTTTATCATATTTAAGCACCAATTCTTTTCAGCTTTTACAGCACAAAACCATCATTAAAACGATGGCCGAAATTGATTTTTCAGTTATCACTTCAAGGGAGCAGGTTGATGGTTTACTTTCTGGCAAAATTGAGCAAAAGCAGGTACGCCAGTTTTTATTAAAAAACTTAAAGCGATCGCATAACAACAAATTTTACTGGGGCATTAACATTAGTGCTTTGCAAGAAAATCTTCAAAAAATAATTGATGGATTAAGTTTACAGGATTTTGCAAACAAAAAAACAATTACAGGATTTCCTGTACTCTTTATAAAAGGAAGTGAATCTGATTACATTTTAGAAAACGACCAAAGAGCGATAACTACTATTTACCCTCAGGCAGAAATTAAAACGATTCAAAATGCAGGACATTGG
>JAVEZW010000348.1:0-3471 GCA_034002805.1 Bacteroidales bacterium | reverse complement strand
GCGGATCATATTTACAATTGAATCATCTTGCTGATGATGATGCCAAAATTGCAGGACATTCATTTTGGAAATATTTAAATGATTACTATGGAGGAACTATTATTCCTGATCTTCTATTTATTACACGCATAAACAAAGGTGTTAATCATTCGCTGGGCAGTGTTTTAGGAGTTTCGACCAAAGAATTAACTAACCAATGGATTGCTTATTACGGAGATTATTTTGCAAAAGAAAAATCGTTTTTTGCTGATTCATTGAGTGATCCAAAAAATATTATTAAAAAATCCAACCCCAACAAACACTATTATCAATTTAAAATTAGCCCTGATGGTGAAAATATAGGGTATGTCTCAAACGAATCGGGCTTATATAAAATTTGGATTTACAATACACAAACAGGTAAAACGAAAAAAGTGTATAAAAATGGATATAAATTAAAACAGATAAATGATTACACCTACCCTGTAATTAGCTGGCATCCAGGTGGAAAATACCTGACCATAATTACCGAAACTGAGAACAAGTTACAAATCATTCAATACTCATTAGATAATAACGCATTAAGCTCCCGAAACTTATTTAATTTTGATAAGATACTTGATTTCTCATACTCTGCCGATGGATCGAAAATGGTTTTTTCGGCTGTAAGAAATGGCTTAACAGATTTGTTTATCTACGATGTAGCTTCATCCACCAGCACTCAGATTACCAATGATCTCTCTGATGAGTTTCATCCCCGATTTATTAAAAATGATTCGGAAATACTTTTTTCGGCAAACCGGATAACCGAAAACTCAGAAACAAAAAACACTAACACCGGATACCTAAAGCATAGCGATTTATTTGTTTACCAATTAAATCAGCCCAACAAAAACATAACAAACTTAAGTAACACAGCCAATATTGATGAGTCGCAGCCATTTGAGCAGAACAACAACTACCTGTATTTAAGTAACAAAAACGGTATTCAGAATTTATATTTAGCTTACTACGATAGCACCATAAGCTTTATCGATACTTCAATTCATTACAGATATTATCTGAACGAAAAAGCATTAAGCAATTACCAGCGAAATATGATTGAACATAGTATCAGTAAAAGTAACGACCAGTATGTAAAGCTTTTTTTCCATAACAATAAACATATTGCTTTGTATGATAATGATATAACTTTTAATAAGCTAACGGAAGTTCAGCCTCCGTTAACCCAATACCGAAGAAAAATAGATGCTGAAATCACTGAAAATATCGAATTAAATAAAGTACTGCCTGATTCAGTTATCATTTTTTCGGCAGAGGATAATTATGCAGATATAAACCATTACACCTTTGAGTTCGAGAAACCTTATTTTGCCTACAAATATAACAACGAACCAATAGATACAACCATTTACGAGAAATCAAACCCCAAGATCCAGATTTACCAACGAACTTTTTTTACCGATGAGTTGGTTAGTCAGGTTGATTTTAGCTTTTTAAGTTCATCGTACCAGACTTTTACTGGTGGAGCTGTGTATTTTAATCCCGGATTAAACGGATTAATTAAGATTGGCGTCACCGACTTGCTCGAAGATTATAAAATAATTGCAGGAGTTAGGCTATCTCTCGATTTTAAGAGTAATGAATACCTCGTAAGTTTCGAAAACCTTAAAAAGAAAATTGATGAGCAATATGTTTTTCACCGTCAGAGTTTCGAGAACACAACGCCGTTGTTTACATCTAAAACCCTAAGCCATAAGCTGATGTATATCCGCACCTTGCCATTTAGCCAGGTTGCGGGGCTCACAGGATCTATTACTGCACGTTACGACAAACTAACTTATCTGGCAACCGACAGAAATACACTTCAAAAACCCGACAATCAAAAAGTTTGGGGTGGATTAAAACTCGAATATATTTTCGATAATACGATAAGCTCTGGTGTAAACTTATACAGCGGAACACGATATAAGATTGTTGGTGAATATTACAGACAAATTAATGATACCGAATCAGATTTATTCGTGCTAGGAGCCGATTTCAGACATTATATCGAAATACATCGCGGATTAACATTTGCCAGTCGTTTGGCTGCAAGTACATCGTTTGGAAAAAATAAACTGATTTATTATTTAGGAGGAGTCGATAACTGGACTAATTTTTCGGGTACAACTCCTACTTTTGTACCTCTTGATGAAATACCAATAAATACAAACGAAAAATATGCTTTTCAGGCTTCTGCAACAAATATGAGGGGTTTTCCTCAGAACATTCGTAATGGAAATAGTTTTGCACTTATAAATACCGAACTACGATGGCCTTTCGTAAAGTATTTTTCGAACACACCTCTGAGCTCTACCTTTTTTACAAATATGCAGCTAGTAGGATTCTTTGATATTGGCACAGCATGGAGTGGATCATCACCCTGGTCGGAAGAGAATGCATATAACATACAAGAAATCTACTACAAACCTATTACTGTAAAGCTTGACACTGGCAGAGATCCTATTGTTGCCGGCTATGGTGTTGGCTTGCGGGTTATGTTACTGGGGTATTTTATTCGACTCGATTATGCATGGGGAATCGAAAATCAAGAGGTGTTGCCCAGAGTTTTTTATTTTTCGCTAAGTTTGGATTTTTAATATACGTACTATGAGTTTAAATGAGATAATTCTATTACTTATTATTGGTCTGTTTGCCGGATTTGTAGGTGGCGCATTGGGACTTGGTGGCGGAATAATTATTGTTCCTGCACTGGTTTTTATAATGGGCTTTTCTCAACATCAGGCACAAGGAACCAGCCTGTTGGTATTGCTACTTCCGGTGGGTATTTTTGCAGTGATACATTATGCAAAAAACAACTATATCGATTATAAATATGCTGCTGTTTTAATATTCGCTACTGTTTTAGGGAGCTATGTTGGATCAGTAGTTTCGACACACATACCCGCAAAAACGCTAAAAACCATCTTCGGTATTTTTTTGTTACTGGTATCATTAAAAATGATTTTTAACAAGTAAATCAAATGGACTTAAAAGAAAAAATCAAATCGCTTGCCGAAAAATACTATTTACAGGTTGTTGATATTAGACAGCATATTCATCAGCATCCCGAACTATCTTTTAATGAATTTGAAACATCAAAATACGTTTCGTCAGTACTTAGCGCAATGCATATAAAATTCAGAACAGGTATAGCAGGCACTGGAATTACCGGAATTATCGAAGGTAAAAACCCCGAAAAATCGTGCATAGCCTTAAGAGCTGACATGGATGCCTTACCAATTGATGAAAAAAATGATTTTCCTTTTAAATCAGTAAACAAAGGAGTTATGCATGCCTGCGGGCATGATGCACACACTGCGGCTCTTTTAGGAGTAATTATGATTTTAAATGATTTAAAAAACGAATTTGAAGGTACAGTAAAATTTATATTTCAGCCTGCCGAAGAAAAACTGCCTGGTGGTGCAAAAATGATGATCGATGAAGGTG
>JAVEZW010000347.1:0-3483 GCA_034002805.1 Bacteroidales bacterium | reverse complement strand
CGGTTGTCGGTTTTTAAAAAGTCGTTAAAGTCGAAAATGCCTTTGGTATATTCATCATCAGGAGTTTCGAGTTCGATAACTTTTCCACTCCAGAGCACATTGTCGGCAAGAATAAATCCTCCTGGTTTTAAATAATTCAATACAAGTTCATAATAAGCTAAATATTCGCGTTTATCTCCATCAATAAAAACAAGGTCGAACATCTCGTTTAGTGTTGGAATAATTTCGAGTGCATTTCCGAAATGTACATTTATCTGATTCTGAAAACCTGACTTTTGAATGTATTTGGTAATTATTTCTTCCAATTCGTCATTAATCTCGATAGTATGCAAAATGCCATCTTCCATTAAACCTTTTGCCAGACAAATGGCCGAATAGCTAGTATAAGTTCCGACCTCAAGAATTCTTTCTGGCCTGATCATTTTGCTTATCATCTCAAGAATTTTTCCTTGCAAATGACCCGAAAGCATCCTGGGACGCAATATTTTAAGGTTAGTTTCGCGATTTAGTTCAGCTAACAATGGATCCTCATCATCTGAATGATTTAGAATATACTCCTCTATATTAAAATAAAAATCAGACATCTGTAAAAAGTAAAAAGTGAGCTAGAGTAATTTAAAGTGCCTAAAGTTTAATGTTAAATTCATTTTAGCTCACTTTAATTTACTTAAAGCAACTTAGGCACTTATTTATAAATCAACATCGACATTTTATCAATATTCAACACCTCGTTTGCAATTTTCTGAATATCATCAATGCTAATCAATTCTATTTTAGTTTTTATTTCTTCCAGGCTATCAACCTTGTTAAACAGCAGATAGCTTTTACCCATAGCCAGCATTAGGTTAGCGCTATTTTCTGAGTTTATTGCAATCTGGCCAAAAATTTGTTTTTTAGCTTTTTTAAGCTGAATAGCACCTAGTTTTTTATTGCGTAACAAATCGAATTCCTTTTTAATCAGCGATAAGCTTTTATCAACATTATTCTTATCTGTACCAAAATATATTGAAAAAACGCCCGTATCGCTGTATGGAGTATAGTTTGATTCGATATAATATACATACCCATATTTTTCGCGCAATACAAGGCTTAATCGTGAATTTAATCCTGGACCGCCAAGCAAATTGTCTAAAAGTGTTAGCCCTACTTTTTTGGGATCATAAGCATTATAGGCCAGGTTACCAATAACAAAATGGGTTTGGTGTGTTTTTTTTAAAACAGTTTTTATTTCAGGGATATAATTATTAAAAAAAATCCGCTCTTTTTTTCGAGGATTTGAAGGAATCTGACCAAAGTATTTTTCTGCTAACCGAATAAATTTTTCGAAAGTTATATTTCCTATTGAGGATAACACCATTTCATTTGTATGATAATTATTTCGGATGAATGATTCTATATCTTTTTTAGTAAATCGTCGCAGATCTTTTGGGTTTCCTAGTATGTTTCGTCCTAAAGGTTGGTTTGAGAAAACCAGTTCTTCAAATTCATCAAAAATAAGTTCTGCTGGATCGTCTTTATACGATTTTATTTCCTCAATAATTACTTCTTTTTCACGGTTAATCTCTTTTTGAGGAAAAATAGAGTTGAATGTAATATCAAAAATAAGTTCAACAGCTCGCTCATAATCATTTTTTAAGAAAGAAGTATGTATAGCGGTTTCTTCTTTTGATGTGTAGGCGTTTATCTCTCCACCAACATCTTCCATTCGGCTAAGAACATGAAAAGGTTTACGCTTTTTTGTGCCTTTAAAAATAGCATGTTCAATAAAGTGAGCCATTCCGTGCTCATGTTCTTGTTCGTCACGCGAACCGGCATTTATAATAAGTCCGCAATGCGCAACTGCCGATTCGGTATATAAGTGAATTAACCTGATTCCGTTTTTTAGCGTATGAGTTTGATAATTCATTCGTTAATTAGATGAGTTGCAAAAATATAAAAATCTCTGCATCAAACTAATAAAAGGCTAGATTAAGTGAAAGACAAGAATATTTAAAATTTGATAAAAAATATTTTGTAAACGATTTTTTTCAATTATATTTGCAACCGCCAATGAGCATTCGGTACCATAGCTCAGTTGGTAGAGCAACGGACTGAAAATCCGTGTGTCCCTGGTTCAATTCCAGGTGGTACCACAGAGAGCTTCGAGAAATCGGAGCTCTTTTTTTAGTATCTTTAATTATGAAATACACTTGTTATATTAGGGTCATGACGAAAGTTTGAGGAACTGATTCGTTTGACAAAAATTTTAAGAAGTCTGTACAGGGATAAATAAATTTAGCCTTAATGTTTTCTACCAATTGGATGGCAGGGTAATTCAAATATTTTATGAAATCCTAAATCAAAACTAAACTGTTTTGGCTTTTTTTTGTATAGATGTTAAAAAAGAACACTATAATATGGATTTACTTAATTTAAAGTAAAAAGATTAAAATAGGTTAATTAAAATCTGATGATTCTAATTTTTGCTTATTTTGAATTTTTAAAATTTGGGACCAATTCAATTAAAATTGTATGAGGTGCAATATTTCCTTTGAAGTATTTATCAAAAAAATAATTTTTATCCTCCTCTATATTTCAATTTGATCCTAACTATTCTCTAATATATAATTAAAAAACCCGAGTAAGTAAGCCCGGTTTTTCATTATTTAGACTCCTAATTATCAGATTTCGATGGTTTTACCTGAATTGCTTTTAAGTTTTGGTGTATTCTTTAGTTTTATCTCAGGATACATTTCTTTGAGATAGAGATTTCTCAATGAATCCATCTCATGAATCATTTCTTCAAAACGGAACATTTCGTTTTCGAATTGGTTCATAAAGTAATCATGATCAAAAAAATGTTGTTGAAAACTACTGTCAGAATCAAAAAAAACATTGAATGGTTTTTGCATCAGATCAAATCCTTTGTAGAAGAAATAAGGCCTGAAATTATCGAAAATGCTGTCGATATTTAACGTTTCTCTAGTGCCGTTAGGATAAGTATAAATATAAGTATAGGTCGAATCATACCGGATTACATTTCCATTGCGATCAAATTCTTTATTTACCTTAATATCGACTTTCGGATTAACAAGGTTTGTGTCGGGTTTATTGCCTGTAATGATGCTTTTTGCTCTTATCTCAGGTTGTGTTGCTAAAACTAATAAAAATACTGCTAAAATCAAGAAAATAATTAACTTGCCATATCTTTTCATAATTACCTCCTTTTTAAAATTAATCAAAAAGAAAATCGTTACTGATACCTTGTATGGTCGTTTTATTTTTTAATGTTTGTATTGTAATTGGCTTTCCACCATTTAAAAAACTCCGTGTCTGATAATATTTCCTCGCCAAACTGCTGTTCGTACAGTTCCTTTTCGGCTTCTGTAATATGGCGTTGAATTATTTTTAGATTCCAGTCGTTTCTTACAGGTATGTAATAACCTCCCAAAACATTGTTTGCTGGTATAAAAAATGAATCATTCGACATATATCTTCAGTTTT
>JAVEZW010000346.1:0-3519 GCA_034002805.1 Bacteroidales bacterium | reverse complement strand
GTTATAATTAACCTTAGAAATCAATGCTGTAGTTTCAAGTTTTGGCTCAATCACCCATGATTGGGCTTTTTTTTATGATTTTTTACGTTCCACGCTTACTATTTGATCATTGTTCCACGGTTTTGATTAGATATGTTAATCATTCCAGTAAGAACCGAGCGAGTGTCTACGAGCGATTGAGCATCATAAAAATTTCGTCCCTGCTTTTTCGCTGATTACAAGCTCCCCTTAACTTAATAACGAAAGATACAGAGCATCCCGAAGGGTGTGAACTTTGGAGCTTTTGATTTTAGAATTCATAACTGAAATTAATTAAAAACTGCCCCAAGAAGCGAGGTACGAGCTTCAATAAAGTACGAGCTTTAGCGAGTACCTAGGGCAGTTTTAAGCACTCCCCTCTTTTTAATAATTTTCTAATTTTCTAATTTTAGAGCTGTTATTTTAATTAAATATCAATGACTTGGTAGCCTATATCTATACGTTTATGCAGTCTTATCTATACGTTTATGCAGTCTTATCTATACGTTTATGCAGTCTTATCTATACGTTTATGCAGTATTGCTATACATCTTTAATCAAAGTAATATAATTACAACTAAAAACAATGTATGTATAAAAAATGGCAAATGATTTAGTCGTTAAAAATAATGCTTTGATTGATGCAAGTTATACATTAAGTCTTATAGAGCAACGCTTAATAGGCTTGGCTTTGGTTAAAGCCAATAATGAGCACCAAGAAATAACAAGTGATACTGTGCTGACAATACATGCAGGGGAGTATGCAGAACAATTTAAGGTAGATAGCTCAGTTGCTTACCGAGCATTAAAGGAAGCATCAGAACGCTTATTCTTACGCTATTTTTCTTATACGCTATATGGCTTAGAGTTTGGTAAGGAATACACGCTTAAACCGCCAAAAAAACTAAGAGATTGTGATATACCCACAACAATGAAATCGAGATGGGTACAAAAAATTGGTTATACCGAATCAGAGGGCTTATTACATTTCCAACTTACCAGTGATGTTGTGTTATTAGTTGCCAATTCAAAAGAATATTTTACAAGTTACTACCTTTCTCAGACTACAGAATTTACTAGCACCTACGCCACTCGGTTGTTTGAGTTATTAATGAAGTGGAAAAATGTAGGACATATACCACTTATTCAAATAGAACAGTTACGAGGACAGTTAGGTGTAGAACCCAAGCAATATAAAATAATTTCTAACTTTAAGTTACGAGTCCTAGATGTCGCAGTGGAACAAGTGAATCAACATTCAGACTATACGATTAAATACGAACAACATAAGCAAGGGCGGACAATTACTGGATTTTCATTCACATTTAAGCCTAAAGTAGATAAAACCTCAAAAAAAATAATATCCAAGAAAAATCGCAATAGCCCCAAATTTTTCATAAAATTGAGCGACCCACAACGTCATTTATTTGCGAATAAAATGTCTGAAATGCCTGAAATGAGCAAATACTCACAAGGTACGGAGAGCTTTCAGCAATTTGCTATTCGTATCGCTGACATGCTTTTAGATCCTGAAAAATTTAGAGAGCTTTACCCAATTTTAGAAAAATCAGGATTTCAGCCATGATCAAATTGAATAACCTATCAGCCGACCTCAAACATGTACCCGTTGAATACCTCGACATCGTAAATTATGAAATTGCGAGAGAAAATATATGCGGTTATATTTTCCTATTATCCCGAATATCCAAAAATGCAGAACCCACCGAAAAAATGCAGATGGAAAGCAAAATAGAGGACTTAATTTACTATCGGGACAATTTACAGATCGAAGATAAAGAAAATATCCAAAAGGTCTTAAATGAGCTAATTCCTGAATATAAAATCGAACAAGAAAAATAAAGAGCTAAAAATTTAATTTTACAAGCTGTAACCCATCATGACATGTGATATTAGTACAGCTAAACCGCACAACCAATATAAAGCCATAGCGACAAAACAAGAAATAATCAATATTGTATATCTTGAAAATTTAGATGGCTTCAAACACCAGTATGAAAGCACATACAAAATAACGTACCACACTATCTTTAAAGTCATGAAATAGATTTCATTTAACTGATTTATAACACTTAAACTAGTAGTATTATAAGCAATATTAAAAGCAATCCAGCATAGTGAACAGCCAATATAAGTAAGTAAAATTCTAAACCATTTACTTTTTATTAATGTCATTTAATATCTTATCTCTATTTTTTGTTAAATATTCGGTAAAGGAAATGCCGAATAAAGCTTATGACAAGTAGGATATTTAGCTTGAAGTTTATGTAAATAATAAGCCTTATCGTTGTCTAAGAAACCATTTAGTAACCCATTAGTATCACTATAGGTACAATGACCTTTTTCTCTATTCCAGCTTAGAAAAGGAGATAGGGGTTTAGCTATAGACAAAATATCGTTATTGCAATGAAGTAATGCAAGCGAGTTTATTTGATAGTCTTTTGGTTTAGCACCATCTGGAGAATAGGCTAAACCAATAACTAAATCATTTTTTCTAATTTTTTTAAACCTGAAGTCGCTTTTCCAGTGATTAGGATTGGAATATTTAAACCAAGTAGTTAATGGGCGAAAAATAAAATTATGCTTACTAAATTGAAAATTTGTAGACTGATTATCAGATTGAAATGATTGAATACGTGCAATAAATACATCATCTGGTGAACTTGGCATACATGCGTTTAGTGTTTGCATACCCATTGATATACCCAAAATTGATATGCCCCATAAATAATAAGTTAACTGTTTTTTATAAAGGAAAATTTTCACAATTATCTGGCCTCAAGTTGAGCGAATAAAACTGCCCTCAATGTGCTTTAGTGATTACTTAGCAATCCCCTGAAAAGCAGAAGCAGTTTCATTCATATTTAAAATATCTAGGCTTCAATGCTAGATAAAAAAATCAGTTTATTTAGCTTTTTTAACTCTGCCTTTTGGCTTTGGTTTAATAATAAATTGCTCTCCCAAAGCCTTGCCTTGTTTAAAAGTGACGACTTCCTTAGCTTCAATTTTAAGTTTTTCTCCAGTTTTAGGATTGTGCCCCATTCTTTCTGCACGTTGTTTTACTGAAAAAGTACCAAAATCAACTAATCGGACATTTTTTTCTTCAACCAAAGCTTCTGTAATAACATCAAGAACAGAATTAAGAACAACTCTTGCTTCATCTTGGCTAATGTTTAATTTAGGTGCTAATTTAGCAATCAAATCGGCTTTATTCATAATTAATTTTCCTCAATATTTGGTAAGTCAAAAAGTTGTCTGTCTCTATTTTCTGTTAAATATTCGTTGAGTTCAGCAAGTATTTTTTCTTTGTTGGCTTCATTCTGCATTTTTTTAATTAAGTAAGAACCAAGCAGAATTTTACGTCGAGTATCATCCTTTCTTTGCTGTTCTTTATTTTTGTTTTTCTCTCTTGCTTCAATAGCTTGTTTTTGGGCTTTAAGTTGTTTCAGTTTCTCTAACTGGGCTTCAATTTTCTTTTCGATA
>JAVEZW010000345.1:0-3525 GCA_034002805.1 Bacteroidales bacterium | reverse complement strand
AAATTATAAGGGAGTTTAAATTAACTACTCTGGCCTTAAAAAATAAAAACACAGTATATCTGCTTACATTGTTACTGCTGTTCTTTGGCGTTTACTCTTACAGACATTTGCCAAAAGAGTTATTTCCGGAGATTGTGTGGCCTCAAATAATGGTTCAGACCATTTATCCGGGAAACTCTCCCGAGGATATTGAGAATCTTATTACTCGTCCTCTTGAAAAAGAAATTGAAAACGTACGTGGGTTAAAAGAGATTACCTCTATTTCTGCTCAGGATGCATCGATGATTTTTGTTGAGTTTAATACAGATGTTGATATTGAAGATGCTTTGCGCAGAGTAAAAGATGCTGTTGATATTGGCAAAAACGAACTACCCAAAGGAGCCACAGAGCTTCAGGATCCATTAGTTTTCGATCTTGATTTTTCAGAATTTGCCATCCTGAATATTAACTTATCGGGTGATTATAGTGTTGAAGAGCTAAAGTACTTTGCCGAAAAGCTACAAGACGATTTCGAAAGTATTCCGGAGGTTTCAAAAGCGATGATCGAAGGGGTGAACGATCGGGAAATAAAGGTTAATGTCGATTTACATAAGCTTGAGGCTCTTGAGATTTCGTTTTTTGAGATTTCGAATGCTATCCGAAGCGAGAATATTTCGATGGCCGGTGGCGAAATTCTTTTAGGACAAACTCGCCGAAGCATCCGAACCATTGGGGAATTTAAAGATATTAAAGAACTTGAAAACATCATCATTAAAAATAAAGACGGAAACATTGTTTATTTAAAAGATGTTGCTGAAGTTATTGATGGGTATACCGAACCAACAAGCTTTGCCCGACTGAATAAAAAATCAGTGGTTTCAATTCAGGTTGTTAAAAAAGGAGGAGAAAATCTTCTCTCAACAACAGATAAAATCTATGAAAAATTAGAGGTGGCCAAAAAAGACGGTGTTCTTCCAAAGGGTGTTGATATATCAATAACAAACGATCAAAGTGAATCAGTAAAAATGCAACTCAGTAACCTTGAGAATAGCATGATTATGGGTATGATATTCGTTATTGCCATTTTATTTTTCTTTCTTGGCACACGAAATGCGCTTTTTGTTGGTTTGGCTATTCCAATGTCAATGTTTATCTCATTTGTAGTTATCGGAGCAATTGACTTCAGAATAAACATGATTGTTTTATTTTCATTAATCCTTGCTCTAGGTATGTTAGTTGATAATGCCATCGTAGTAGTAGAAAATATCCACCGCTTTGTGGATAATGGGTATTCGCCATGGGAAGCCGCAAGGCAAGCCACTGGAGAAATTGCTGTTCCTATTATAGCATCAACACTTACTACGCTGGCTGCATTTTTCCCTCTTGCTCTGTGGGAAGGAATTATGGGTGAGTTTATGAAGTATTTGCCAATTACCTTAATCATTGTTCTTACATCATCGCTTTTTGTTGCATTGGTTATTATTCCTGTTGTAGCGGCTACATTTATGAAACCAAATACCGAAACAGAAATTGATGAAATTAAAACACACAAACGAAGAAGAAAAGCTCTTTATGTAGCTTTAGGTATGATTGTTTTTGGAGGATTGCTCCTATTAACCGGTAAACGTATTTTTCCAAACATCATTATATTGTTTGGTATAATTGGATTGATGCACGTTTTATTCTTACGTAGAGCCGAAGCCTGGTTTCAGGATGTTTTTTTAGGAAAACTTGAACGTCTTTATAGCCGTACACTAAGGTTTGCCTTACGCGGAAGAAATCCATTCTGGTTTTTAGGTGGTACATTTGCTTTGCTTGTAATAACCATTATGTTGTTTTTTTCGCGAATGCCTAATATAACCCTCTTTCCTTCTGGTGATCCTAATTACGTTAATGTTGTTGTTACTTTACCTGTCGGAACAGATATTACCGGAACAAATGACTTTGTTAACAAACTCGAAGATGACGTTTTTGCTTATTTCGAACCTTTTAAAAACGTTGCAGGAGTTCCAATTGTAGAATCGATATTAACAACCGTTGGAAAAGGCGATCCGATGGATTTTTCAGCAGGATCAAAAGCTAATCAGGCTATTCTTACAATTACGTTTATCGATTTTGATTTGCGAGGAAAAGAAAACAGTACTTCTGCAATGATGTCTGGACTTAGCAAGCGGATTATGGGCAAATATGCCGGTGTGGAGATTGAGATTACAAAAGACGAAGGCGGACCACCAACCGGTAAACCTGTTAATATAGAGATAATCGGACAAGAATTTGACAAACTTGTTTATCTGGCTGATACACTAAAAAACTTCATCGAAACAGCAAATATCGATGGTATTGAAGGGTTAAAAATGGATATTAGCACCCAAAATCCAGAGTTACAGATTTATATCGATCGCGATAAAGCACAGCGCTATGGCCTTTCAACACAGATGATTGCCTACACTATCCGTCAGTCTTTATTTGGTGACGAGGTTTCGGATTTTAAATTTGGCGAGGATGAATATCCAATCCTCGTAAGATTAAAAGACGAGTACAGATATAATCTACCAATAATGATGAACATGAAAATACCTGTATTTGGTGATGGACCTCCAGCATATATTCCATTATCAGCAGTTGCAGATTTCAGCTATTCAACATCATTCAGTTCGGTTCGCCGAAAAGATCTGGATCGTGTTATAACACTCTATTCAAATGTAATTGAGGGATATAATGCAAACACTATTAACACGCAGCTCCAAGCATTGCTTGGAAATTTCGAAATGCCCGTAGGTTATCGCTATGAATTTACCGGCGAACAACAAGAGCAAAATGAATCATCAGCGTTTTTAGCAAACGCAATGTTAATAGCTCTTGCATTAATTATGCTGATCCTGGTTACACAATTTAACTCGATTATTCTAACGCTTATAATTTTTACCAGTATTCTATTCAGTACTATTGGGGTATTTGGTGGTTTGTGGACATTTGATATGGATTTTATAATCATTATGACCGGTATCGGTATTATTTCGTTGGCCGGAATTGTTGTTAATAATGCAATTGTGTTAATCGACTATATTGAACTACTTAAAGCAAGAAGGGGAAAAGAGCTGGAAATTGAAGATACAACCTATCTTCCGGTTGATGTTGCTACCGATTGTGTTGTACTTGCCGGAAAAACACGATTGCGTCCGGTGTTGTTAACTGCCATAACAACAATTCTGGGCCTTTTACCTATGGCTGTTGGCCTTAACTTCGACTTTAAGGGCTTGTTCCAGAATTATGATCCTAATATTTACTTTGGGGGCGATATGGCTTCTTACTGGAGCAATATGTCGTGGACTGTAATATTCGGATTAACTTTTTCTACATTCCTTACATTAATTATTGTACCTGTAATATACAGAATTATGATATTAACAAAAAAGAAGGTAATGCGTATTTTAGGACTTCATAACTAGACTTGATACAATATCTTATAAAACCCGGTATCTTTTTACCGGGTTTTTTTTTGACTTTTCTCTAATATTGAATTAATTTTATATTTCTTTTGATTTA
>JAVEZW010000344.1:0-3556 GCA_034002805.1 Bacteroidales bacterium | reverse complement strand
TCATCAACATGACTTAACTTACCCATAACAAGTGAAATTAGAAATTTTGAATTTTAAATTATAAATAAACATAAAAAAGCTGACAGCTAGAGGCTAATGGCTAAAAGCTTTTTCTATCCTCCAATATTATAAAATTTGCCTGTAACATTCGTATGCCCACTTTGGGGTTTATTTCCAATGGCTAAATCAATAGCTCTGTCGGCACCTAACTCGCGAACGTTGTACTGAATATCACTAAATAAACAAGGTTTTATCATTCCATTAGCAGTTAAACGAATACGGTTGCAATTACCACAATCGCCACCCGATCCGCCATGCACAATAGAGAATTCTCCTTTTTCAAGATCCATCTCAGTAATAAAACGAACATGTAATCCATTTTCTTTGCAGTATTTTGCAACATCAACAGCATCAGGTTCTTGTTCGTTGTTTTTTATTACACAATTTATCTTTATGGGTTCCAGTCCAGCTTTTTTTGCTGCTTCTATTCCTGCAAAAACTTTTTGAATATCACCGCCACGGGTTATTTGATTGAACCTTTCTGCATCCATCGTATCCAGGCTTATGTTTACTCTGTGTAAACCTGCTTTTTTGAGTTCTTCGGCATATTGTTCAAGTAAAATAGCATTGGTAGTCATTGAAAAGTCTGCTATTCCTTCAATTCCCCCAATCATTCGCACCAGGTCAATAATTCCTTTACGAACCAATGGCTCACCTCCAGTAATTCTGATCTTGTCAACTCCTTTACCTACAGCTGCTTTGACAACATTTAAGATTTCTTCGAAATTCAGAATTTCTTCGTGTTTAAGCATAGGTACTCCACCTTCGGGCATGCAATATACACATCGCAAGTTACAGCGATCTGTTACTGAAATACGGAGGTAATTAATTCTGCGATTATATTTGTCGTACATGAACATTTTCTCCTTTTAACAGCGTATCAACACCTATTGGAAAAGCAATTATTCCGTGCGCAAACGATAAAGCGTGTATATGCGCTGATCCATGATATTCAACAGGGAAAACCTCTCCATCTTTAATAAACACTGGGATATATGCTTTGCGATCTGCTTTTTTGCGTTTATATTCAATACCTATAGGCATTTGAATATCTAATGGTTGAAAATCGAACCCCATTAATTTATAAATCAATGGTTTTACCAATAATTCAAATTGAATGAATGATGAAACCGGATTTCCAGGCAGACCAAAGCATAATTTTTTACCGGCAACTCCAAAGGTTGTAGGTTTTCCGGGAGTAACGGCGATCGAATCAAATAAAATCTCTATTCCTGCTTTCTTAAGTACTTCTGGAACAAAGTCGAACGATCCCATTGAAACGCCACCTGTTAATAGTACTAAATCATTCTCTGATAAGGCCTTAATAACTTTGCTGAACGTATCCTCAGGAGTATCATCTGCAATTCCTATGTAGTTTGCAATGGCTCCACACGATTTTACTTGTGTAATTAGTTGATAACCATTACTGTTTCTGATCTGCGAAATACCAGGTTTTTGATGAGGCTCAACCAATTCATCACCGGTAGATATAATAGCCACTTTCGGTTGTTTTGTAACCAGAACATTGGTATAACCAACCGATGCAAAAACAGCGATATGCTGAGGTTCAATTTTAATTCCTTTTTTTAATACAACCTGACCTGTTTTAACATCTTCACCCTTATAACTAATATTGTTTCGAGGTGAAACTTTAAGGATTTTTACAAACTTGTTATCAGTTTCCTCAGAATACTCAACCATAGCAACAAAATCTGCTCCTTTTGGTATGGGTGCTCCGGTCATTATTTTAGCACACTGATTTGGTCCGATTTCTTTTTGTGGTGTTTTTCCGGCAGGAATAACTTCTATAATCTCAAGAGTATTTTCAATATCTGTACGACGACATGCATAGCCATCCATAGCAGATTTATCGAAAGGAGGCATATCCATGTCAGATGTAACATCTTCGGCTAGTATTCGTCCAACAGAATCAATAAAGTTGATTTTCTCTGAATCCATCAGGAATGCTCTTTCAAGGACGATCTGATATGCTTTTTCTATGGTTATCATTTACAAAATTTTTACAAAAATAGTTATTCTTTGGTTTTAATTAAAGGTATTAGCGTACAATTGTTTTAATGTGCTCGCTGAAATATAATTCTACAATATTTCTAACCTGGTTTACCTTGTTATTTTGTGGCAGTGTTTTAATTATTCTTTCGAGATAATTTTTCTCATGAAGTCGCTGTATTGAATAATCGAAATTCAGATCAAAAACCCAGGCTATCTGTAACAATTTAAAATCGTTTAGGGTTTTCATCGATTCTTTTAAGATGATCTTTTGATTTAAAATTGCCTGCAGAACTTCGTCCGAAATTTCTTCGTTATCAGGTAATTCGAGCTCAAGTGTTTTGTTTTCGTGTTGCTCTTTTACCATATAATATTCAGTAATAAGTCGCCATATATCGAGTTTATCTGCATCACGAATCATCTTTGAAAAGAAAATAACCTCATCGTTCTTATCAGGAACAATTTCAGCTCTGCTATGGTTTAAGATTGCCTTATAAATAATCTCTTGCTGCTTTTCAGACAAATCTTTTAATACATTATTTTCCTTAAGAACTTCAACTCCAAGTTCAGCATGGTTTTGCGATTTGGAGTCGGAGAAAGTCTGGTATTTTACATATTGTTTAAACCTTCCGATATCGTGAAAAAGTCCAATTGTTTCGGCTAAAAAAATATCTTCGTTATTTAGGTTTAAACTTTTAGCTAATCCAAGCATTTCGTGGTGTACTTTTTTAGAATGATCAGCTTTAATTTGAATGTTTTCTGATAAATCAGGGTGTGTTACAAGAAAATGGTTTATGTAACTATCAAACCAGCGTGAGTATAAAGTAAACGTTTCAGAAAGGTTCATTTTTGTTTATAATAAAAGTAAAAATTCTTCAAAATCGCATCTTTTTTTTAGTTGTTTATTCCTGTCTTAATGCATTTGCAGGATTCATGTTTGCCACTTTGTACGTTTGCCATGAAATAGTTATAGCACCAATAATAAGTGCAATTACTCCAGATAAAACAAATATCCACCAACTTAATGTTGTTTTATATGCAAATGCATTTAACCATTTGGTGAGCGAATAATATGAAATGGGGAATGCGATTATAGCAGCTATTAAAATCCATTTTAAAAAATCAATATTAAGCATTTTAAGTATTTGATATTCACTTGCTCCGTTAATTTTCCTGATTCCAATTTCTTTGGTTCTAATTAATGTAACGTACCAAACCATTGAAAACAAATTTATTAAACTAATTAATATGGTCAATAAAACAAGAAGTTTGAGGATTAAAGCTAGTCGTTGATCTTGAGCATATTGTTTGTTATAATGATCTTCAAGCCAAAAATATTCATAGGGGTAATTGGGAAATGTTTCATTAAAAATGCTTCTGATCTTGGTGTTTATATTTTCAAAATCCTGTATGTTATTGATTTTTACAATATAATTCCCCCACAACATATCTTTTGTCCAGTTTAATAATATTAACGGATCAGGAT
>JAVEZW010000343.1:0-3569 GCA_034002805.1 Bacteroidales bacterium | reverse complement strand
GATTTGCCTGCTCCAACTAATGTATGAATCTCATCAATAAAAAGAATTATGTCCCCATCGGATGAGATAACCTCATTTACAACTGATTTTAATCGTTCCTCAAACTCACCTTTGTATTTTGCTCCGGCAATAAGAGCGCCCATATCAAGAGCATAAACCTCCTTATTTCTTAGGTTCTCAGGAATGTCACCACTCAAAATACGATGTGCAATTCCTTCGGCAATAGCTGTTTTACCAACACCCGGCTCGCCAATCAATATGGGATTATTTTTTGTTCTTCGTGATAAAATCTGAAGAACACGTCGTATCTCATCATCGCGACCAATTACAGGATCGAGCTTTCCGGCTCTTGCCTGCTCAATCAGATTAATTGCAAATCGATTTAGGGAGTTGAAAGTATCTTCGGCAGTCTGACTTTTTACATTCGATCCTTTTCGCAAATCATGAATAGCAAGTTTTAATCCCTTTTCTGTAATTCCACTATCTTTCATTAATTGTGAAACAGCGTCACCAGAAGATAAAATCCCCAACAGGATATGTTCTATTGAAACAAATTGATCACCCATTTCTTTCGAAGAAGCCAATGCCTTTTGTAAAGATTTGTTTGCTGAATTAGACAAGTAAGGCTCTCCACCCGAAACTTTAGGATAGGATTGAATAATCTTTTCAATAGCTTTTTGAAATATCAATAAATCAACATTTAGTTTTTTAAATAGAAATGCTGATATATTCTCTCCCTCAGAGAATATACTCTTTATCAAATGAGCATTTTCAACAGCTTGCTGTTGATTACCTTGTGCAATTGTAAAAGCCTGTTGGATTGCCTCCTGCGATTTTATTGTAAAATTTTCTGTTTTCATAGTTTTAAAATTTTCTAAAACTATATCCTCAAAAAAATTGCCAGTTTAAGTTCAAGTCATAATGTCATTAATTACCAAAGGCTTACAAGTCATTTTGGCATGGTTTTGTATTTAAAAAATTGATATACTTGTAATCAATTATTTTAATACTTTTATCAAGTTTAAAAACAGTCAATTATAAATCAACCACCATGAAGAAATCGAATAAGCAACCCATGACCCTCATTTATCCAATACCAGCATTTATGGTAAGTTGCGGAGATAAAGAAGAAGAATTTAACATCATATCCATCGCATGGACAGGAACAATCTGTTCAACACCACCAATGTGTTATATATCAATACGTCCAGAAAGACATTCATATGAAATAATTAAACGAACCAAGGAATTTGTGATTAATTACACGACAAAAGACCTTGTATTTGCAATGGATTGGTGTGGTCGTAACTCCGGAAAAGATCATGAAAAATTTAAGGCGATGAATCTTACTCCAACCAAAGCAGAAAAAGTATCATGCCCAGTAATTGACGAATCACCTGTAAACATAGAATGTAAAGTAACAGAGATTATTAAACTAGGTTCGCACGATATGTTTATTGCAGAAGTGTTAAATATTCAGGTTGCTGAGAACTATTTAAACCCAAAATCAGGAACAATAAATATTCAAAACAATGAGTTAATAGCCTATTCACAAGGCAATTATCTTGAACTTGGCAAAATCATCGAGCAATCTGGATTCTCTATAAAAAATAAACAATAATTCTTCTATCTTTGTTCTCGTTTTCAAAATGATAAAAACTTAATGAAGAGATATTTATTCAGTTTTGTACTGTTAATTATAAGCTGTACTTACACAATTGCACAAACAAAACCCAAATTAACACAAACCATAAGAGGTGTTGTTATTGATAAAGAAACACAGGTTCCAATACCAGGTGTTAATATTGTTGTAATCAATACAAATCCACAAAAAGGCACTGTAACTAATGAAAATGGGTTATTTAGATTAGAAAACATTGAGATTGGAAGACAGACTTTGCAGGTTAGCTCAGTGGGATACAAAACCCAATCATTCGATAATATTGTACTTGTATCTGCAAAGGAAACTGTAATGCGCATTGAGCTTGAAGAATCTGTTACTTCACTAGATGAAGTAGTTGTAAAAGCGAATGCACGAAAAGATCAGTCGATAAACAAGATGGCAACGATAAGCGCCCGTTCGTTTACTGTTGATGAAACAAGTCGCTATCCGGGTAGTTATGGCGATCCAGCGCGTATGGCAGCCAACTATGCAGGAGTAATGTCGGTTAGAGATAATCGTAATGATATTGTCATTCGTGGTAATTCATCAACAGGATTATTATGGCGGCTTGATGGAGTTGAGATTCCAAACCCAAATCATTTCGCTGCATCAGGAACAACAGGCGGACCCATTACTATTTTAAACAATAACCTATTAACTAACTCTGATTTTCTTACAGGGGCTTTTCCTGCTGAATATGGAAATGCGCTTGCCGGTGTATTTGATTTAAAGATGCGAACCGGGAATAACGAAAAACGTGAGTATTGGCTCGAACTGGGTTATAATGGACTGGAGTTCGGAACCGAAGGGCCTTTCTCTTCGAATAAAAAAGCTTCCTATTTAGTTGCTTACCGTTATTCCATGGTTGATATCCTCGATTTATTGGGTGCAGAGGTTGAAACTACAAAATATCAGGATTTAACAGTAAAACTAAATTTTCCTACATCAAAAGGCAGATGGACTCTTTTAGGCATTGGTGGAACAAGTTATATTGAGATGTTTGATTCAAATGACAAGCAGAGTGACTGGACATTTGATGAATGGGGCGAAGATTTGAGCAACGGATCACAGATTGGCGCTTTATCATTAACCAATCTGCAGTTTTTAACCAGCAACACACGCATTCAAACATCAGTTTCATTGCAAGGCTCCGAAGTAACCACAAAAATTGATACTTTTGATTTAGCCAACCAAAACCCTTATTTATGGGCTGGTGAAAAATCAACCGAAGTAAAAGCCAGTATCGGATCTCAATTAAATACCAAACTGAATTCCAAAAACAATTTAAGCGTAGGATTTATTCTTGACCGCTATTACATCAGCTTTGCAGATAGTAGTATCTCAAACGGCATTTACGATATTGACACCGATATAAACGATGCATTTAATTTATATCAGCTTTACACACAGCTTAAACATAAATTCACCGATAATACTGAGTTGTATCTTGGTTTACACGGGCAATATTTAGATATGAATAAAACCTCAGCCATTGAGCCAAGACTTGGATTTAGCTGGGATATTAATGAAAAAAATACTTTTAAACTAGGTTATGGGTTACATGCACAAATGCAGCTCAGGGCTGTTTATTTTGCACAATCGAAATTAACGTCGGGAGAGTATATTACAACCAACAAAAACCTTGATTTCTCTAAGAGTCACCAGATCGTGTTAGGTTACGATCATTTATTCAGTGAAACTTTACGATTTAAATTCGAAACCTATTATCAATATCTTTATGATATTCCGGTAAAACAAACTCTTCCACAATATTCAGTTTTAAATTTTGGAGCCGAATATTTTATAGAGCGAATTGATAGTTTAGAAAATAAAGGAACAGGTGAAAATTATGGAATAGAACTCACTCTTGAGCGATTTTTGAAGAATGATTTTTATTTTTTAATTA
>JAVEZW010000342.1:0-3570 GCA_034002805.1 Bacteroidales bacterium | reverse complement strand
AATCAGAAACGGCAGCCACAACCTTTTCGGCTAATTCAATTGCTCCATCACCACCCTTAGCCCATGCATCATTTATGGCTACTGTTATTCCAAGTGCATCGCAATGTTTCTTTAACAAATCTATTTCAGCAGCAGTATCCGAATCGAATTTATTTATTGCAACAACAGGTTTAAATCCATAGTAACTCATATTCTCGATATGTTTATCGAGGTTTTCGAATCCTCTTTCTAGTGCCTGAAGGTTTTCTTTTGCCAGATCAGCTAATTTTGAACCACCATGATACTTAAGTGCACGAATGGTAGCAACTATAACAACTGCATTTGGCATAAGATTTCCACCTTGGGATTTTATGTTAAAGAATTTTTCGGCTCCCAGTTCGCTTGCAAAACCAGCTTCAGTAACTACATACTCACTTAGCGACAATCCCATTTTGGTAGCAATTATGGTATTTGTACCTTGTGCAATATTTGCAAACGGTCCGCCATGAATAATTGCAGGATTTCCTTCCAACGTTTGAACAAGGTTTGGTTTAATTGCATCTTTTAATAAAACAGTCATTGCACCCTGAGCTTTCAGATCGCGGGCAAAAATGGGTTTATCACCGTAGGTATAACCAATAAAAATATTCCCAAGTCTGTTTTTAAGGTCTTGCAGGTTTTCTGAAACACATAATGTAGCCATAACCTCAGAAGCAGCAGTAATGTTAAACCCTGTTTCGCGGGGAACACCTTGTTTCGGGCCACCAAGACCAATAATAATATCGCGCAACGAACGTTCATTCATATCCATAACGCGCTTCCATTCAACAGTTCGAGGATCAATACCTAAGTTTCCCTCTTTAAGCTGAATATTATTATCGATTAATGCAGCAAGTAGATTATGCGCTTTTTCGACAGCAGAAAGATCGCCTGTAAAGTGCAGATTGATATCTTCCATCGGAATTACCTGTGAGTTACCACCACCGGCAGCTCCGCCTTTTATTCCAAACACCGGACCTAACGAAGGCTCACGAAGGACTACTGTAGCATTTTTACCAATTTTATTCAATGCCTGGGTTAACCCGATAGAAGTTGTAGTTTTACCTTCGCCTGCAGGTGTTGGAGTAATTGCAGTAACTAAAATTAATTTACCTTTCTTAACTTTTTCAGGATCGATATATTTTAATGGAATTTTGGCTTTGTATTTTCCATATAACTCAAGATCGTCCTCATTAATATTGAGTTTTTTTGCAATATTTACAATTGGCTGAATCTTAGCTGCCTGGGCAATTTCGATGTCTGATTTCATAATCTGATAGTTACTTTAAATTAGTTTTCAAATATTGTCAATTATTTTTAATTAAACACTTAACAAAATATATTGTTCAACATTTGTTTAACCTTGTTTAATATTTATGCAGATTATGGTTCATATCGTGATTCTGAAAGAATCTTCTGATATTCGTCATTATTCATTAACTGCTCCATGGTAATTTTAGGATACCTGTCCATATACTTTTTTACGATTTTATAACCAATCCAAACCACTGCTCTACCAGGCGATTCTTTTGGAAAACCCGAAGTAAACGGAGCAGGATTTATATATTTATTAATGGTCATATAATCAGTTGAAAAAATCAGTTTTTGGTCAATCAAATTATTCCACATTTGTTTTTCATTCGCCTTACACCATTCAAGCTGCAAGGATGTCATTCCAAACTTGAGTGTATCAGGAGTTTCGGGAAAAACTGCATCTAAAAAATATTGCATTTTACCCTGATAAATCATATTGTTAACAAGATTATCAACCGAATCATTATAAACAAACTCGGTTAATGCCCATGCTTTTAATGCATCTGTCGGTATTTTTTCGGGATACATCGTTGCTTTTAAATAATTCGGTGTTTCGAGACGGGTGTAAAACTCACAACCGGTTCCAAGATACTTATCCAGACCAATAGCCAGCATACTATCTGCTACAACAATCGACTGATTAAAACCTCCTATAAAAGTATAAATTGCCGGTATTTTGCGGTCTGGAAAATAGTAGTGATAATACCTAAACGCATCGTTTAACTGTTGCTCTGTTTCCTTTAAATCAGGAAAAACTAATTTTGTTTGATCGTAAATGTTATTTATGGTATAATCCGTTATAAATGCCAAAAGATTATCAGGATATGCAGGACCGGTAGGTAATCCGAGCGAAATAACCCTCAGATTATATAAAACAAAAAAGTCGCCATACTTTTTGTTTAACGTTGAAACAGAATTGGTGAGATCATCGAAATTAACCTCAAACAAATCTTTATCAAGTCTTTTTATCTCAACAGAAACATTCGATTTAGAAATATCAACACTAAACCTGTCTTTCTTTGTACATGCCACAAACATCAAGATCAATATTAACAAAAACAACTGATTTCGGTTCTTCATAGGTTTAATTCAATTTAATTTTTAATAAATTGGTTTTAATTTTGCTTACAATCACTAAAAAAATTATCCGTTAACTGTGATTTTTAACTATTTTTGTAATAACTAAATATTGAGGCCTAAAAGTATGAAAAAGTATTTAATAATTTTAACACTGATATTTTCGGGATTACAGAGTTTGTACTCACAAAACATGAAATTTACTGTTTTTGTTGAACCTAAATTTTCATGGATGACTCCTGATTTAAAAAATGTAGATAACGACGGTACAAAGTTAGGTGTAAATATTGGTTTAAATGTAGATAAGTTCTTTGCTCCCAACTACGCAATTATGACTGGTATTTCAATCGATAATACTGGAGGATTTTTAAAATATGATTTAGTATCTGGAAAGCCAATTAAAACCAATGGAGGTATGGATACAGTTCCTACAGGAAGCACTCTTGAGTATAAACTTCAATACATTAATGTTCCGATAGGCCTTAAACTCAAAACAAATGAAATAGGTTATTTTACATTTTTTACTCATCTGGGAATAAACGCAGGAGTAAACATTAAAGCAACAGGAGAAGTTGAAGGATACGAGCTCGAAAATGATAATATCAGCGATGAGATCAAACTTTTTAACCTGGGTTATTATATCGGCTTGGGAACAGAATATTCAATTGGAGGAAACACTGCTATCGTATTGGGAATTACTTATAACAATGGATTTGTTGATATTACCACAGACTCAAACAATAAAGTAACCAACAGTAATTTTGCAATACGTATTGGTATTTTATTTTAAATAAAATTAGTATGAAAATTGCAATTGCTCAGTTAAACTATCACATAGGTAATTTTAAGAAAAATACGGCCAAAATTCTCGAGAAAATCGAAGAAGCAAAAACAAACATGGTCGATCTTATTATCTTTTCAGAGATGTCTGTTTGTGGATATCCGCCACAAGATTTACTCGAAAAAAAATCGTTTATTGAGCATTGCGAAGAAGCTGTTGAAGACATTGTTGCAAACACCAAGAATATAGCTGTAATTATCGGATCACCAACCATAAATTATCACCCCAAAGGCAAAAAATTATATAATTCGGAATTATTTATAGCTGAAGGGGAAATAAAATACATGCAGAATAAAACCTTGTTTCCCACCTACGATATT
>JAVEZW010000341.1:0-3571 GCA_034002805.1 Bacteroidales bacterium | reverse complement strand
GAGGTTAAATTTGATGACAGCCGCTTCGATCTGATGGCAAAGAATGATACAGAAACCTGTTTTATCGAAGTAAAAAATGTAACCTATAAAGAAGGCAACTACGCTCTTTTTCCCGATGCGGTTACCAGTCGTGGCAAGAAACATCTTGAAACACTTGTAAAGGTTAAGGAACAAGGAATGCGAGCAGTTATGCTTTATATTATTCAGCGTATTGATGTTGAGATTTTTAGTACTGCCAAACAAATTGATCCGGAATATTCTAAAGCACTTAAGATTGCTTATAATAAAGGAGTAGAAATTATCCCTTTGCAAGTAAAAGTAACTCCCGAAAATATAGAGCTAGTTAAAGAGATCCCTTTTGAACTTTAATGAATTGCTAATTATTCAACAATAATTTCATCAACAAACAACCAGGCATTTTCATTAATACCTCGCCATTCTGGCATTTTGCCTATGTTTTGTACAATTATTTTCAGAAAACGGCACTCTGCAGGCTCATTGAGCTGAACATGAAACGGGTAAATCCCTGCAGGGATCTTTTCTCGTGCCTCCTCATTTTTCAGATGTCCCAATTGTGTATATTTAATTCCATCATGTGAACCCAAAATGATTATTTCATCGGGTGGAAAAATCCAGCTCATATGGTTTACCAATCCATTTAGTGAAACCTTGCTTATCTTTTCTAATTTGCCCAAATCGATTGTTGCTTTTATATCATCACCATACCAGCCTTGCCACAAACAAAAATAATTTTCTGTTCCGCAAACAGCATCTATCAAGCTGGTTGGTCCATTGGCTGAATATGAAGGAGAGCATGGAGTTTCAAACTGAATCTTTTTCTCTACTGCTTTGTGTATTTTTACCCCGTTAGCAAAATAGTTTGTCATCCGATCGTAATAATCCTTAGGAGTAATGCTTGTTTCGTGATACAATATTGGCCCATTTTCCTTTGATAAACTGTAAAGATCATCTAAAATCTCTCTGGCTCTGTCCTTTGCCTTATAGTTTCCCTGATCGTTTTGTTCAAAAGTCCAGTTTTCAGTAAATGGCAGTGATTTTGAAACTTCAAGCCATGCATAGCGAATAGGTTGCATAGCCATTTGAATTCTCAGATTGTATGGTTCCTGATTTTCGGTTACCATTAATGCAGAATTAAACAATTTAAAATATTTCTCTATATTTTCAGGAGATAAAAATCCGGAAGCATGCGCTGACATGGGTTCATACAATGTAAGGGCCTTCCCTGATTTTATTAGATTTTCTGTAGCATGTTTTATGTAATCATAAACGTATTTTCCTCCGGAGCCATAATAGCCAGTACAGAAATCCTGCATCAAACTATCGGTATCCAATGACGGATTCCACATGAGTTTTGTTAACAAATAACAACGAAGCTCAGTAAACTCGCCGCTAGGATGTGGCCAACCCTGTTCAAAGATCATTTGTACATGATTATCTCTAAAAAGCTGAAGGTTGGGTTGTAAAACATGAAAATTAGGAAATGGCCCGATAATATTTGAGAAATTAATAACATAATCCCACACAATTATATTATCGGTTAGAGAGCCCCATTCTTGCAGATCATGCCGAAAGCTACCAACAGAAAGATCTTCGCCGATTGGTTTATTGCGGTTACATTCAATACTGCAAAGCATAATATTCACATTTGGAACGGGTTTTACCTTTAGAGGTGCTTTTCGTGTATATTGATAGGCAAGCGTTGAAATAATTTTTTCAGGGAATTCCTTTGCAATGGCATTAACAAAAGTAATCATGCTGCCCGATGGCGATCCGTTTATTTCATCAATAGCCTTGCAATCTGCACATTCACAGTAATTGAAATTATCCATTTGACTAACTGACCAATATTTTGCTTCGGGTTTAAGCTTCATTTGTTTTCGCAACTCTTCAATACAAATTTTCAAAACATCAGGGTTACTTAGGCAGAGTTGATCAGGAATACGAACATCATTGCGTAAAGCAAAATATTCGGGATGTGCAGAAAACCATTTTTCGGGTGGTAAAAGACGATGCATAGTGTGTACCCACATTCCCCAATCATCAGATATTTCAAAAGATGTTGCGTTGGGCTTTTGAGGAATATTATGAAGAGCATGCCACTGAGCAAAGTCAGGATTAAAAGCTCCTCCGTTATAATTTATCCGGAAACCAAATGCAGGATTCTGAATCGTTTCAATAGGACGAATTGTAAGACAACTGTTTTTAGGAATTATTCGTGCACCCTGAGCATAATATCTGCAACCAAACGAATGCTCCAAAATATAAAATACAGCGTTTACAAACCCATCAGAGTTAGTTGCTGTAATAATAAGATTTGGATATTGGGTTTGAATCCTGAATCCATCAAAAAAGATTTTTTCGGACTCAGAACCAGTTGCGCTTTTGAAGATAATAAGTGGATTCTTTTCTTTCTTTTTGTTGGATATTGGGATTGCTATTCCGGTAATTGAATCGGTGTAATCACTTAGTATCTTAACTGCCTCAACAGAAAACTCGGATTCGCTTTTTATTTCGTAATTACTTTTTCCATTACAAACCAAAACCAATTCGTTGTTGGATTGTGCTATCGCTGTAAAAGCAACTAATAAATACAAACCAATTAATAGCTGTCTTTTCATCTATTCAAATCCTCCTTTACCTCGATATAATGAAACAGGTTTATCAAGCTCAACTCTTAGAACGGTCATATATTTATCTTGTACGCCTTCGGGTATCTCAATATACACTAATCCCGGAACATGACTCCATGAAATTTTACCGACTACCTTATGTTCTAGTTCTTGCCCATTACCAACAACCTCAATACGTTTAATGGTATTATTCAGTCCTTTAATAATAACATTTCCTCGTTGATTTCCCTGAAGAAACAAAAACAACGAGCATGAATCTTTCGAAAGCGTTGTGGGTCCATAGAAATGCCCCAGAGGTAAGCCTGGTATGGTACCAAATATTGCTTCTTCGTGTTTTTTGTTCCACTGACCCAGCTCAAACAGAAGATATGTTTGTTCTGCAGGTATCGTTCCATCGGATTTTGGCCCAATATCAAGCAACAGATTACCTCCCATACTAATACATTCGGCAAAAATACTAATTACTTCATAAGGCGTTTTGTAATTATTGTCGCCAATAAAATATCCCCACGATTCATTTGTTGTCATGCAAAGTTCCCAGTTTTTTAATGCAGGTCTCGAAACAGGGATGTTTTGTTCGGGAGTATCGTAATCTCCAAAACCCTTTAACCGACCATTAATAATTGTTTGGGGATTATTCTTTTTGATCAACTGCTGAATTTTATCTGCCTGCCATTCGTCAGCAGAATGCTCCCAGTCACCGTCAAACCACATAAGATCAGGGTTATATTGTCTAAGCAACTCTGAAATCTGCCCGTGGCAAAACTTTAAGAACCCTGACCAGAGTTTTGGTTCATCTGATATTTTATACCGCGACGAATCTCTTAAAAACCCTGGATAATCAGGATAACTCCTATCGATAAGCGAATAATACAATCCGACTTTTAAATTCGCTTTTCTCATCTCATTAACAAACGGAG
>JAVEZW010000340.1:0-3599 GCA_034002805.1 Bacteroidales bacterium | reverse complement strand
TTGCATCTAAAAACCTGTATTCATCGGCCATTGTACTGCTCGATCCAATTAATAAATATTTGTTTGATTTTGTTTTAGTTACATAAGCGCTAAAAGTTTCATCATCTTCCTGATAAACCAAAAAGTCAGAGGTTGAGTTACTTAGCTCATGTCTGTAAATCTGAAAACTTCTTAAAGTTATTTGATCTTTTTTAACGTAAAAAAATGTTTTATTATCATTCGCCCATTCGGCATAACCTACTGTGTTTGATATAGCATCAGATAAAAGTTCACCTGTTTCCAAATTTTTAATGTATATCGTATAATTCCTTCGGCTTACCGTATCAACTCCAAAAGCGAGTAATTTGTTATCAGGACTAACGCTTAATCCACTAACCTGAAAATAATCGTGGCCTACAGCCATATCGTTTACGTTAAGCATTATTTCTTCTGGTGATTCAAGATTATCTTTTTTACGGCAATAAATAGGATATTCTTTACCAGTTTCGAAACGCGAGTAATAAAAATATCCATTTTCTTTATATGGAACCGATTCGTCATCTTCTTTTATTCTCGATTTTAATTCGGTAAAAAGATCTTCCTGAAGCTTTTCAGTTGGTTTAAGGATGGCTTTGGTGTATTCGTTTTCTGCTTCGAGATAAGCAATTACCTCAGGATTTTCGCGCTCATTAAGCCAATAATAATTATCTACTCTGGTTTTGCCATGAATAGTTATTTCTTTTGGAATCTGTTTTACATCAGGTGGTTGAATAGTGCTTTTTGAACACGAAGAAACCACCAAAACAACAGCAAGTAAAAGGGTAGTTTTTACATATAAATTTTTTTTCATAGGATGAATTTTAGTTATCTTTTTTTAGATTATCATAAGACAAATAACCATGAAAATAGTTTAAAATGAGAGTAAAATTAGTAAATCCGTAAATGCTGACAATATTATTTTATGGTTATTTTTATATCGATTTTATTGATTTTTAATAATTTAATTAAATTCATTCGTCATTAAAAAAATAAACACTATCAAAATGAGTTCATTATATTTGGTTTTACGGTATTTTTTTAATATTTTTTTTTCATAATTGATCCAAGTCAAATACTCTATTCGAAAGTAATATTAATTTGGTTCAGTTTGTTAAATACTAAATAAAACAGAGGGTTTTTCTATTACCTGGTCGAAATCTTCATAATAAAACATAAAGGGTTCGACTTAAAAAAAATATAATGGTTGATATTAGCAATTTATCAGGCTTCAAATGGAACAACAAAACCATAGTAATTGCTGAGGATGAGGAAAGTAATTTTCGGTTCCTCGAAATGGTTTTGGTAAGAACTGGTGCAAAAATCCTTTGGGCTTTCGATGGATTAGAGGCTATTGAATTAGTAAAAACAAATCATCCCGATTTAGTGCTGATGGATATTAAGATGCCAAATCTAGATGGATTAGAAGCTACACGAAGATTAAAAATACTTTTTCCCGAAATTCCGATTGTTATGCAAACAGCGTATGCCATGGCTTCGGATGAAAAACAGAGCTACGAGGCGGGATGTGATGGATATATTTCTAAACCCATAAGGGCAAAAAAATTGATCGAAGTAGTTGCTAAGTTCTTGGAATAAAACTAGTTATTAAATCATCTTGACTTTTATGAAAAAAGTTGGCTATATATTATCTCTCACTGTTACAATACTTCTGCTTGTAAACACTTCGTATGCTCAGATTAATGAAATGGTTTTTCAAAAGGTATCGCTTAAAAACGGATTATCGCACAATAATGTATATACCATAATTCAGGATAACCTTGGTTTTATGTGGTTTGGCACGCAAGACGGCTTAAACCGCTACGATGGTTACCGGTTTATCATATATCGCCACGATTCAAAAAATCCAAACTCATTAGCAACGGGAAACTTTGGAAAAATGATTCAGGATTCCACAGGAATATTCTGGTTTGGAACTTACGGCGGCGGTCTTAATAAATACGATCCACAAACAAATCAATTTAAGCATTATACTTTTAAAGTAGATGATCCCAACAGCATTAGCAATAATCAGGTTTTATTTGTTTTTCGTGATAGTGAAAATGAACTCTGGATTGGCACCACAAATGGACTAAATAAATTTAACGACAAAGAGGAATTTTTTACCAGATATTACCCTAATCCAGATAACCCGAATAGTTTAAGCCATCAGCGTGCAAAAAGTATTTGTCAAACTTCGGATGGAATTTTATGGATTGGAACCGATGATGGATTAAACCGATTCGATAAAAAAACAAATACCTTTAAGCATTATAAAAATGATCCCGCAATCAAAAACTCGATAGGCTCTAATACTGTTCAGAATTTGCTCGTTGACAAGCAAGGTATAGTTTGGATTGCGACACGTGATGGAGGATTAAATCGATTTGACCCCCAAACTGAAACTTTTACCAAGTATCTGAATAATCCAAATGATCCTAATTCTTTAGCTGATAACAAAGTAGAATATCTTTTTATTGATTCGTATAATCAGTTTTGGGTTGGAACTTACGAAGGAGGCTTGAACCTTTTCGATCCTCAAAAAGGTACGTTTAAGCAATTTTCTCATGACGAAAATAATCCTGAAAGCATAAGTAGCAATCGTATAGAATGTATTTACGAAGATCGCTCAAAGGTTTTATGGATCGCAACACGTGGAGGAGGAGTTAATAAGCTTGATTTAAAACCAGCAAAATTCAAAAATCTGGTTCACGAACCGAATAATCCAAACTCCTTGCCACGATCAAGTATTATGGCTGTAACTTCTGATAAAGATGGTAATTTGTGGATCGGAACTGATGGCGGAGGATTAATTAAATACAATCCCAAACAGCATAAGTTTTTGCAATTAAAAAACGATCCTAAAAACAACAATTCAATAAGCAAAAATCGTATTTTTTCAACCTTTATCGATAAAGAAGGTGTTATTTGGGCAGGTACGTATCAGGGCGGTTTAAACCGTATTGAGTATAAAAATGGAAGGTATAACTTTACTCATTATCTTAACGACCCAAAATCAGCAGGTACCATTTCGAGTAATCAAATTAACTCGATAGTTGAGGACGACAATGGAGATTTATGGTTTGGAAGCGCCAATGGATTGAATAAATTAATTAAAACCGATAATCCAAAAACATATTATTTTAAGAATTATTACCAACAGCTTTCGGATACCAACCAGATCGTAGATAATTATATGGGATATGTATATAACGATTCCAGAAACAGGTTGTGGATTGCAGCATATTATAGCGGATTATTTGAGTTTGATAGGGCTACCGAAAAGTTTATTTCGTATTCACCAAAGAAAATGCAATCAGATGAATATCTAACTGATATTCATGCATTAACGGTTTTTGAAGATAGTGATAAAAAATTGTGGATTGGTACCGAATCGAATGGTATCTTAAATTTTGATTTGGAAACAAAGCGGTATTCGCCACACCCTCGAAATGATGTATTTCAGGGAAGTATGATTGTTGGTATGATCGAAGATGAAATGAAAAATTTATGGATTAGTACATCACGCGGACTTACAAAATATACGGGCTGGAATAAATCGATTAATACATACACCTTTCAAC
>JAVEZW010000339.1:0-3610 GCA_034002805.1 Bacteroidales bacterium | reverse complement strand
GCCTGACGGTTCTGGCACAATTGCAACAAACCTCCTTCGAACTAGGCAAAGACGTCCGCTCGCTTAACAAAGCTGTAAACTCACTTAAAAAACAACTGGAAAAGGAGGGTTTGAGGTTTGAGTAGATAAAAACTTTAGTAAAACTAAAAGTATACCTGAAACTTTTATACTTTTGACGTTTCTTGTCAAGTCAATATAATTCTACTATGAATGGTTTAGGTTCCATGATACGAGTTCTACGTGAGCATCGTCAACTTTATCTTAGGCAAGTTGCTTCTGCAATAGATATTGATCAGGCTTTATTGAGTAAAATCGAACGAGGAGAGAGAAGAGCAACAAAAGAGCAAGTACTCGCACTTGCAAACTTTTACAAAATTGCAAAACATAAACTTTTAGCAATTTGGCTTGGAGAAAAAATTGCATACGAAATTAAAGATGAAGAAAATGCTATTGATGCATTGAAAATAGCTGAAGAAACCTTAGAATATCTTAATGGTAAAAAAATACAAGAAAATAATGTATAATGAAGTTGAAATATTGCCATCTGTTTTTGATCCACTTGGATTGTTTCCAACAGAAATCGGAATAAAACCATTCCTCAAATGGGCAGGTGGAAAAACACAACTAATTCCAGAACTAGTTAAATATACACCAAAGGTCTTTAATAAATACATTGAACCATTCATAGGTGGAGGAGCGTTTTATTTTTTCTTAAATCCCACGAATGCTGTTATCGGTGATTTAAATTCTGAATTAATAATTACATATAAGGCCATAAAAAATTCTGTTGAAGATGTGATATCCCATCTTGAGAGTTTCAAAAACAATGAAACTTTTTACTACAATATTAG
The DNA here is from genome assembly GCA_034002805.1 of Bacteroidales bacterium. Taxonomy (GTDB): domain Bacteria; phylum Bacteroidota; class Bacteroidia; order Bacteroidales; family UBA12077; genus UBA12077. The sequence continues at coordinate 2,759 of JAVEZW010000339.1, read as the reverse complement.
GGCTGTGGATACAGAAAAACTATCAAATATTGAAAGAGCCGCAAGATTAATTTATTTGAATAAAACATGTTTTAATGGCCTATATCGTGTTAATAAAAAAGGTAAATTTAATGTTCCATACGGTAAAAGAACAGGTAGTTTCTTGGATAGTGAGGGATTAAGAAACGCTAGTGAGTTTTTGCAAAACACAATAATTGAATTTGCAGATTATACAGAAACACTAAAAAAATATGCACGTAAGGGTGATTTCATCTTTTTAGACCCACCATATTACCCTGTGGGTAAGTACAGCGATTTTAAGAGGTATACGAAGGAGTTTTTTTATCATGATGACCAGATAGCCCTAAAGGAAGAATTCGAAAGATTAGTGAATATGGGTTGTCATGTAATTTTGACTAATTCAGAGCATCCTGTGATTCTTGAATTGTACAAAAATTTTGAAATCAAACGAATTGAAACAAAGCGATTAATTAATAGTGATGCAAGTAAAAGGAAAGGAATTGATATCATAGTAATCGGAAGTTAATGAGTTCACAGATAGACATACCAACATTAGTAAATCAATTTGAATTCTTCCCGGGTTCACGATACATGGGAAGTAAAAATAAAATCATCGGCGAAATTTGGCAATTTTTGCGAGAATATGAATTTGAGTCATTTTACGATGCTTTTGCAGGAAGCAATATTGTTGGCTACTTCATGAAATGTCAAGGCAAAAGAGTTATTAGTAATGATTTCATGGCAATGAGTTATCATAATGCCAATGCTATTATTGAGAATAGTGAAATTAATCTCGAACCATCTGATATTAAATTGCTTATTAATAGGGAAAATGACAATGATTTTATAAGTACTACTTTCAGAGATCTTTACTTTTCTAACAGTGATAACAATTTTTTAGATCAAGTTCGGGCTAATATTGATTTACTCGATAACAAATACAAAAAGTCAATTGCATTAGCGGCACTTTCGAGAGCTTGTATGAAAAAGAGACCAAGAGGTATTTTTACCTTTATCGGTCATAGATATGACGATGGGCGGAAAGATATAAAAACTTCTCTTAAAGAACATTTTATTATTAGCACTTCTCTGATCAATAAGGCTGTCTTTAACAACGGACAACAAAACAAATCATTTAATTATGAAACTCAAAATCTCGATTTACAATCAGATTTAGTATATTTGGATCCTCCTTATTTTAGCATTAAGTCTGATAATGATTACGTCAGAAGGTATCATTTTGTTGAAGGACTTGTAAAAAATTGGGATGGTATCAAAATTCAAGAACACACGAAGACCAAAAAGTTCAAAAGCTATAGAACACCTTTTTCAAACAAAATTGAAGCATACAGTGAATTTGAAAAATTATTTGAAAAATATAAAAAGTCAATTATTGCCGTATCTTATTCTTCCAATTCATTACCAACTAAAGAAGAATTACTGGAAATATTAAAAGGATTTAAAACTACAGTAATAGCACATGAAATTAATCACATATATTCTTTTGGAACACAATCACATAAAATCGGAAATAAGAATAATCGTGTTAAAGAATACTTAATTATCGGAAGCTAATGAGAAGAATTAATAGTAGTGATTTACCTCAAGCAGATAGAGTTGAATCTGTATTATTGACAGTTCTTGCCGTTGCGCATGGAGCAAGAACAGATCTTGAAATCGCAAATAAAGTTCCTGGCATACAAGGTGATGACCGTCAAGGAAGGTATTACCGAAAAGCAGCTGAGATGCTAGGGTTCATTGAAAATCATAAGAATAATTCAACTTTAACAACTAAAGGCAACAGTTTAGTTCAAAATCCAACAATTTCCAATTCCCTATTTATTTCATCCGTTTTAAACCTTGAAATCTATCAAAAGCTTCTGCCTTATTTGGAGCTGCACCCAGCAGGCAGAACAAGAAAGCAAATCATTGATTATCTTCAATTGATTGCTGAACCTAGCATGGGCAGTTCAATGATACCTCGTAGAATCTCAACAATCCTTGCATGGCCAAGGTCGTTAGGGTTTTTGAATTTATCTGAGTCAGGTTACTTTAAGATTCAAAACAACTTCAACAATGAAGTTCCATTCTTTAAAATTCATGATTATACTCAACCACTATTACCAGCAACAGGTGAACTCAATGAGTATGAAGAAATAGAAAAACGTGTATCAAACGCGATTAATGAAATCCTTGTTTTCAAAGATCAAGCAAAACTTGAGAGAGCATCAAATTCTCACGTAACACTTGTAAATCTTATTGCTCGAAGAATTAGAGAAATTGGGGGAATACCTAAATCAAATCAATTAATTGATCTTGCTGTTAGATTAGATCAGGATTATATTTTCGAAATGAAATCTACTAACAATAAAAATAGTAGATCTCAGATAAGGAAGGGTATTAGTCAACTTTATGAATATAGGTATCTACAAAATAAACCACAAGCTAAATTAATATTGGTAATTGAAAATCCTTTAAACATTGATCAATCATGGATGTTAGATTATTTAGAAATGGATCGTAATATCAATCTTGTTTGGGATGGCAATAACAAACTTTTTGGGACTGAAAAGACAAAGAAAGATTTGCCCTTTTTAAATTTAAGCTAATATTTTTCAATCAACAAAATGCAATAAATTCGAAATAATATCTTGGGGTATTTTACTTTATTAAATCACTCACTCTCAAAGCCCCAAACTCAAACTCAGCAGCTCGGCAATATCGTAATTTTTCATGCGCTCTTCCTGGTTTTTGTATTT
>JAVEZW010000338.1:0-3612 GCA_034002805.1 Bacteroidales bacterium | reverse complement strand
TGAAACACAAAACTTACAATTTCACGATAAAGTTTATATGAGTAAGATACCTCCGGCACGGAGATCCCACTTGATCAAAAAGAAACAAAAAATCAAGGCCACAAAATTCCGCCCGCTCAGTCTGACCGATTAACGAACGCTACCCACGCTTCAAAAACCGCGGTTATCTTTCTCCAATTTTTTCTTTCGTGGTGCGGTTTTTCGAATCGTCTCCCCACAAGCGTTCGTAAATCGCTTCAGACTTTCATGCTATTCCGCATCGCCTTGTGGCCTCCCAACGCACTTGCGACTTTGTGAAAATTATTTTTAAGTTGCAAAAGTTAATTGTTATCAAGAAAAAGCATCCAACACACTGCTGGATGCCGCTCTTATTAAACAGTTTCAGGAGATTGAACTTCTACCGAATGAAGAAAAAGAAACCCTCCTTAAAGTCGTTACCGCTTACATCCGTGACTTTAAAGCCAAACAAAATTACGCGGTGTAAACATGTTGTTTAAGCTGTTATCCATACTTTTATAACTAAAGTCAAAATTAAAAAAACCCTATTTTATTGGAGCTAAGATATTCTAATCACATTTATTAATTTCAACATAAAAAAATCTTCCGTCAATATAATTAAGAAAATACTGGGAAAAATCATCAAATATTAATTTGATATCAGTATTATAATTAAAAATTTTTTTATGTCCAGATTTTACATACAAATTATTTTTTAATAATACATTGTCAAAAATAAAAACTATAATATTTTGATAAACAAAAAAAGCATTTGGGGCTAAAGATACAGCAGTATTAATTTCACACAACTCAAATTTGATTGTATATGATTGTTTATTTTCTACTTCTGTGTCATCAATAATTTTACTTATTCGCATACTTAAACATAATGTATTTGAAAAATAAGTACACATTTTCTCTTTTTTTAAAATATCATCTAACATCCTTGTTATCTTCGAATCAATTGTAGAAACTGAATCTATAGTTCTAATTCCTTTTGAATTAACTTCGGGAAAATCATAAATTACAAAACTCAAACTATCATTATTTTCAACTACAATTTGAGCAAATATCAAATGAATATTTAATAAAATAATTACAGTCAATAAGAATTTTTTCATACTTAATTTATTTTATAAATTAAGGTTTAACTTCAACCCCTTCTAATATAACTTGATATTTGTAAATAAAATCTGATTTTGAATTGTATCGAGTATATCCATTTCCGCTTGTATAATTATAAAGTTGAATATTTGGGTTTCTTCGTTCTACCTCAATTGCATTATAATGATCCCCCTCTGATACAGAACTACTGCCACTTGGATGATTATGAACAGATCTCTCAACAATGTCTCCCATTCCAATACAAATATTCAGAATATTATTTGAACTTTTCACGTGATTAGTTCCCAGAAAACTTGTACAATTATCAGATTCTGTATTTACTAAACCCCATTCAACATTAGTATTGTCAGCCATAAATTGAAAAATTTCATCAGCCGCTTTTGTATTATCAGTTGCTAACATAGTCGCATCAGGAAGTTCTGACCCTGATTTAAAATTAGCAACATTTCCTTTGACTGTTCCCTTTGCAAAATCCTTACTTTCAGCAATTGTCTCATTGTTTTTATCCTTAATAACAAAACGATCAACGTCTTTATTCTCCTCTACATCGAGAAGATAACCTTGTTCATCAAATGTATATATATCCCTCCCATCCGGATCCACCAAAATGACCGGATTATTCGCACAATAGTTATATGGAGACATGCTGGGATACTTATCACTCATCGGGTCAACAGAGAGCCAAATGCTCAACCCGCTGTCGTAGTAGCGAGCTCCAAAGTAGCCATAACCTGTTTCCACGTCTTTCTCTTTGCCGGAGAAGGTGTAGGGGGTGTTCCAGGAGGTAGTACGTTGGTCAACCCAGTCCTCACCAAAGGGGAGATAATGGAGATGTTGAATTGGCCGGCCGGTGTTGTCGGTGATCCAACTGCTACTGCCTAGGTGGTCGGGGTGGTAGAAATATCTCAACAATTCCATGATCTTTTCTGGATTGATGTGGCAAAGATAGTAAAATGTGAGGAATGGGGGCATAGTGGGATTTATATACGTAATTTTTTTATTGTCCTAAAATGGAAACCATCATATTATTGTTTTCTGTAAACATGACCATATTTTTCTCTAACAATTGTATTCTCTTTTATTATAAACTTTTCATCCTTAAAATACCGATAATTGTAATTTTTTGGTCCTATTTCAAGAATTATCTTTCTGTTATTATTGAACTTAAATTGATATTCTCCAACATATTCATCTCGGTCATACAAAATAAATCCAATAGCATTATTATATGAATCTACTTCAAATTTATATATTGGAAATAACAAAGTATCTCCAATTTTTTGAGTTAAATCACTAAATTCATATATTTCAGGATAGTGATAATTGGCATAATTGCCTCTTTTTTGTTTGTATTTTGTACCTTTTCTTAATTTCCTCCTTTCAATCACATTAAAATCTCTATTATATTTTTGAAATGAATTTAATAGGATACAAGTATCGGTTATTGAATAAGTACCTTCGGAAAATTCAGAATGTTTTCCTAAATTGAAATAATGTCCTGAATATTTAAAGGTTGAATCTTTATATAAAATGATAGTATCAATCACTGCCTTTTCAGTTAAAATTTTTGGTATTTCATATAAAAAAAATTCATAAGTTTTAGTAGATTGAGAAAAAACTGGGGTTAATATTGAAAATAATACAAACATTAAAAAATATGTGTTTTTATAGTTCATAACATTACAATTTATCATCTTTTATTATAAATATCGCCTTGTGAATTCAAATATCTAATCATTGAATCTTTATTATTTGGGGTAATTGATAACTCCATTGTTTTATTATTTGTTAGATATGTATATTGTCTGTTCACATCTTCTTTACTGAAAGTACCGCCAAGAAAAGCTGCATGTCTGTCATAAGCTGCATATTCATCCGTTAAATCATATAAATGTCCACCTTCTTTTCCATTCGATTTAAAAGAAAGTTCATTCCTTTCAAACTGTGAACCATGTTTTAACTCATGCGCAACAAGGTCATAAGACAAAACATTATCAACTGTCATAACTACCGTATTACTAGTTTTATCATAAGTGGTTTTGCCATTTCCATCATTATCATTTGTGAAATTGAAAGTGTATTTTTGTTTTGAAAATTCCATTTCTCCTAATTCAGTTTTTGCATTTTTCATTTCCTGAATATAGGTATTTAATTCTGTTTTTCTTGATTCATCAGTTGTAGAAGACAGTTCATAATTATATTTTGCAATTCTTTCATCATATTCTTGATACATTTGAGCAACGAGTGTTTTATCATCATTATTAACAAACTCCCTCCCATCCGGATCCACCAAAATGACGGGATTATTAGCACAATAGTTATACGGCGACATGCTGGGAAATTTTTCACTCATCGGGTCAACTGAGAGCCACATCTGTAAATTATTTAATTTTAATGAGTTGCTTTCCAATTTTATAATATTTTTTAACATCCGGGATGAATAATTCCAAATAAGTACAAGGATCTCCAAAACAATCAAATCTAATATAA
>JAVEZW010000337.1:0-3614 GCA_034002805.1 Bacteroidales bacterium | reverse complement strand
ATTTTGATTTGCAATGAATCTGCATTTTTTAGTACCTTTATTTCTAAATAATTAAATAAAAATTATATTTTTGCAGTCTGTTTTAAACAAAATAATGTCTAACTTATTAAAAGTAATTAATTTAAATTAAATGACTGAACAAGAGAACAAAGCTGTAGAACAAAATGAGAGTGTTGGGCAGCAGGAAAAGGTTGCAAAAAAAGGAGCCTCAAAAGCAAAAAGCAAAACTAAAGAAGTAAAAACTATGGTTGAGTATGCCACCCCAAGTGCAGATTTCGATTGGGAAAATACTCGTAATGATGGTGGTTTTTATCCACAATCAAAATATGTAGAGTATGAAAAACAATACGATCAAACTCTATCTACAATTGCCGAAAATGAAGTTATCGACGGTACTGTAGTTTCGTTAAACAAACGCGAAGTTGTAATCAATATTGGTTACAAATCAGAAGGCGTGGTTAGTTTAAACGAATTCCGTTACAATCCAAAATTAAAAGTTGGCGACAAAGTTGAGGTTTATGTTGAAACTCAAGAAGATAAAGATGGCCAACTTATTCTATCTCACAAAAAAGCCAGAGCTCTTCGCTCATGGGATCGTGTTAACGAAGCGTTAGAAAAAGACGAAATTATCCAGGGATACATCAAATGCCGTACTAAAGGTGGTATGATCGTTGATGTATTTGGAATTGAAGCTTTCTTACCAGGTTCACAAATCGATGTGAAACCAATCCGCGATTACGATATTTATGTTGATAAAACCATGGAATTTAAAGTGGTTAAAATCAATCATGAATTTAAAAACGTTGTTGTTTCTCACAAAGCTCTTATCGAAGCTGAACTTGAACAACAAAAGAAAGAGATTATTGCTAAACTTGAAAAAGGACAGGTTCTTGAAGGAACTGTTAAAAATATTACCTCATACGGAGTATTTATCGACCTTGGTGGTGTTGACGGATTAATTCACATTACCGACTTATCATGGGGTCGCGTAAATCATCCTGAAGAGATTGTTACATTAGATCAGAAATTAAATGTTGTTATTCTTGATTTTGATGATGACAAAAAACGTATTGCATTAGGTTTAAAACAATTAACTCCACATCCATGGGATGCTTTGAGTAAAGACCTTAAAGTTGGTGATACTGTAAAAGGTAAAGTTGTTGTTATGGCCGATTATGGTGCATTTGTTGAAATAGCTACAGGAGTTGAAGGTTTAATCCACGTATCAGAAATGTCTTGGTCACAACATTTACGAAGTGCTCAGGAATTCTTAAAAGTGGGTGATGAAATTGAAGCTCAGATTTTAACATTAGACCGCGACGAAAGAAAAATGTCGTTAGGTATTAAACAACTTAAATCTGATCCTTGGAGCAATATCGACGAAAAATATGCAATGGGAAGCCGTCATACTGCTACCGTTCGTAACTTTACTAACTTTGGTGTTTTCGTTGAAATCGAAGAAGGAGTTGATGGTTTAATCCATATTTCTGACCTTTCATGGACTAAGAAAATTAAACATCCTGCAGAATTCACATCAATTGGCGAAACCATCGATGTAGTTGTGTTAGAAATCGATAAAGAAAACCGTAGATTAAGCTTAGGTCATAAACAACTTGAAGAAAATCCATGGGATGTATTCGAAACTGTATTTATAGTAGGATCAGTTCACGAAGGTACTATCGTTGAAGTATTCGACAAAGGTGCTGTAGTTGCTCTTCCTTATGGTGTTGAAGGTTTTGTTACACCAAAACATCTTGTTAAAGAAGACGGTAAACCTGGAAAAGTTGACGAAAAATTAGAATTTAAGGTAATTGAGTTTTCAAAGTCAGCAAAAAAGATTATCTTGTCTCACAGTAGAATTTTCGAAGACGAGAAAAAAGAGGTTGAGGAAACTGAAAAGAAAGTTAAAACTGAAACAACCAAGAAAGCAGTTAAAAAGGTTAAATCAAACCTTGAAAAAACAACTTTGGGTGATATTTCAGAATTAGCAAATCTTAAAACAGAGATGGAAGAATCTCATAAAAAAGAAGTAGCAGAGAAAAAAGCTGAGATGGACGCTAAAGAAGAGAAGAAAGCTAAAGCTACTAAGAAAAAAGAAAGTAAAAAAGAAGAAAACACAACCGAAGAATAGTTCTCGATTAATTTAAAAACTAGTTACAATGGAATTTAAAATTGAAAAACTGGACAAGTATACTTTAATTCAAGTAATGGAAGAAAAACTGGACACCAATGTTGCTCCAAGTTTGAAATCCGAATTGGTTTTGATTTCTGGTAAAGGAGAGAAAAACATTATACTTGATCTAAGTAGCTGCCGCTATTGCGACTCATCCGGTTTGAGTGCAATTCTTGTAGCTAATCGATTGTGTAAAAATGCTAATGGTACATTTGTTCTAACAGGTTTAAACGAAGCTGTTGACAGATTAATTACCATATCTCAGTTGGATACAGTTCTTAACATTGCTTACTCTTCGGAAGAAGCAGTTGATATTATTATGGAAAGCGAAAACAAAAAAAATAATGCTTAGCATTTTATAGTTTGACCTTCGAATTAACAATATTAGGAAGCAGCTCTGCTGTACCAACTTCGAAAAGAAACCTTACCGCTCATGTACTTAACGTTCATGAGCGGTTTTTTTTAATCGATTGTGGCGAAGGCACGCAAATTCAACTCCGCCGAAATAAAATTCGATTTGGTAAAATTGACCATATTTTTATAAGCCATTTACACGGAGATCATATTTTTGGATTATTTGGACTTATTTCGACATTTAACTTGCTTAAACGGGATAAAGATCTCAATATTTATGCACACCCAGAACTGGAAAACATTCTTACCAGACATATCGAATATTTTGAGCGAAACTTATCGTTTAAAATCATCTATCATCATTTAAATCCAAAGGAAAATGAGATAATTTTTGAGGATAACAAACTTACTATTGAAACAATACCGCTAAAGCACAGAGTGCCATGCTGTGGATTTTTATTCAAAGAAAAACCTCATTTAAAAAACATTAAAAAAGACTTTTTGGAGGAATTTCAGGTACCAATATCACAGATTCAGAAAATAAAAGAAGGAAGTGATTTTGTAATGGATTCGGGTGAAATAATCTCAAATATTGAGATGACTATACCAGCATTTAAGCAACGATCATACGCCTATTGTACCGATACCGCTTACTCTGAAAAAATAATACCCATAATTACCAATGTTGACCTACTTTTCCATGAAGCAACCTATGCTAACAATTTAAAAAAACAGGCAAAAGAAACATTTCACTCAACCGCTGAGCAAGCTGCAACCATTGCAAAAAAAGCAAATGCAGGCAAGCTTTTAATAGGACACTTTTCGGCACGTTATAAGGATTTAACAAATTTAATTACCGAAGCCAAAGCAGTCTTCGAAAACACAATCGTAGCCGAAGATGGCGAAAAATATGATATTCCACTATCCCGATAGTTATTAACAACAGCTAAAAACTTTTCCTTTAACTTCTCATCACAGAATAGTATCTTTGCATTAATTATAATCTGCCAAAAATTATTAAAATGCACGAAAAGATCATTATTCTTGATTTTGGTTCGCAATATACACAGTTAATAGCTCGTCGTGT
>JAVEZW010000336.1:0-3620 GCA_034002805.1 Bacteroidales bacterium | reverse complement strand
TAAAATTATACCTACTTCTGGCGTATAGTTTACTTTACCTTGGATAAAGGAAACTGTGTGTTTTATTTTTTCTAACATAATCAATTATTTGTTTGTTAAAAGTCTCATTCTGATTGTTCTGAAATACTACTCTGATTGGCAGATAAAACCAGTTTTTTTTCAGATTATCGGCAATATTACTAAAAATTTGCAAACGCATGGCATCTTTTTCAGTGGTAATTATTATCTTTTTCGTCGTATTAATTTCATTAAACCGGGTTTCGATTAATTCTATATCTTTTTTTGAAAAATTATGGTGATCAGGGAAATCAAACAAAACTATTTCAGCCACCTTTTGATTTTCAATATAATCAACCAATGGTTTTGGGTTAGCTATTCCGGTAACAAGCAATACTTTATATCCAGCTAAGTTCTCAGGAATATTTTCTATAGGTAGATTACTAAAAACTGAAATTGGCTTGCCATAATCGAAGGTGCTAAAATATACATCTTGGTATGGATAGGCTTTTAAATCAGTTGTTATAATTCTTCGATCAATAGGTTTAATTAATGCCGGAGTTTTTGTAATTATAATGATGTTTGCTCTTCTCATTTCTGATGATTGTTCGCGCAGATTACCAAAAGGCAAAATAAAATCGTGGTTAAGAGGTTTTGAATAATCAATCAGTAGAACAGACATACTTGCTTTAACCTGTCGGTGCTGATATGCATCATCGAGCAGGATAACATCAATGTCCGGAAATTTTTTTAATAATTCATTAATGCCATTTTTTCTATTACTATCAACAGCTACAATTGTTTCGTGGAATTTTTGTTTTATCTGCATTGGCTCATCGCCAATCTCTGCAGAGGTTGAGTTATTGGTTGCCAGTAAAAAGCCTTTGCTCTTTCTTTTATAACCACGACTCAGCGTAGCAACTTTAAAATCATTTTTTAACAGATTGATTAAATATTCTGTATGTGGTGTTTTGCCAGTTCCTCCAACCGTAATATTTCCAATGCAAATAATCGGAATTTTAAATTCGGCTGATTTTAAAATAAATTGGTTATCATAAAGTTTGTTTCTGATAATAATAATAAACCCATAAATCAGACTTACAGGGAAAAGCAGCGGGGCGAGTATTTTTCTGGCGGTGTTCATTAAATGGGTTGATTTCTGAAATAATGAATATTAAAAATACTGATTTTTTGTACGAATTAAAAGTTAAAATAAAAGCGGCCACACATTATTGTGGCCGCTATAAGAGTTATAAAAGAATTAATAAATTTCTACTTCAAACGGAATACGAGCCTGAATACCTTTCATCGATCTAATATCCTGAAGTGTTTCATAATAAACGTATTCGTTTCCAAGTTCATTTTTAAGTATAGATGTTCTCACATTTCCAGAGAAATCTTCCATAAGTTGCTGAAATGGATCCTTTAACTTAGGTAAATCAACTACTCTGTATTTTTCGAGGTTTGCAGCTTTGGCAGCAATTTCGATTGCTTTATCTAATCCGCCAAACTCATCAATAAGTCCAATTTCCATTGCATTAGCACCGCTCCATACTCTTCCCTGACCTATTTCATCTACTTTTTCTTTGGTCATATTTCGGCCTTCGGCAACATGAGTGATAAATGTCTGGTAGATTTCTTCTATCTCAAACTGAATCATATCTTTTTCCTGTGCAGTTAAAGGACGGAAAAACGAACCCATATCAGCATATTCATTTGTTTTTGCAACATCGATATGAACACCTAATTTCTTATTCATTAGCTCTTTACCATTAGGAAGTGTACCAAATACACCTATTGATCCGGTTATTGTATTTGGGCTTGCAACAATGGTTTGTGCAGGACAAACAATATAATATCCTCCAGAAGCAGCAACATCACCTAATGAAGCAATAACGGGTTTAACCTGTTGAGCAAGTTTTACCTCTCTCCAAATTACTTCTGAAGCTAAAGCACTTCCTCCACCTGAGTTTACTCTAAACACGATCGCTTTTACTGATGAATCTCTTCGTGCTTCTCTAATAGCCTGAGATATTCGATCCGAACCGATTGTTCCTTCAGCTCCTTCACCCATCATTACTGTACCACTGGCATAAACAACAGCAATTTTGTCTTTTTCAAGTGCTTTTCTGTCTTTTCGTGGAACCTTGGTGTATTTAGCCAGATCGATAGTTGTTATTTTATCAATGTCTTTCTTCTCGGTTAAAGTCATTAACTCATCCAAAATTTCATCTTTATATTTTAAGCCATCAACAAATTTTAGTTCTACAGCTGATTCGGCGTTTTTAAGTAAAAGATTGTTAGCGATCTTGTTTAAATCGTCAACTGAAATGTTTCTTGATTCTGAGATTCCGGTGAGCATTTTATTCCATATTGCACCAATATAAGTCATGGTTTGCTCGCGGTTTTCGTCGCTCATTTTAGTGTACATAAATGGCTCAACAGCACTTTTAAATTTCCCATGGCGGATGATCTGCATTTCAACACCTAGTTTCTCTAAAGCTTCTTTAAAAAACATCAGTTCGGCTCTTAATCCTACGAACATCATCATTCCTTCTGGATTTAAATATACTTTATCCGATACACTTGCTATGTAATAGCTTGGCTGAGTATATGAATCGGCATAGCTTATAATGAATTTTCCTGATGCTTTAAAATCAAGTAATGCATTTCTGATTTCTTCTATGGTTGCTATTCCTGCTGGAATAATATCTAAATCGAGGTAAATACCGGCTATGTTTTCGTCTGTTTTAGCCTTTTTGATATTTTCAAGAATATCGTTTAAACCAAGTTGTGCAACAGGTTTAAATGTTGAGAAATCGAAACTTTCCATAGGGTTTTTATTACTACGGTCAGTGATAGTTTGATCCAGAGTAACATGTAAAATTGTATTTTTTTCAATTTTAACTACCTGATCCTGTTTCGAAATTGCAGCTCCAATGATCCCCATCATGATAAAGAAAAAAAGGAATATTGCAATGATTACGCCTAAAATAGAGGCTAGTAAGTACTTAAAAAAACCTTTCATATTATTTTGTATTTTAATTAAACATTAATTTTAAAGACAGATGGCTAATTTATTAAATATTGTCTAATTTGGATGCCTGTTTTCGATTTAATTTTTGATTTTAGACTGTGTTGTTATGAATAAAGTTTATTTGCTTTTAGGAAGTAATTTATCTGATAGAGCATTATTGCTTTTAAATGCCTGTAAATTTATTGAAGAAAGAATAGGTAAAATAAAAAAGCAATCGTATGTATATGAGAGTGCTCCTTGGGGTTTTGTATCTGAAAATGCTTTCTTAAATCAGGTAATAATGATTAAAACATATTTAAAACCGCATGAGATCCTCGAAAAAATAAAGATAATTGAAAAAGAACTTGGCAGAGTAAGACTTTCTAAAGAATACGCATCAAGAACTATTGATATTGATATTCTTTTTTATAATGATGAGATTATTTTAAAATCCGATTTAGAAATTCCTCATCCACAATTACATAAACGAAAATTTACGCTAGTTCCTTTAAACGAGATAGATCCAAAACTTAATCATCCTGTTTTTGGTAAATCGATAAAGACCTTGTTAAACGAATGTGATGATAATTCGGAGGTTACAATTTTC
>JAVEZW010000335.1:0-3679 GCA_034002805.1 Bacteroidales bacterium | reverse complement strand
TTAAATAAGATTTTTTATGAGGAAAAGGCAGCAAAAGTTGATTCTATTGTAAAATCAATAACTACAACGAGTCATTTTAACGGAAACATACTTATCGCTTACAAAGGAAATATAATTCTTAAAGAATCATACGGGTATGCCGATTTAAATAAAAAAGAAAAGCTTACCACCGAATCTGTTTTTCAACTAGCTTCCATTAGCAAACAGTTTACGGCTATGGCAATAATGATTTTGAAAGAACAGGGTAAGCTAAATTACGACGATAGTGTTACGAAATATATTCCCGAACTACCATATAAGGGAATTACCATACGAATGTTGTTGAATCACACATCTGGATTACCGAATTATTTGTGGCTTACCGAAAATTATTGGAAAGAAAAACAAGCGCCTTATAACGAAGATATTATTAAGATGCTTGCCGAGTTAAAAACTCCTTTATATTTTACATCAGGTCGCAAATTTGATTATTCAAATACGGGATATGTTATTCTGGCTTCAATTGTTGAACGTGTTTCGAAAAAGCGGTTTTCTGTTTTTATGAACGAGGAGATATTTGTGCCTATTGGGATGGAAAATACATTCGTTTACAGCAGTTCGTTCAAAAACAGAAATGAAAAGCTTAATGGTTTCGGCTACCGAAGTAAGAGATACAGGCTAATTGAAGAGACAATAAATGATGGAACTGTTGGCGACAAAGGTATTTATTCTACATTAGATGATTTATTTAAATGGGATCAGGCCTTGTACGAAAACGTGCTTGTTACGCCACAGACTATGGAAGAAGCTCTGTCAGGGTTTAAATTACGCAACAAATACGATATTCCATATGGATTTGGGTTTAGAGTAACCAAGCGAAACGATAAAAAACTTGTTTATCACCATGGCCGTTGGAATGGCTTTAGAACCAGTATATACCGATTTGTTGAAGATAGCAATACCGTAATTGTTCTAAATCATACTTCAACCTCGTTAAATAGCACCATTCTAAAAAATGTTGAAAAGGTATTATATGATTCTACATCTGTTGATCATACTCAGGATGTTGTAACAACCATAATCGATTCGGGGCTTGAAAATGGTATAAATAAGTACTTCGATTTTAAGCATACAGGCAACTCTGAGCTCGACACAATAAAACTGAATAAAGTTTCTGCAGTTCTTAAGTTGCACAAAAACAATGAACTAGCAGATAAAGTAGAATTGTTTAAAACGATGTATGCTCAAGGGGCTCTTGATACCAATTATTTGGATGAAACCTATTTTTTTAAATCACTTACACTAGCTAAATAAAGGCCTGCTTTCAGAATATTTTCACAAAACAAAACAGGAATATTTTTTTTGTTATCCTAGATCGCTAATTCGTTCCAGTCCTTTGATATCAAGAATCCGGATTTTTCGGCCATCAAGAGTTATAATTTTCTCGGTTGCAAAAGTCGAAAGAGTACGAATAGCATTTGAAGTGGTCATGTTCGAAAGGTTGGCGATATCTTCGCGCGATAGATAAACTTTTATGGTTGAGTTGTCTTCTTCAAGACCATAGGTATCTTTAAGGAAAATAAGTGATTCGGCTAATCGGCCCCTGATATGTTTCTGGGTTAGTGTTACCGTTCTGTTATTTGAAAATCCTAACTCAGAAGCCAGTGAATGAATTATGTTTAAAGAAAACTCTGAGTTACTTTTAAGTACTTTATAAAGAGAGTCTTTTTCAATAGTCCATATTACACTATCTTCAATGGCTTCGGCAGAAGCGATATAGTGCTGTTCGGCAAAAAGGGCTCTGTATCCAATAAATCCAACGGGTTTAGCCATACGAACGATTTGTTCGCGCCCACCAACACCTTCTTTAAAAATTTTAACTTTCCCCTTCGAAAGACAAATTAAACCAGCTGGTTTATCTCCTTCTTTATAAATAATATCGCCTTTTTTAAATTGTGTACATGTACTATTTCGTTTGAGCAAATCTTTTTCCTCAACATTTAGTACACTAAAAACTGACATTTGGTTATCAATAATATTTTGACTTTCAGAGATCATGACCTAAAATTTTTGTAAAAATATGTTGGAAAACATACAAATGTAATTATTTCAAACAAAACAATAAAATATTTTACTTAAAATCGGAAAAATTGATTTTTATTGATTTCAGCCCAATGTATTAATAAAGAGCTTAGCTATATTTAGCAACCAGTGGCATTCTACGACCTGCACCAAATGCTTTCGACGAAATTCTTAATATTGGTGGTGCCTGATATCGTTTATATTCGTTGCTATCAACCAACTTAATAATTCTTTCGACCAAACTTTTTTCCCTTCCATCGGCCACTATTTCATCGAATGTTTTTTGTAACTCAATATATTCGAATAAAACCTTATCGAGAATTTCATACTCAGGCAGTGAGTCGGAGTCCTTTTGATCTGGTCGGAGCTCAGCTGATGGAGGTTTTATTATTGAGTTGTTGGGTATTATTTCTTTTTCGCGATTAATATAATGGGCTAATTTGTAAACATCTGATTTGTAAACATCACCCAGAATTGATATTCCACCGGCCATATCGCCATATAAAGTGCTGTAACCAACAGCCGACTCGCTTTTGTTTGAAGTGTTAATTAAGATATGACCAAATTTATTAGAAAGGGCCATTAAAATAGTTCCACGTGCCCGGGCTTGCAGGTTTTCTTCTGTTATATCAGCCTGTAACCCTTTAAAGATAGATTTTAATGATAATTCAAAACTTTCAACAACAGGTTGAATGTTAATAATGTCGTAACGAATTCCCAGATTTTCGGCAAGTTTTGTTGCATCAGCCAGAGAGTGGTCTGATGAATATTTTGAGGGTAATAGTAATACTCGCATATTTTCAGGGCCAAGTGCTCTTGAGGCTAACACCAGTGCCACAGCCGAATCTATTCCGCCCGAAAGACCAAGTGTAGCTTTGGTAAGATTCATCTTTTTAAAATAATCGCGAACACCAAGCACCAACGCATCATGTATTTTTTCAACTACATTGGGGTCATCGTTTATGTGTTTCTTTAACCGCCCTTTCTTGAGATCTTCTAACTGATAAATCCTGTAATCTTCGGCAAAGAAATTCAGTTCGTCAGCAATTGTTCCATCAGGATTAACAAGCAATGAGCCACCATCGAAAATGAGTTCGGTTTGTGCACCTACCTGATTTGCATTAAAAATGGGTAGCTTGTATTTTTTTGCATTACGGATAAAAATATTTTTCTTACCCCAAATTTTGCTGTACGAAAAAGGTGAGGCAGCAATATTAACTATAAAATCAGGCTTATACTCAATAAGTTTTTCCATTGGAGTAACATTGTACAGCTGATTTTTTGCAAATTGATTGGAAACAGGCTGCTCGTCCCATAAATCCTCACAAATGGTGATGGCAATTTTTTTGCCTTTATATTCAACTACATTAAACTTATCGTTAGGCTCAAAATATCTGTACTCATCAAAAATATCGTAGGTGGGCAACAAGGTTTTATGCTGCATGTATTTTATTTCCCCTTCAGCTATAAATAATGCCGAATTATATAATTTTTTGCCTTTGGGGTGATAATTTATGGTTGGTGATCCGATAATTACAGCTATATTCTTGGTGTTTGCAACAATGTCTTCAACAGCTTCTTCGCAATGTTCAATAAACGATTTTTTTTCGAGTAAATC
>JAVEZW010000334.1:0-3692 GCA_034002805.1 Bacteroidales bacterium | reverse complement strand
TGATCACTTCCACATCATAAACAAGTATCGCCCGACCAGGAATTTTATCTCCATCACCAACAACCCCATGTGCTAAATGCGGAGGTAGAATAAATCTCGCTTTGCTCCTTTCTTTTAGCAAAAGTACACCTTCTTCCAAACCTGGCTCAACGCCTCCCTGACCTACACGAAAAGCTTTCAATCCAGCACTGTCGGAGCTACTTATTAGCGAACCGTCGATCAACCATAATTTATATTTTAGCTCAATCTGGTCATTTTTACCGACTTCTTCGCCATTACCAGCTTCGTAAATCATGAACCACAACCCACTTTGCGTGGTTTGCATCTGCCATCCTCGTCGCGTAATAAATTGCTGAATGTTCTCAGTATCTTTACTGAGTAATACCTTATTTATTTCTTCTAATTTTTGCTTATAATCTAGGGGAACAGAGTTTTTATCATCTTGCTTTTTTTGACAGGATACATGCAAAATCTGAATAATAACAAAACCTGCAAGTATGATTTTCGTTTTAGAAATCATTTAACTCTGTTTTATAATGTGGTAACAAATCCTGAAACTTTTTCACTGTTTCTTCTAACGACAAATAAGAATTTCCACCAGAAGCATTCAAATGTCCGCCTCCATTAAAATTCTCTTCGGCAAATTTATTCGCTCCAAAATTCCCTTTTGAACGGAATGATATTTTAACAAATTTATCGTGTTCAATAAAAATAGCTGTAAACCTTATTCCTTTTATCGATAACGGATAATTTACAAACCCTTCTGTATCACCTGGCGAAAATTTAAATTCCTTAATATCTTTTTTAGTTAAACTAATAAATGCAGTTCGGTATTCGGGTAAAACTACCATTTTATTATACAGACAGTATCCCAGCAGTCGCATCCTGTCAATCGAAAAGTTATCGTAAACATTCCAGTAAATGCGATCTTTGTTTATTCCAAGCATCAATAATTTTGATACAACATGATAAGTGTATGGTTTTGATGAGTTAAAATTAAATGAGCCTGTATCGGTCATTATGCCGCAATAAATACATTCTGCACAATCTTTATCAATTAATGCTTCATCACCCATACTTTCGATTACATGATAAACCATTTCTGCGGTAGAGCTATAATCAGTATCTGAAATAACCATATCAGCAAAGTCCTTTGGATTAGGGTGATGATCGATCATTACTTTTTTACCGGTGGCTTCGTTAATATATTTTTCCAGTCCTTCGGTTCTTTCAGGATCATTAAAATCAACAGCAATAATTAAATCAGCTTTGTTAAGTGCATTTATAACGGTGCCTGTATTGCGTTTATAAACAGTAACTTTGTCGTTACCAGTCATCCAATGTAAAAACTCAGGGTAATCGTTTGGAGAAACCATAACAGGGCTTTTTCCTTTTTTTACAAGGTAATGATACATGGCAAGCATCGATCCTATTGCATCCCCATCAGGGTTATAGTGAGTTATAATTAATGGATTTGCCGATTGATCAATTAACTGCTTTAGCTCCGAAATCTTTTTTTTATCTATAGCCTTCACTTACAGAAAGTTTAATTAAATTCATAAGTATCAAAGATAAAATAATATGTGCAGAATTTAAGTTAATAACAAAAATTTTATATCTTCGACTATATAACTAAAAAAATACAGCTATGCCACTAGGATATACCTTTGCAATGATAAAGCCTCAGGCTTGCAGGAGAAATCATGTTGGACCAATCTTGGCCATTATAAATCAGGCAGGATTTAGAATTTCTGCCATCCGATCAACCAAACTAACACACGACGAAGCGGAAAAATTTTATGAGGTGCACCGTGGAAAACCATTCTACGAGGGTCTAATCGATTTTATGAGCTCTGGACCAATCGTTGCGTTGTTACTCGAAAAAGAAAATGCAATCGAAGATTTTCGAAAATTAATTGGTAATACTGATCCTGCAAAAGCCGAAGAAGGAACAATCCGGAAGATGTTTGCTGAATCAGTTCAACGTAATGCTATTCATGGTTCTGATTCGGTCGAAAATGCAGCACGCGAAGCAGATTTCTTTTTTAACCAACGAGAAAGATATTAAGAAAAATGTTTGAAGTTTGAAATCTATTTTAAAATAATTTCATCAATAATAATTTCTCCAGCCCTGTCGTTCAGGGCTTTTTTTAGTCCATCGCGCAGCATAAATAACTCATTACGAATTACCGATGAATTTAATTTAACAAACAATTTGCGGTCTTTTATATATATTTCATGTGTCGATCGGGCAATCGTCTTTCCAACTACCTCATCCCAAGAACGAATTAATCGAACTTCTTTAAGCTTACCATCGATGTTTAATGCTTTAAGATATTCATTTACAACATCTTCTATTTTTTGTGTATTGTTTTTTCGCATGGTATCTTAAACTTATTCAATTTTATTTATGGCTGTTATTCCGTTCGATTCGATAATAAATAATGAATGATCAATATCTATTTCGCGTAAAATCGGTTCAAGCCGATCCTGGTTGGTGTCGGTAATAAATATTTGTCCAAAATGATTTTCGGCCACCAATTCAATAATTTGTCTTACACGCTGTTTATCAAACTTATCAAAAATATCATCCAATAAAAGTACAGGATTTAATCCACTTAGTTGCTTTATAAAATCAAATTGAGCCAGTTTTAGCGCAACTAAAAAGGTTTTTTGCTGACCTTGCGAACCGGCTTTCTTTATAGGAAATCCGTTTAACGAAAGAGAAAGATCGTCTTTATGAATACCAACTGTTGTGTACTGAAACGATCTGTCGCGATCTAATGTATTCTTTAGTAAACTGCCAAACTCACCTTCGTATAATTGCGAATCGTAAACAAGATCAACTTTTTCACGTTCTTCAGAAATCCGGTTATAATATCGCTGAAAGATAGGAATAAGATTCTCGACAAACTTAACACGAGTTGAATGTATTTTTTCACCTAATAAAACCAGCTGATCATCCCATATCTCAAGTGATTCGGGATCAAACGATCGGGTCTGATAAAAATCTTTAAGTAATTTATTTCGTTGAGCAATGGCTCTGTTATACCGAATTAATTGTTCTAGATATTCTTTGTCATATTGGGAAATAACGCTATCCATAAACTTACGGCGTTCTTCGCTGCCTTCGGTAATAAGGCTATTATCCATAGGCGAAATCATAACTACGGGCAATAATCCGATATGATCGGAGAGTTTTTCGTACTCCTTTTTATTTCGCTTAAATACTTTCTTTTTGTTTCTTTTTAATCCACAGTAAATATCTTCTAAGCTATCATTTCGTTTGTACTCTCCCTGAATTACAAAAAAATCCTCGTCGTACTTAATATTCTGTATATCTATAGAATTAAGATAACTTTTGCACATCGATAAATAATAAATTGCATCTAACAGGTTTGTTTTACCAACTCCATTTCGACCAATAAAACAGTTTATTTTAGCCGAAAAATTGATTTCAACCTCGCTGTAATTCTTAAAATTGATTACCGAAAGTCTGTTGAGATACATTGCTTAAACTTTTTACAAAGATTTGATTTATTCGTCAGAATTAAAAAATATACCTTACATAAATATCAATTTTTATAAACAAAATATTTTTAAAATTATCCAAAAGAATTACATTTGCGATTCATAATTTTAAGGATAAGAATTATTAATATCAAAATACAATGAGTAAGAAGAAAATTTCA
>JAVEZW010000333.1:0-3697 GCA_034002805.1 Bacteroidales bacterium | reverse complement strand
ACATTTTCATTTACATTCTGCAGATTATATAGCACCTAAAGTTTTACCTTTTACACAAATTGAGAAGTGGAACTTTTCATCTTTGGTAAATGCAGGATATCGAGATTACAGAGATATGATCACTCCAGTAAGTTTAATTCCAAAGTATGTATTTATTGGGTTTGAAAAAGCATGTCATTTTGAGTACAAATTTGATAGTAAAGCGGAACAGGATCTTTCTTTTATCTTAGAAAATGACGTACAAGTTATCAAATGGTTAAGACCAGCACCAAGACAATTTCGAATCTATTGGGACAACAACACCAAATTATATGAACCCGATTTTATCTTAGAAACGAATGAAACCATTTATATGATAGAAGTAAAACGTGCTGACCAATTAGAAGAAGAAACAGTATTAGCCAAAAAAAATGCCGCAGAACGTTTTTGTAAATACGCTACAGAATTCACGACTGCAAACCAAGGTAAACAATGGAAATATATCATTTTGCCTCATGATATTATTACCAGAACGGTTAATTTAAGTTATTTGTTGAATCATAGTTAAAATAAACAACTTTTGCCCTATGAATTACGACTGGAAAAATATGGACCTAAAAAATGCCTGTATCTTCGATTTGACGGATGATATAGCAGTGATTAGAGTAGTTTTATGTGATGATGAAATTAAGCTAAAAGACAAAGATATATATAAAAGAGAATGGTCTCAAATGCACATTGCTTGTGATATGCATACATTTGCACACGAAATTGGCGATTTAGAGCTAGTTAAAGAACTTGAAAAGATATTTAAAGCTGAGTACGATGAAAATGATGCAATATTTAACGAATAAATACAAATAAATAAACATGAAAAGCTACTTTTTTATAGTTATAATGGCAATCATTTTGACCTCTTTCACCTGCGATAAACCCATTGTTGATTGCAAATGTAAAGGTATTCCTTTGCATGGAAAAGTGAAAGTGGTGACGGCTTTTGCCGATTTTAAGGTTCAAACGGTTACGGCTTTTCCTGATATTAAAGTCAAAAAAGTAACATGCTTCCCAGATCATTGTGGGGAATGGCAGTTTGTGGATGCTTTTCCGGACTTTACCATTCAGTACGTTACCGCTTTCCCTGATTTTACGATTCAGTTTGTAGATGCATTCCCGGGGACTCATTGTCCCTTGGATAGTAAATAATTTCATTTTGATCTACGATTTTTGTTTTTAAAATTTTATCAAAATAAATAATATTCATAATGAACGACTTACAAATAAAAACACATACTATTTTTGTAGAAAGTTTCAGGAAAAGAGGTCCCGTGTATTGGTGGTATGACTATGAAGATGCTGTCTTTCGGTCAGATTATAAACTTGATCATGTCAGATTTTTTGTAAAATATGCTTGGAATAAAGGTGCGGAATTTGAACTATTAAGAATAAACAGCAACGTTTTAATGGATTCAATTTCTGATTTAGACAAAGTGTTGATTACTAAAGATGATTACATACAGTTTCCGGATCATCAAGGATTCAAAAAAGGATTAAGTAATAATTGTCAGTAATTGTCAATTTTTAATGATTATTTTGTTGCTTGTTTGAGTAATATTCAAATTATAATTTTAAAAATTGGATCTATGAAATTTAAGAAATATCATACTATAGAAAATTCCTATCAGCAAGAGTTTATCTCTGACATTATGACACAGGGATTGGGTAATCTTGATTTTGTGGTTCAGGAAAAAGTACATGGAGCCAATCTCTGCTTTATTACAGATGGACAGACTATCCTTACAGCTAGAAGAAACGAACTCATTTTAGAAAATGAAAATTTTTACAATGCACCTCTGGTTTTAGAACAATATAAACATCAGATTATTGCATTGTTTCATGATATTGCTGAACAATACCTTGCTACAGAAATATCCATTTTTGGTGAAATTTTTGGGGGAGGTTATCCACACCATGAAGTTCCTGTTGATTCCAATGCTCAACTGGTTCAACGAGGAATCTATTACTGTCCATATAATGATTTTTATGCATTTGATATTCTGATTAATGGTGAATCCTATTTGGAAACAGAGTCAATGAATCAATTATTTGAAAAACACAAATTTCATTATGCCAAAACATTATTCAAAGGTAATTTAACGGAATGTATGTCATATCCTAATGCGTTTAAAACTACCATTCCAAAAGAATTTAATTTACCGGAATTGGAAGGAAACATTTGTGAAGGTGTTGTTATCAAACCTATTAAACCATTGTTCCTCAAAAATGGTGAAAGAGTTATGGTTAAAAATAAAAATGAAAAATGGGCTGAAAACAATAATTATATTGACAAATCACTACTGAATTGTTTGTTAAAATTAGAGGGTAAAAACTTAAGTGACGATGCACTATTTCTCTGTGAGGAGATCTATAAATTGATTACTATCAATAGATTGAATAATGTTGTAAGTAAGATTGGTTTTATAGACCCTAAAAAAGATTTAGGTAAAGTATTGGGCCTTTTTAATAAAGATGTGATTACGGATTTTCTAAAAAATAACCAGGAACTTTATAATTCTTTAGAGAAACAAGAGATTAAAGCGATCAATAAATTTTTGAATAAACATGCCGGTGAGTTGATATATGATTTATATCTCAACCAATAACCCATCAATCAAATATCAATTTCCCCACTTTTTCGGATAAAAATCGTTTAAATGGGTCTGATTCGAGCACTTTTATTTCATCACATAAACCGATTACAAACCTTCCAATCCCTTCAAAACTGCACACTTTGGTTTCTAAAAGCCATTCATTATCTGATATTTGTATCATCTCCTTTTCAGCAAGAGGATACTCTTCCATCAATAACATAGCCGCCCGAATACTCATTTTGATTTTGCAGATTGGTATTGCTTCAAAATCACTTGTTTGGATGAGTTAATGGCTTCAGTTAGGATATTGATATTATCGGCAATAATCCCTTTATGGGTAGTTTCTGCTAAAATTTTATAATCGTAAAGGGTTCCCAATTTTTTTTTCAGATTTTGTTTGTAGATGTTTGTTTCTGCGATGGAATCGATCGCTTTTTGAAGAATATGGGATTCCTCTTCTGTAAAATGGAGCAAATCACTAATGTCTTTAAAATGGGGAGAGTCTTTATCTAATTTGAAAATGTTTCCAGTTAACATCTTCATGAGACGTAACAATCGGTCAATTTTGGCTTGTTCTATCATATTTTTTAAGTATCTATTTCTCCAATTATGAAAAACAAAAATTGGAAAAACTTTAATAAGGGGGGCACATATTAGAAAAAACTTACTCTTTTTTTCTAATTTTACAATCACTCCTATTTGATGTTCCGGATCGGCATGGGGGTCAATTTGGTTGATCCTAACTTCAAAAATATCGTTGTGCCCCATCTCTAATAGTTTACTGATCTCTTTGTTTTCACTTCTCGGTATGTAGCCCAATTTATAATCTTTGAAAAATATCATCTCAGCATAAGCGTCAAACAAGTTGATATGCAAATAAACAACTTGAATTTGACAATTAGTGACAAAATCAAAAATAATTTGATAAACTTTTCAAATTCCCTTGTAATCAGTAACTTTGCATCATCAAATTTTCGCAACTAAGAATCACCAGTTGTTAATAAAAAAAACCTTCATATTTGCAGTAGCAATACTAAAAAACATGAAGGCAATACACAACAACAAAAAGA
>JAVEZW010000332.1:0-3702 GCA_034002805.1 Bacteroidales bacterium | reverse complement strand
AAAGTTTATATGGCACAAGGATATTTTGATAAGGCTTTAAAATCTTATGAGAAATTATGTTTGAAATATCCGGAAAAAAATACTTACTTTGCGGGTCAAATCGAAATGATTAAAGAATTAATAAATAAACAAAAAAATAATTAAGTATGTACGTACTAGTTTCAGTGTTAATAATGATTGCGAGTATATTGCTAATTCTGATTGTATTAGTTCAAAACTCAAAAGGAGGAGGTTTAGCTTCTAATTTTTCAGCATCAAACCAGGTAATGGGTGTTCGTAAAACAGCCGATTTTCTTGAAAAAGCTACATGGATTTTAGCTGCCAGCGTATTGGTTTTAAGCTTAGTTGCAAGTATGACTATTCCAAGAGGCGAAGTTGAAGAAAGATCAAAAATAGAACAACAGGTTAATAATGCTGTTGATCCAACTCAGATGCCACAGTTCCCAACATCTGTTCCTGCTGAACAAGGTTCTCAGGAGAATACTGAAGAAGGTGAATAAGTTTTAAACAAAGAATATATAAAGTGTCAGTCTGTCATATAGACTGACATTTTTTTTGCTCTTTTGTTTGATATAAATATGAAACAGAAAAAATTGGCAGGTTTTGATTAAAAAACCCATTTGGCACAAATTGTGAATAATAGCTTTTCGTGAAATTAAAAAAAAGTTTAACAATTAAATATTATCAAATATGGCAGAGTTTAAATACAGACCATTAAAAGACAGAGTTTTGGTTGAGCCTCATAAGGCTGAAGAAAAAACCGCTAGTGGAATTATTATTCCCGATTCAGCTCAGGAAAAACCACAAAAAGGAACAGTTATAGCTGTCGGAAACGGTAAAAAAGATGAACCAATGTCGGTAAAAAAAGGCGACGTAGTAATGTATGGTAAATATTCTGGTACCGAAATAAAAATCGATGGTAAGGATTATATCATTATGAAAGAAGATGATATTCTCCTTGTTGAATAATTTACTTTGTATAAATCATTAAAAAATAATAAAACATGGCAGCTAAAGAATTAAAATTTAATATTGATGCCCGCGATCAATTAAAAAAGGGTATTAACAAACTGGCAAGCGCAGTTAAAGTAACATTAGGCCCAAAAGGTCGTAACGTAGTTATCGAGAAAAAATTTGGTGCTCCTCAGGTTACCAAAGATGGTGTAACCGTTGCTAAAGAAATCGAATTAAAAGATAAATTCGAAAACATTGGTGCACAAATGGTTAAAGAAGTTGCATCAAAAACTAACGACGATGCTGGTGATGGAACAACAACTGCAACGGTATTAGCAGAATCAATAATTAATGTAGGTATTAAAAACGTAACCGCTGGTGCAAATCCAATGGATTTGAAACGTGGTATTGATAAAGCTGTTCTTAAAGTTGTTGAAAGTCTTAAAAAACAATCACACGAGATCGGCGAATCAAATGATAAAATTGAGCAGGTTGCAACTATTTCAGCAAATAACGATCATGCTATTGGTAAACTTATTGCTAATGCAATGAATGCTGCTGGTCGCGAAGGCGTTATCACTGTTGAAGAAGCTAAAGGCACCGATGATGAACTAAAAACTGTTGAAGGTATGCAGTTTGATCGTGGTTACATTTCTCCTTATTTTGTTACAAATACCGAGAAAATGGAAGCTGTTTTAGATCATCCGTACATTTTGTTAACCGACAAGAAAATTTCTTCGATGAAAGATCTTATGCCAATTCTCGAAGCTACCGTTCAAACAGGTAAGCCATTAATGATTATTGGTGAGGATATCGAAGGCGAAGCATTAGCAACTTTGGTTGTTAATAAAATAAGAGGTTCGTTAAGAGTTGCTGCAGTTAAGGCTCCAGGATTTGGTGATCGTCGTAAAGAAATGCTCGAAGATATCGCTGTTCTTACTGGTGGTACTGTTATTGCTGAAGACAAAGGATTAACATTAGAAGGCGCAACCTTAGAAATGTTAGGATCATGCGAAAAAATAACCATCGATAAAGACAACACAACAATTGTTAATGGTGATGGAGAAAAGAAAAACATCAACTCACGAGTAGCACAAATTAAAGCTCAAATCGAGATTTCTACATCAGATTACGATAAAGAAAAACTACAAGAGCGTTTAGCTAAATTAGCTGGTGGTGTTGCAGTTATTTATGTTGGTGCAGCCAGCGAAGTTGAGTTAAAAGAAAAGAAAGACCGCGTTGACGACGCATTAAGTGCAACCCGCGCAGCTGTTGAAGAAGGAATTATCCCTGGTGGTGGTGTTGGTTATATCCGTGCAATTAAAGATCTCGAAAAACTAAAAGGCGATAACGAAGACGAAACTACAGGTATTCAGATTGTTAAAAGAGCAATCGAAGAACCATTACGTCAGATTGTTGAAAATGCTGGTTTAGAGGGCTCAGTTATTGTTCAGCGTGTAAAAGAAGGCAAAGATGATTTTGGCTACAATGCCCACACAAACAAATACGAAAACTTGTACGAATCAGGTGTTATTGATCCTACAAAAGTAGCTCGTATTGCACTCGAAAATGCTGCTTCAATTGCAGGAATGTTCTTAACTACCGAATGTGTGTTAGTTGAAGAAGAACAAGAAACTCCTCAAATGCCAGGTGGTATGGGTGGTGGAATGCCAGGAATGATGTAGTTCATTCATAAACATTACATATATTCAGCTCTTTGTTGCTACGGCGCAAAGAGCTTTTTTATTTACAATTTGAAAATCCAATAATGAATAATCAAGTGTAAACGTAATTTTATCAGCCTAAATCATAAAAATCTGCGTTATCAGTGTTCTATTATTTTTTTATTAATTTTAATTCTATTTTTGACGAATAAAGCAATTTCTAGTTTTGCACGAACTTTGTAACAAATCGCTCTGAAAATTAATATAGATATAAAATTAATATTCCAAAATATGAAATTTAATAAACACTTACTAATCCTAATCATCATATTATCCTTTGGTTATACTGCTCAGGCCGGCTGGGTTATTACACAACGTACATACGACTCAGACGAAGGACCAGGCGCTGCAACCATCGAAAAAGTGTATCTCGAAGACAATGTGATGAAAGTTGTTAGTAATGAAGTAATAACGATTTTTGATCTTAATAAAGAACTTGTTTCAATAATTAGTCCGGCAAAGAAAATTTATTGGAGCGGAAATGTAGCAGGATTTAAAAGCGAAATGAAAGCCGGAATAAAGCAAGTTATGGACGAGCAGCTTAAAAACGTTGCTCCTGAGCAACGCGAAATGATGAAAAAGATGTTCGAGGGGATGATTGCTGCTATTGACGATCCGTCAAAATCTACTGAAAACAAACCCAAGAATTATGCACTTGAAATAAATAAAACAAAAGAAAATGGCCGAATTGCAGGATATAGCGCTGTAAAATATCAGATAAAGGTTAATGGCGAATTAAAGGAAGAAGCCTGGTTATCAGAATCAAGCCGTGCACATGATGAGTTTGATATTAATAAATTTTACAACCTGTTTAAAGATTTTACTGCACAAGCCGGAACAACAGAGTTTTACCAAACAAATGAAAAATATTTGGAATTTTCACGACTTGGATTCCCGCTGAAATCAGTAAATTATTATGGTGGTTACGAAACCATTAGCGAAGTTACTCAACTCGATAAGCAAAAACTTGAACCTTCTGTTTTTGAAATACCTGCAGGGTACAAGAAAGTTAATTTGATAGAAA
>JAVEZW010000331.1:0-3734 GCA_034002805.1 Bacteroidales bacterium | reverse complement strand
CAATTAAATCCATATAAAATAATTCCAGTTCGCTCTTTATGGGTTTAATCTCGTAGGTTTTTGATCCATCAGCCGAAGGTGTTGAGTTAACAGTTATCTCAATTACTTTGCCGATGGTATTTTCTAAAAACTTATATGGATTATCAGCTAAAGTTACATTGTTCCCATTAAGGCTAATAAGGTAATCGCCTTCTTTAATGTCAACACCTTGCTCTGTGAGTGGTGAACGTCGGGCTTCGTTCCAGTTTTCGCCTTTGTATATTTTCGAAATTTTATATCTGTTTGATGCAGGATCGGCTTTTAAATCAGCACCTAACAAACCTCCATCAATACGTTTTACACGTTCAAAATCACCCCAGTTGTCGTACGCATGTCCGGTATTACTTTCGGCAATTATTTCACCGAAAATATAATCCAGATCAGCACGATGACTAACAGATGGTAATAGTTTTTCGTATTTAGCTTTTAATCCCTTCCAGTCAATATTATGCATGTTTTCAACGTAAAAATAATCTCTGAAAATGCGCCATCCATCAGTATAAATTTGCTGCCATTCTTTTTTCGGATCGATTTTCATTACCAGGTTATCGATACTTACTTTGCCATCGCCTGATTTCTGGCCTGGTTTAATATCAACAATGCCATAATTATTTCCAGCGCTGTACATCATTTTTTTACCATCTGCAGAAACGGTAAATTGCCTTATTCCGCTAATTATTACCTGATCTTTTTCTTCAGCGATATCGTATTTATGTAATCCATCGTTTGCCATGTACAGAACACCTCCATCAACAGCTTCGATTCCACGATAATTGCCAGATTGTATCGGAAAATCCATCACACGTTGATTTATTCCATCAAAATCAATTTTAATGGTTAATTCTGTTTTCGCAGGTTCTTTAGTATCTTTTGATTTTGAATCCTTCGCTTTTAGATCAATTGATTCTTCTTTTTTAACAGGTTCAATATCATTTTTGTATTTAAACAATTTAGGACTATCTTTTCTAAGTGCTAATGCATAAATTCGAGTTGCATTGGTATACAAATAAGTAAATTCAAAACTCGAAAACTCGAGATTAAAGTCTCTGTTCGACATGAAAAAGATATAATTTCCACATTTCGAAAATACAGGGTTGTTTTCGCTAAACGTATCGTCGGTTAGTTTATTCGTTTGTCCATTCTCTACGTTGTAAACATAAATGGAGCTATTTCCGTTTTCTGTATTATTCGAATAGGTAACCCATCTTGAATCAGGCGAAAACTGATAATCGCGTATTTCGTCTGAATATGCCTGTGCAATATCTTTTATTACACCAGTTTCGGTATTCAGTAATCTCAGTTTTAGCGTTCTGTCTGAGAAAAGCAAGTACTTGCTATTTGGCGACCAAATCTGATCATACTTCCATGATGCTGAATTAAATGTTATCTGCTTTGGTTGTGCTCCTTTTTTATTTTCTAACAGGTAAATTTCGTATTCACCTGTTGCATCCGAAACATACGAGATGAATTTACCATCTGGTGACCAGTTTGGGAACATTTCGCGAACGCCTTGTGTGTTTGTAAGGTTTTCTGTTACCCCATTTTCTGCGGGAACAGAGAAAATATCTCCACGGGCATCAAAAAGGGCCCTTTTACCGGTAGGAGAAATTGAATAGCTCTCGATAAACTCAGAAACATTTTTAAAATAGGGGAGAATATTCGGATTATCAAAATTGATGTTTACCGATATTTTTTCTGTATTTCCGGTCTCTAAATTTAATTTGTAAATATATCCGCCGTTTTCATAAGCAAGCATTCCGTTTTCGCCCGAAGGCCACATAACATCAAACTCGGAATGTTTTGTAATCTGAGTGGTTTCTTTTGTGGTTACATCATAACTATAGATGTTGAGTGTAAGATCTCTGTCGGATGCAAAATAAATTTTGTTGTTGTACCAGGTTGGAATTTGATCAGTGCCCACAAAATTTGTTATGCGTTCTGATTTATCATTAACCAGATCGTAAATCCACAAATCACTTGCACGTCCACCTTTGTAACGCTTCCATGTTCTAAACTCTCTGTCAACAGGCGTAAAACACAATTTTGTGTTATCGGGTGATAAAGCAGCAAAACCTCCATTAATTATTTGAAGAGGTTTTTCAAGTCCGCCGTCGATACTTACTAAAAAATACTTTCCGTTACGATCACCAAAGGGAGTTCTGTTTGCCCGAATAAGAATGTTTTTACTGTCTGATGTCCAGTCGAGAACAACATTATCCCAACCGCCACGTGGAGGCATAACACCTACTTCATTATAATATGTAAGTTGCTTCGGTGTTCCACCTGTTGAAGGAATGATATAAACTTGTCGGCTACCTGAGTATTCTGCCGAAAAAGCAATCCAGTTGCCATCGGGTGATATTTTGGGGAATAGCTCCATTCCTAGATGAGAAGTTAGCCTTTTTGCATCACCACCATCTGAACTCACTGTCCAGATATCGCCGGCATATACAAATGCAATTAGATTTTTATTGATATCGGGAAATCGGAGTAACCTCGAATCGTTTTCGGCTTTTAAAATTGTATTTGTAAATACAATCGCTAAAACTGAAACTACAAGTAAGCGAACTAGTTTTTGCATGATTATATGTTTTAAATAATGATTGTTTGACCTGATTTTAAATTAAAAGATTAAAACCAACTGTTAAAATTAAATTAAAATTATGAAAGATTCCACTTGATATGGCTTGTTTACAAAATTGTTTTGCGATTGTCTCTGATTTCAGACTTTTATAATTATCTTCGATAAGCGAAAAATAAAAACAGGGTTAAATAATGGTAAAAAGAATACATCAGTTTTTGCGTGCAGGTTTTATTTTTATGGTTATTTTTATTGGATTTCTTATTAGTTTAAACCTTTTTATCCATTTCGATACCAAGAAAAATATTTTTACTACCATCGAAAATCTACCCAAAAACAAGGTTGGCTTATTGTTGGGTACGAGTAAGTATTTGTCAAAAGGAGTTGTAAATCAGTATTATGCAAATAGAATTGAAGCCGCCGTTGAGTTGTTTAACAAAGGTTATATAGATATAATTTTAGTTAGTGGCGATAATACCATTAAGTATTATGACGAACCTACTACCATAAAAAAGGATTTGCTTAAACGTGGAATCCCAGAATCAAAAATCTACCTGGATTATGCTGGTGTTCGCACATTAGATTCAGTTGTTCGATCAAACCTGATTTTTGGACAGGATAATATTACTGTTATCTCGCAACGATTTCATGTGGAGCGGGCTATTTTTATTGCTAAAAAAAGAAATATAAACGCTATTGGATTTGTTGCAGATGATGTTTCGTTTTTATATGGATTAAAAACGCGTGTTCGCGAACATTTTGCACGTGTTAAAATGGTTCTTGATTTAATTATTGGTAAAGAACCAAGACATCTTGGCGAAAAGATTGAAATTATCTGATTATTGTTTTACAAACTTCACTTCAAATAGGTTAGGCCATCTCTTACCTGTAATAAATATTCTGCCGGTTTTCTTATCGAATGCAATTCCATTGAGTACATTATCCTGTTCGCCTTTGTAGCCTGTTGGAACGATTTTTCGGCAATCTATTCGCTTCATTACCTTGCCATTATTTGGATCAAACGCAATAATTTCTTCGGTCTGGTAAATATTTGCATAAATTAGTCCATCAATATATTCGAGCTCGTTGATCATATTTACCGGTCCATGATTAT
>JAVEZW010000330.1:0-3738 GCA_034002805.1 Bacteroidales bacterium | reverse complement strand
ACAAGAGGGGGAAAATTGTAGTTCAGCCAATATATGATTATATTTCCGACTTCCGCAAAAATCTGGCTGCCGCATTTCTCGAAGATAAAGCTTGTTTTGTCAACATCAAAGGAGAACAAATCAGCCCACTGATTTACGACGATATTGCCACAGAATCTGGCAAATTATTAAGTGGTCCGGACTTTATTAATGGTTTTGTAAAAGTGCGTGTTAATGACAAATTCGGATTTGTCAATGAGTTGGGTGAGTTTGCAATTCCGGCTATTTATGATAGCGCAGATGATTTTACACGTTACGGTATGGCAAGAGTTAGTATTAATGGGAAATATGGGTTTATTAATAAAATGGGCGAATTGACAATCCAGGCAATTTATGACAAAATAGAATACTTTATAAATTCTCCGCTATATATTGTTAATCAGGACAATAAATGGGGAGTAATTAATGAAAAGGGAGATAAAGTATTTGATATAAAATATGATAAAATCTTTGGAATCAACAAAGGTTATATCATTGTTGAAATCAACGGTAATGTCGAAAGAGTTAATAGTTCTGGAAAAATTTTAAGCCATAAAGAATTGGAAGCAATTCATAATAGAAAATAGAGATAGCTACCGCCAACATGCAATTTGTTGACTTAATATCTAATATCACCAATTGAATACTTTTTTCTATTAATCTTCCTTTCTTTCAACAATGAATCCATGTCGTCATAAATAAAATCTGCAATAAGTTTCCACTCGCATTGGATTGTATCATTGTCTTTTAGCTCCAATAAGCCCCATTTGTTGTCTTTATTCAAACAAACATACGATAGACCATTACTTGTATTCAACGGTACGACTTCGATAAAATCGAATTCAAAGACCTTTTTGTTATAATCTGCATTGCCCATGCCATGAATCTCTGAAATGGCAAATATATCCCATTTGTTAGATTTGTTGGGTAATGCAATCATTGCTGTTATACTTGCATCGATACAATGAATTAGTTTTTGCATTTGAATAATTGTTTAAATGATTTAAAAGTTAACGCATTGCAAATCTACAAATAATATTCTGATAATTCGTGAATTATACTCGCCAATTTATCACGAACTGCCTGAGGTGAAATCACTTCCAAATAATCCCGTTTGCGTAGAATTTCCTGATAAAAATCGTCAGTAGGTGAAAGCCAATAACTAAAAACAGTGTAATCTTGGGTTGATTCAACTACTTGTTGCGAATGGTGCAACGGTAAAGCCAGTAAATATTGTGTTGTTTCAGCATAAGCTTTGATGTTGATTTTGCAGGGTTTCTCCGAATCGGTTTTCATTATTCCAATTGAAGCGTTCAGATATTCGGCTGCAACAAAATTAGCTGGGAAGACAAACTTACTATTTGTTGCGGTCAGTTTTTTTATTCTGTCAAGCGCATACACTTTTACCTTATTTTCTGTTTCGGTTCTTCCATAAACATACCAGCGTCGGTTGAATAGTTTTACAAAATAAGGATAGAATTCAATTTCAAGTGGCGTTGAGCTCCAAAATGGATGATAGGTCATTATCACGATATTGTTTTCTCTAATCGACTTTATTATATCAGCTAAAAATGATTGAGCCGATGGCACTTCATCAAGTATAATTCTGTCCTTAATATCTTTACTTTCCTGAATGATGTTACTAATTGAAAAACTGTTTAAAAGCCATTTAATCAGTTCGTTTTTGCCAAACTCTTCAATATCTTCAATATAATATTCATTAGTGATAGGATTACAACCAATATTTATATCAAAAATTTCTTCAATAACAATTTTATGATTGTGGAAAGTTCTGCGGGTTAAAGGCTTCCCAATAGACAAATTACTTTTCAACCACTTAGAATTAATCTCTTTAAGTGATATACTTCCGGCATTATAAATAGTATCTGCAAGCCAGATATATTTATTTAGAATGTTTAAAGCCTTATAGTGATTGATTTTGTGTGCAAAGAAAATATATAAGTGTGCAAAATTGTTGCACAAGGTAGGTAAAAAATAATTATCTGTCAAAAAAAATACATAATTCAGAGATAAAGCGGTCAGGTTTCACCTGATAGTTTATTACGGGCAGCTCCGCAGGGCAAAATCCCCAGCCACAAAAAATCCCCGCCCTTCGTACCTCAGGGCTTGCACGGTCTTTTTTAGGTCTTCCGCACAATCCACCCTTCGTTGTTTTTTTTCTGTGTCCCGTCCTGAAATTTGTTTACAGTTTTTTGTTTATAATCCTGTATTTACTTTACATTTAAATTTTATCTTTGTAGCATCATATTGAAGCGGAGTTAGGCTCTGCTGAGGAGCAACCTAACAAGGATTAGATATGATTAGCGACAAGTAAGTCAAAAAAAACGGGGTAGTTGATTTTCAGCTATCCTTTTTTTATGACAACTAAGAGCTATTTATGCCTTAAAAAACCTAATAGGAGACTGCGATTTGATCACTTTTATAATAGTTTTTCCATCTCCTTTTAATCACACCTACCTGTTTATGAGCAATTTCAGGTGTTTTCATATCCAAACTAGCATGTGGCCTTTTGCAATTATAAATTGAAATGATTCGTTTCAATTCTTTTATAGCTTGTTCTAGCGAAACTAATTTCATTTGATTAACCCACTCTGTTTTTAATATCCCGTTAACACGCTCTGCGATTGCATTTTCACGAGGATCTCCATTCTCTGTCATGCTGATTTTCACGTTATTTTTATTCAATATCTTCACATAATCATTACAACAATATTGAACTCCTCTGTCCGAATGGTGTATTAATCCTTCTGTTCCTTTGGGCACTTGTTTTAATGCCATCTTTAAAGCCTCAACTGTATATTTAGCTTCTAATGTATCTCCAATCGCCCAGCCCACTATTTTCCGTGAATAAGCATCCGTTACTAAGTTTAGATAAACAAAACCTTTTGATGTTTGAATATAGGTAATATCACTCACCCATAATTGATTAGCTTTTATTGGAACAAACTCCTTTATTAGGTTTGGATACTTACGAAGCCAATGATTACTATAAGTTGTCCTTGCCCTATTTCGGCGTTTTTTTATCAATAATTCATGCTTGCGCATAAAATCGAAAAAGCGATCTCTTCCTAAATTCAATTCCACTGGCAACCAAGGTTGAATAATTTCAAGCAACTTGCGACTACCTATTTTAGGCATTATCTCTCGTTGATTTTCAACCAATTGGAGTAGAATCTCTTCTTTTACTTCTTCTTTGTAGTTGTATTTAATTCGCTGATAGTAGGCTTGCCTACTTTTGCCAAACATGTCGCACAAAGTATCCATATCTAAATTGGAGCAGTTTGTGCGCAGCTCTGTTACCGTTTGGCTCCAGGCTTTTTTCTAATATCAACTTTTAGTTCACGTTCTGCAATATTAATCATAGTGTTTAATGCCAATGTTTTAAATTGCTCACGTTTCAATTCTTCTTCTAAATTCTTGATTTTCTGTTCAAGTAAGTCCTCATTTATACTCTGACTTCTTTGTTTCATTATTCGTCGATTTGGGGTAGTATTACTGCCTGCAAATTTACGAATCCAATTGTTAATACACTGCTTCCCACGAATATTATATTTATCCATTAACTCTTGTTGAGTAAAACCACCGCCTAGGTACTGTTGAACAACTTCTATTTTTATAACATCCGGTAATAAATTTACTTTTGATCTCATAATCCTGATTTGTGTTTACTTTTTTGTAAACCTATTTCAGGACTAGACA
>JAVEZW010000329.1:0-3746 GCA_034002805.1 Bacteroidales bacterium | reverse complement strand
ACTAGACTTAGTCGCTACGGAGTAGCGTTATATTTGTAAAAAAAATGAAAATCCCCGCTACCATTCCAACTCAGCTCGTCTGCAGACTGCCGTCCGCCGACTGCAGACTTTTTTACCTCGAAGAGGTTACATGTGAGTAACCGTATGCAAGCTTGCGCAGCTTACGGATGAATGATCCTCTGATACAAACTACTACCCCGATAGGGGTTGCATGTGGAATAGATACTAAAATTAAGAAATTGATACTATAAAAAAGAGAGCTCGGAGCTCTCTTTTATTCGTAAATTAAATAAAAAAAAATATCAATATTACTGTCTAGTTTTAAGATCTAAATTATATTATTTCTTTAACTTTTTTTTAATTTCATCAGTTAATTCTATCTTTCCATCTGATAATATGCGCCCCTTTTTATAAATCACATATTGTTGACACGTTTCTTCTATTAAATTATAAGAACTATCACATTCACATATATTTAATGTGTCTGAAATATTAATTTTATAATCTTTTTCAAGTATCATATAATCCTCTGTATGTTGACCACAATCTATTTCCCCATAACCAATAGAAAGAACTTTCTTGTCAATTATTTCACCATTTAATGTATATGTTGTTAATACTGGCAAATAACAATCAGCAACACCTAAGACTATTGTCGCAATAAAATTTCCATTAGTAGGAATTTGACAATAAGCATATGAGTAATCCATATTAAATTTTCTCGATTTGTTTGATGAGAATTCAAATAATTCATCCACATTTATTGAACATCCTTTAATTTCAATAGGTAATATTGCATGATTAAAATATTTTAAATAATTTGAGAATTCACTGTTTGTCAACACATTATCATTTGACAAATCACATTTTGTTAAACCAGTTGTATCACATTTCGCAGTAGTCTCATTTTTCTTCACATTTTTACAAGATTGAAAAAACCAAAAAAATACGATTAAAAATAAAAGTATCCGTATATTATTCATGTATATTAAATTTTCATTCATCAATTAATTTTTTTGAGTTAGAATCTAGATTTGATGGAGGTGTAGATTTAACTTCAATAGGATTTAATGATCCACCTTGAATATTGTCTACTTTTCCATCAGGCGTTTCATTTTTAGGTCGATAATATAAATAAAATTCTTTAGAGGATATTTGAGATGAAGATTTAAATTCAGATTCTTCAACAACTCCATCTTTTGTACTTTTAGCATGAGCTATTTTAATATTGCCATTTTTATCCACATCTGTTACAATTCCTGTATGCCCTTTCCATAAAGCAATATCCCCTACTTGTGGAGAATTATCTGTATGTTCAAACTTATCTGTATTATCAAGGAATTTTTTCAGTCCTGAAGTATTTCTGTGCATTACTCCATCTGTTATTTTATCAAAAGCAAGAACCCTACATACTAATTCTGAACAATCCTGATATTCCATTGCTTTATCACTAAAGCCTGTTCTTAGTGAAGTAAACATTTCTTGTTTATATTTATCTCCAAGAAATAATCTTGCAGCTGCTACTCTATCTATAGGCCCTTCACCATTAGGGTCAATTAATTTCACCGGATTATTGGCACAATAGTTATATGGCGACATGTTGGGGTACTTGTCACTCATCGGGTCAACAGAGAGCCAAATGCTCAAACCGCTGTCGTAGTATCGAGCACCAAAGTAGCCATATCCTGTCTCCACATCTTTCTCTTTGCCGGAAAAGGTGTAAGGGGCGTTCCAGGAGGAGTTGCGTTGGTCAACCCAATCTTCGCCAAATGGTAAGTAGTGAAGGTGTTGAATGGCTTGTCCACTTCCGTCGGTAATCCAACTACTACTGCCGAGGTGGTCAGGGTGGTAGAAATAGCTCAATAATTCCATGATTTTATGAGGATTGAAGTGGCAAAGATAATAAAATGGGAGGAATGGGAGCATTGTTTTTGATTTTATTAACTATTGATTTTGTAGTCTTAAAATAGATTACTATTATATTATTCACAAATTGGAATTAGTAATTTTACGTAATAACCCGTTTTATTCTCATTTCCTTCTAAATATCTAAGATCTTCGTATCCAATTAAATTAATAAAAAGATCTAAATTAATTAATACTTTTAAATATTTTTTTGGACATAAATAATAATAGTTTCCGTAAAAGAAATAATTCGAATTTTGACTTTTTACTTCGATCAATTTGTTTTCATGTAAAGTATCTGGATAACAATTTTTTAAAATTATCTTTGTACTATCATCACATTTTGGAATAATATATTGATGAATAAATTTACTATTCGTCATTTTTAAACCTAAAAAATCATTAAAAATACAATATTTGAATATTACACTTTCGTAATCTAATGCTTTTAAATCCTTTTTTTCTAAAATAATAGATTTATTGAATTTAAAGAAATTAACAACTATTGGTGTATCTAATTCAATGATTCCAAAAGCATGTATATCTTCTTTATATTCAATACATTGACAATTCGATGGATTGGATATTGAAATAAATAATATAAATATAAACAGTTTGATTGTTTTCATTTTAAATTTTTAAATAATTGGAAAAATCATTTTGATATATAGTCCATTATAGTTTGGTTTATTCGAATATCGCAAAAAATGATTTGGATCAATCTTAATTGATTTCAAATAAGCACTTAATCGAACTCGAACAACCAGATACTTCTTAACTTTTAATTCATTGTATTTAACATTATTAGAATAATTTTTAAGTTGAGTTCCAAAATCATTAACTTCATCTCTATATGTAAAATAATTGTCAGAAATATATTTAATTGTAGCAAAAATTGAAC
Organism: Bacteroidales bacterium; assembly: GCA_034002805.1. GTDB lineage: Bacteria > Bacteroidota > Bacteroidia > Bacteroidales > UBA12077 > UBA12077. Next base: position 940 of record JAVEZW010000329.1, on the reverse strand, counting down.
TATCGCATTTAGAAGATAATACTTTTTCAATTGTTAAATGAGACATCGGACAATAATAATATGCATATTTTTCAAAAACAATATTATTAGAATCAAGTAGCTCATATTTTATTTTTGAGATATCGTCATATTCGATAATTGCACTTTGGTTTTTATTTTCAATAACCACATAAACAGGATTCTTTAACTCTTCAATTCCAATAATAATAAAATCATCTTCCTTTATGTTATTTTGACTTATTCCTAATTGGGAAAAAAACATATTGATAAAAATAAAGATAAATAAATTTTTCATAATAATTAATAATTATTTTCGAATCAATGATCCATTTATTGGATTACCTTTATATGTAGTTGTCCCTAAACCTGCATCAAGTGGATTTGAATTTTGTTCATTACAATTTACTTTAATAGGTTTATTTTGAAGTTCTGCAGCAATAAAAACACCTTGAATATGTTCAGGGAAAATAGTTTCTGATGTCCCTCCAGATTCCATCAAACCACTATCCCACTCTCCAAGCCCTAAAGTATGTCCAATCTCATGAGCCCATGTCCTTTTACCAGAATTTCCATACATGATGCATTCTTTTCCATCAGAAGAACCTTTTTTACCCTCGGAAATCATACTTTCAAAACTTACGAAGTTTAACCCCGTTTTTGTTTTTGAATCTTGTTCACATTCATAATGAGCAGATTGGTCAGTTTCAAACTTTTCTTTACTTACTTTTAAATTAAATTTAACGTCATACATTTTACCATCTTCACCTTTAATTTGATATTTCCCAGATTGACTATTCCATTCATCTAAAGCTGCTTGCAAATTTCCTTCATTTCCTTTTTTAGTATAATAAGTTGCAGAAATAGTAATTGTATTTCCTTCAACAACAATATCACAATCCTTCCCATCTGGATCAATTATAATAATTGGGTTGTTCATACA
>JAVEZW010000328.1:0-3762 GCA_034002805.1 Bacteroidales bacterium | reverse complement strand
TTTTTTATTGTTTAATCTAGTGTTTCTTTAAAATCTTTTCTAGATCTTCAGGAGTATCAACCCCTAAGGACTCAAATTTGGTGATGGCAACATAAATCGAATATCCGTTCTCTATCCATCGCAATTGTTCAAGCGATTCGGCTATTTCAAGAGGAGATTGTTCTAATTCAGTTAGTTCTTGAAGTGTTTTAACTTTGTAAGCATACATTCCTATATGCTTATAGAAATCCTGCTTTACATGCCACTCTTCTTTATTGCTATTCCTTAAAAATGGTATTGGTGAGCGGCTAAAATAGATAGCCTGCATCTTTTTATTAATTACTACCTTGGGTTTATTGATATCAAAAATATCCTCATTATTTTCGATTTTTTTTACCAATGTTGCAATTTTAGTTAATGGATTATCAAAACAAGTCTGAATCTCTTTAATCTGCTGTGGTTTAATTAATGGTTCATCTCCCTGAATATTTATTACCACATCAAACTTTTCGGAATGTGATTTATGAATAATATCAATTGCTTCGGCTAGTCGATCAGTACCGCTCTGGTGTTTATCAGAGGTTATTACCACTTTGCCTCCGAAACGATTTACCTCATCGGCAATTCTTTTATCATCTGTTGCAACATATACATGGTCAAGCGCTTTTGAGGCTTGCTCATACACACACTGAATCATCGTTTTACCTTTTATATCAGCCAAAGGCTTACCCGGAAAACGAGTTGATGCATATCTCGCTGGAATAATACCTACGTAATTCATCAAACAAAAATTTAGTTAATACAAATGTATTATTTTAGAACAAAACTTTTAACTTTTAACTTATAACTTTAAACTTGTTGTCTGTCTATATGGCAGTAAAAAAATCCTAAATATTGTTAAAAACTAAATAAAAAGGAGAAAATATTTGTAATTTTGGCAGAGTTAATGATATTTTTAAAAATCACGAATGGAACTTCAAAAAATTAAACAGCGATTTGGAATTATCGGTAACTCTCAATTACTAAATAGAGCTATTGATATCGCTGCACAAGTAGCTCCTACCGATTTATCAGTACTTATAAATGGAGAAAGTGGTACAGGAAAAGAGGTTTTTCCGCAGATCATACATGCTTATAGTTCCCGTAAACATGGTAAATATATACCTGTAAACTGTGGAGCAATTCCTGAAGGAACAATAGACTCTGAACTTTTTGGTCATGAAAAAGGGTCTTTTACCGGGGCGCACGAAAGCCGACAAGGGTATTTTGAGGTTGCAAATAACGGAACAATTTTTCTTGATGAAGTAGCTGAACTACCTATGTCAACTCAGGTGCGTTTATTGAGAGTGCTTGAAACTGGTGAGTTTTTAAGAGTTGGTTCGTCAAAAAACCAAAAAACAAATGTTCGGGTAATTGCTGCTACAAATGTTAATCTTATCAGGGCAATAGAAGAAAATAAGTTTCGCGAAGATTTATATTATAGGTTAAATACGGTTCCTATCGTTATACCTCCGTTACGCGATAGAAAAGAAGATATTTACCAGCTATTTAGAAAATTTGCATCCGATTTTGCCGATCGATACAGAATGCCTGCAATCTCGCTTGATGATGAAGCCCGTAACATACTCGACAATTATGAATGGCCAGGCAATGTTCGTCAGTTAAAAAATATTACCGAACAACTTTCTGTTATCGAGGAAAAAAGAATAATAAACGCCGAGGTACTGAAAAAATATCTGCCAAATTATTACCCGAATAAATTACCTGCTCTTTACCGCAATGATTTGGTTGATGAAAAAACTTTTGCAACCGAACGCGAGATTCTTTACAAAGTTCTTTTTGATATGAAAAATGATCTGAACAATCTTAAAAAACTCGTTCATGATTTAGCTGAAAAAGGAACTATTACTGCCCCTGTTGATGATTTTGATGAACTTGTTAGAAATCTAAAACCTTCAGCTTCAATTATTAATACAAACACTACGGTAAAAACAATTACTAAGCCCGAAGAAACAGACATAGAAGATACCGAAGAGTTTATCGAAGAATCATTATCGTTAGAAGACAAAGAAAAAGAGCTAATTATAAAAGCTCTCGAAAGACATAATGGTAAACGCAAATATGCTGCTCAGGAACTTGGTATTTCAGAACGAACGCTTTACCGTAAAATAAAGGAGTATGATATCAATGAATAAAAAACAGATCGTTGGAATTATTATTTTAGGTATATCGGTTTTTATAAATTCATGTACAATAAAATACAATTTAACAGGAGCCTCCATTGCTCCTGATGTAAAGACCGTTTCAGTTCAGTATTTCGAAAATCGTGCCCCACTGGGTATTGCAAATCTTGGACAAATGTTAACCGATGAACTCAAAGATAAGTTTAAATCGCAAACCAGTCTTACAGTAGTAAATGACATGGGACATCTGAACTTTGAAGGCGAAATAACTTCGTATAATCCAAATCAGCCTGTAGCAATTCAAGGAGACGAAACAGCCGCTCAAAACAGGTTTACAATAACTGTTCGTGTAAAATTTACAAACGAAAAAGACCCAAAACTGAATTTCGATAGCAGTTTTTCACGATACAAAGACTGGGAAAGTACTCAGAATCTTGCCTCTGTTGAGGAGCAGCTCGTAGAAGAAATCTTAGAACTTATTGTCGAAGATGTTTTTAATAAAGCCGTAGTTAACTGGTAATTCTACTTTAAATGGATAGTGTTGAGTTAATAAAATACATCGAGAATCCCGATCTGCTTAACGATAAAACCGTTGATGTGCTTGAAAATATCATTAAAAAACACCCTTATTTTCAGACTGCTCATAAACTTTATCTAAAAGTTTTAAGTAACCAGAATCCCGATAAATATAATTCACAACTAAGTAAATCATCAATTCAAATTACTGATAGAACTTCACTTTATTTTTATCTTACTAAACCAGCTAAAGGCTTGGCCCAGGAGCATGAAATAACAATAAGGAAATCTGAATCAGAAGAATTCAATAAAGAAATAATCTCGCAAAAAAAGGATTCGACAGAACCAGCTGAAGAAAAACCAAAGGATAAATCAAATCGTAAACTACTTAAAAATCATAACGTTCGGCGCAAGATAAAAGAAGGTTTCGATGGAATGGGTGATAATATCTCGGTTACCATTTCGAGTCAGCTCGAATTTGTTAGATCAACCAAAAAGGAAGAACTCGAATACTCGCCCGAAATATATTTTATTGAGGAGGAAAAAATTGATAAAAATAAAATACTTACTATTGAAAGTATTCCCGATTCGGTGAACCATAAAAACGGAAAGGATCTTTTACAAATTGATGAAACCCTCGAAATAGAGAGCAAGCCAACTACTTCTACAACTAATTTTGAACCGCAAGCAAGTGAAAGTATTGAATTTATTGACACAACTAAAGTTGTTGAAGAAAATAAAAAGCCGAAAGACAAAAAAAATACACAAGGATTTGATATTTCCCACTATGCGGATGAAGATGAGATTCTTAAAAATGCGGATGAAAACGATTTAATATCTAAATTTATTACTGTTAATCCGCGGATCGAACCTGTTGAAACATATGTTGATGATCAAAAGGATATTTCGGAACATAGCATCAAAGAGGATGATAATTTACTTTCGGAAACATTGGCTAAAGTTTATATGGCACAAGGATATTTTGATAAGGCTTTAAAATCTTATGAGAAATTATGTTTGAAATATCCGGAAAAAAATACTTACTTTGCGGGTCAAATCGAAATGATTAAAGAATTAATAAATA
>JAVEZW010000327.1:0-3778 GCA_034002805.1 Bacteroidales bacterium | reverse complement strand
TATGTTCAGAACAGAATATGATACAATGGGTCCAGTATTAGTACCTACCGATAAATACTGGGGAGCACAAACACAGCGATCAATTCAAAATTTTAAAATTGGCAATTCAACAATGCCCATCGAAATTATTTATGGTTTTGGCTATTTAAAAAAAGCTGCTGCAATTACAAATCATAAGTTAGGATTAATCTCAAAAGAGAAAACAGACCTTATTTGTAAAGTTTGTGATGAGATCGTCGCTGGCAAACTTAATGATCAGTTTCCTTTGGTGGTTTGGCAAACAGGTTCGGGAACACAAACCAACATGAACGTAAATGAGGTTATCTCGAATCGCGCACATGTTCTTTCAGGCAATAAATTAGGCGAAGGAAAATGTTTGATTCACCCGAATGATGATGTTAACAAATCACAATCGTCGAACGATACGTTTCCAACAGCTATGCATATTGCGGCATATAAAATACTAGTTGGAAACACAATCCCATCGATTGAAAAGCTTCGTGATGCATTAAAAACAAAAAGTGAAGCATGGAAAGGTATTGTAAAAACAGGCCGAACTCATCTAATGGATGCAACACCTTTATCTCTAGGGCAAGAATTCTCAGGTTATGTTTCGCAACTCGACCATGGTTTAAGAGCCTTAAGGAACTCTCTTCCTCACCTTTCAGAACTTGCTTTGGGTGGAACAGCTGTTGGCACTGGATTAAATGCTCCGAAAGAATTTGATGTCGAAGTAGCAAAAGAAATTGCAAACTTAACAAGATTACCATTTATTACTGCCAAAAATAAATTCGAAGCATTAGCCTCGCATGACGCATTGGTTGAATCGCATGGAGCATTAAAAACACTCGCTGCAAGTTTGATGAAAATAGCCAACGATATCCGTTTACTTGGTTCTGGGCCACGATGTGGCATAGGAGAATTAAATCTTCCAGAAAATGAACCCGGCTCATCCATAATGCCCGGGAAAGTGAATCCAACTCAATCTGAAGCACTTAGTATGGTTTGTACTCAAGTTTTCGGCAATGATGTAACAATTAATATTGGAGGGATGAATGGACATTTTGAACTGAATGTTTTTAAACCAGTAATTATTAAAAACTTTCTCGAATCAGCCACATTAATTGGTGATGCTTGTAGATCGTTTGCTGATAATTGTGTGGTTGGCATAGAACCAAACTACACAAACATAAAGGTCCACCTTAATAACTCATTGATGTTGGTTACTTCCTTAAATCCGCATATTGGCTACGAAAAAGCAGCAGAAATTGCGAAAAAAGCTCATCGCGAAGGAAAAACCTTAAAACAGGCTGCAATTGAGCTTGGATATGTTACAGAAACCGATTTTGATAAATGGGTTGATCCAGAGCAAATGACAAGAATTGTTTAATCCGGAGGTTGGGAGGACCGGAGAACTTGAAATTTCCTAAAATGTTGAAAATAAAATTAAAATTAAACTAACCAGACAAGTTGTCAAATAAATAAAATTATTAAGTTATTTTTGCAGAGATAATTAAAAAAACGAATTATGGACGAAGGCCCTTATCCGAGTAAAAACAATTTACTAACTAACCTGTAGGGGGCTATTCTATAACTCCTTGCAGGCATTTATGCGAGGAGAAAAAATCATGATTAAAATCTTTAAAACTTTTGGAGGGTACATCGAAATTCCAAAAGTAGAAAACGGCTGTTGGATTAATGTTATTCAACCCACCCAGGATGAAATTCAACGATTAATTAATGAGTTTCGATTGCCTGCCGATACTATTAACGATATTCTAGATACCGATGAAAGACCGCGTGTTGAATTCGATGATGACTGGTCATTGGTCATTATGCGCATTCCGGTAGAAAGTTCAAATAACGGCGTTCCTTTTCATACCATTCCTCTTGGCATTTATTTAGAAAAGAATTTTACACTAACTCTTTGTTTGCAGGACAACGAAATTTTGCCAACATCACAACCTCTTGCTATAAGAGAGCAATACAAACAAATAACCGATGTTGTTAACTTCATCTTACGATTGTTTCTGCGTTCTGGAAGCATTTACTTAAAATACCTTAAGCATATAAACCAAATGACCTCTCTAATTGAGCAAGATCTTGAAAAATCAATTAAAAACAGGGAGTTAAATAAATTGCTAAAAATGGAGAAATGCCTGGTTTATTTTATTACATCAATAAAAGCAAATGAAATTGTTTTAGCCAAACTCCGCAATGCAAAGAAAATTACTACAGAAATTAATGAAGATTTGTTTGAGGATGCATTAATCGAAAACAAACAAGCATTGGAAATGGCACAGATTTATTCAGACATACAAAGCGGAATGATGGATGCTTTTGCCTCCGTTATCTCAAATAATTTAAACGTGGTAATGAAACAACTAACCCTCATTTCAATCCTTTTGATGATTCCTACATTGATTGCCAGTATTTTCGGGATGAATGTTCCAAACTTTATGGAAGATTCTTATTTGGCAATGCCTGTAATCATTCTAATTTCTTTAGGGCTATCCGTTTTTGGGGTTTTACTATTCAGGAAGAAACAATGGTTTTAATAAAGGACCTCTCATTAAAGTTAACAATGAAAGCACCCATTAGAAATTAAGTTATTATTTTATTTGATTTGCGAAATATGATTATCAAATAAACAAATAATTTAGTAATTAAAAAAACTAGTTCCACCTAATAAATTATGTGTTTAGTCAATTCGCTTATAAAAGATATTATCGCTTAGCATAAAAGATATACCTTTAATCCTCTAATATTATTAAAACTAACTTTTTATGAAATCACTACTCAATTCTTTTAGGTATGCCCTTTTTGCGATACTATTTTTAAGTTTTTCAGGTTGCGAGGAGGAAATAATAGATTCCTTCTCTAACGAAAGCGGTGTAAAAGATCCTACATTCACAGATTCTTATGGATATTTACGAGCTCAGAAATCAGGCTTGCCAATACCCGATACAGATCCCGTTACGTACACTTTTTCATTAGTCAATACAGCCGTTTTTCTTGATACTCCGGGATCATCAACATTCTCGAGTAATGGTGGAGTAACTGTTATTTGTAATGGTGTTGAACTGTCAAATCTTTTGGGATCATATTGGGGTGGAAGTACCGATTTCACAAGAGCTGTTTGGAATATTGGTGGGAATAGCTCTGTACCAGCCTTTACAGACTCATGCAACACCTTTGTAAACGTTACCGGACTCGATATTGATTCGTGGAATAACTATCCAAAGAACACAGATATTCTAATTGAATGGATTGGCAATACCGACAATGCTTATGAATTATGGGCAGAACTTGAATATTCATTAGACAGTTATGGTACAAATCGATATTTAACAAAAAAACTCGAACCGGGAACGCAATCAGTTGCATTCAAAGCTGCAGATGTTACAGCTCTCTATGGGTCGGATGAATACCCTGGAGTTACATTCAGATTATATGCCTACTACGTTGATTCAACAACCCAAAACTCAAAAAAATACTATTTTATTAATTTGACATTAATTACCCACGCAATCTATATTCGTTAAAATTATTTACATGTACTATGCAAGGCATCTATTGTTTAGATGCCTTTTTTGCATTTAGAGCTAAATTATTAAACATATCATTTTATGTTTAAAATCATTTGTATTAATGCTAAATGAGTTAATTTTGCAAAAATTTAACTTTAACAATTTGTTATGGCAGACAAAACAAAAAAGATAAAATTGTTCGAAGAATTTCCTCCCATTACCACACAGCAGTGGGAAGAACAGATCAT
>JAVEZW010000326.1:0-3780 GCA_034002805.1 Bacteroidales bacterium | reverse complement strand
TAAATAGAATAACTTTTTAATCATAAATTTCCACAGCCCTAACCACGATTTAAGATTATTTTAAACAGGCGTTTTGTGCGATGGCCATCTTTTTTCAGCAAAAATCACGTGCTGGTTTATAACGGTTGCGCTTGTATTTTGTGCGGGTTTTCGCCCTGTTTCACTATCCGTTGTTAATAATGTTTAAAAATAGTAAAAAAGTTCGAAAACCACTTCACCCCGCATAAAATGCGAAGCGCTGTTAGCTGTTGTAATTATTATATATTTTGTTGTCCAATTCTTCAACTATCATATTCATGTAAGAAGTAGAGATTTTGACAAAGTCTTCAAGAAAAGAAATTTTTCTTATTCGAATGAAGTTTTCATTTTTTCCAAGAAATAAATCGTGTTCAATAATTTTGTTTAATTTCTTTTTTATTATTCCATAATCATGCGTAATAGCATTTCTAATAAGCTTGAATTCTTGAATGTCTTTCCATTCTTTAAGATTTTCATTAGCATATTCAATTTCACCAATTAGAAACAAATATTTTCTATAAGTGTCTAGGTGTCCGTTTCCTTTAATGTCATTAAGTTTGATTTTTGACTTATTTGCAAATTCTTTTTCTACGATTTCTGCCATCGATTTCATGAAAACTTCAAAATAAGTAAATCCGGAAATAAATAGTGCTTGCAATAAAAGCCAGTCAAAATGATAACTATAAAGGCTAAATGTTTCAATTTCATCGCCCGCTAATTCATTTATTCTTGCTTCCATTTCTTTTTCTTTCTGGGCGCGAATTTGAGCACTATCTTCAAAAATGGAAATTAAGGACTGTATATTCCTTGAATAAATTGTCAATATAAGTTCTGTACTTGCCAAAATGTCTAAACTTCTTTAATTATAACAGCTAACGGCTGGGGGTGTGGCAAGTGTGGGAGAGCGTGTTACGTTTTCGTCCCCCGACGAAAACGCCCGAGCGGGCGAAACCGCTCCGAAGTTCCAATGTCAACCCACATTGGCTACACCCCTTGTTAGCACCTGGTGTTTTTAATTTGTTCTATCATGTTTGATTTTCAATTCTATCGAGTTAAGAATATTTTTCTTTGCGAAAATAACAATTTCTTCTTTAGTGTTCTCAATTTTAATATTTTCTCTAAAAAAGTTATTGAAAAATCTTGCCAATTTTGTCTTTTTCAAATACTCAATATTTCCAGTATCCGAGTCAAATCTAATGTGTCTTTTGGGCATAAGTGTTTCTATTCTTGCTATCATTTGGGTTGAGTCATTAAATTCCGAAATTTTTAAAAACCCATTCCGATTTATTGATGTCCAAATAATTGAGTGAAGAATTGGAAATACAAATTGTAAAATCCAAGATGTATCGTAAATCAATAATCTGGGATTACCTGTTACTAATGTAAATGTGAAAATCAAACCGTTAAAAAGAATAAGCATAAATCCCATTAAAAGAAATGTCTCCTGAATCGAAACTTTGTAAAATGTCTTTTCTGTTTTCATATATCGTTGTTTATTTCGTTTTTCACTTGGTGCTAACGGTCTCGGCATAGAAAAAGTGCGGGTTTTCTCCCATCGTTTTTGTCAGCCGCTAATAAAGTTTAAAAATAGCAAAAAAGTTCGAAAACCACTTCACCCCGCATTTTTTTTGATGCCGTGTTGTGAACTGGCACGAAATCCACCAGCGAGCGATAATGCATCGTAAAAAAAAGTTTGCCGTACCATTTAACAAGGCTGGTTACATTCTTCGATTCACAAAGCACTGATCCTTCCATTATATTCAATTTTTTGTCAAAAAAATAAAAAACTATCAGAAAGCAGGAGCGAAGTCAAAGCAATTAAGACTGTCAAGAAAGCAAGATTTTTTCTTTCAAAGTAAAATGTAACCAGACTTGTCAACAAATTAAACATCACGGCAAGCTTTTGCTTTTTCCTATCCACGTGAGATATTGATTAGAGAACATTTTCTTCGTATCAATTAGGTAAAAAACTAACCACGACTTAAGATTATTTTAAACAGGTGTTTTGTGCGTTGGCCATTTTTTTATCAAAAATCTCGTGCTGGTTTACAACGGTCTCGGCATTTGAAACGTGCGGGATTTTCCGCCCAGCGTTCCAATCCGCCGTTGTAAAGTTTAAAGATAATTAAAAATGTCAAAAAACCACCAAAACCCCGCATGTTTTGAGATGCCGTGTTATCGGTTGTTAATTATCTTTGTATTCCTGTCAACTTTTCATTATCAAAGTACAAATATGTCCTTGATGAATACACCCACTGTTCACGTTTCAATCCTGATATAATCGTTGTATATTTATCAAAAGGTTCACCCCAAGCTTCTTTACACATATCTTGATTCATTCCAATCAATACTTTATGCTCAACAATAAGGTTCCCATAATATTCACCATATGTATTAATAATATTTTCTTTCCAAGTTTTCAGTTCAAGTTGCTTTTTATTTTCTTCTAATTCTAATTTTTGTTTTTTTTCATTTTCATTTAGCTTTAATAGCTCTAACTCTTCTAAATATTTTTGTTTTTCAACAAAATTTTCTAATTCAACAATTCCAGTTTTATCATAAGAAGTTTTCTTTATTCTAACTTTTATCTCATTTCCAGAAATATTTGAAAATACAAGATAAAGCTGTAAATATGGAATTCCTGTATTTAGAAAATCGACGGATTTACATAACCATTCATCTCCTTTATTTAGCTTTATTATTTCACCCGTATTTATGTCAACTATATCAACTTCTGAAAATGTTGATTTGTTATTAAAGATGAAGTTTCTTCCAACAAGCATTTGTTTCTGCTTTTCATAATAACCTAATAAGATAAATGAAGGATAACGCCCCCAAGCCCAGTATTTTCGAGAAGTTATAACAAAAATTGTATCTTTGGTATCGTTTTCTAGAAACATTTTAATGTTGTCTTTACTAGATATATTTCTATCACCAAATTCAAAATCTATTATTTTGAAATATTTTCCCCTATATTCTTCATTAGGAGTATAGTAAAGTGTGTAACCTTTTGGAGTATCAGTTCTTAATTTGGGCTTATAAACATCTGTTAACTCCTTATTCTTTTTATCATGTCCAAAGTGTCGTTCAGTTTTATAATGAAATGATAAATTTTCCATTGGGTTATTGTCCGTACAATTTGAACAAGGTATGAAATAAAGAGTCTGTCCAATATATTGCAGTAATTCATAATCGCTTCTATCAATTGATTCATTCTCAGATATTGGATTCATTGCAACTTTTGAATAGTTTATATAATTATACTTAAAGTTTGATAAACTGTCATATGCTATAGGTTTAGGAATAGGTATTGTTTTGACATCTTCTTTTATTGAAATTTGAGAATAAATGGTAATTGGTATCATTAACAAAAAAACAAAAATAGACTTTTTCATAATTAAATTATTATTGTTAAAAACTGCCATATTAATAACCGATAACGGTCGGTGGTTTGGGCTGCTGGGGAGTTAATGGCCAGCGGCGTCATCCCAAGTTAAAACCATACTAAATTACTAAAAACTTTCGTATCTGCATCATCAGCCCCAGTAGGCTAAACCACCTGTTAGCGGCTGCTTTTTATTTTCTTTTCGACTTGGAAGCAGGTTTTTTAGTCTTGTTTATTGTTTTCGCTAGATTTAGTATCTTTTTTGAATTGTCATCATAAAGTTTGTCTAATACCATTTGAAGAAAGGTATAGGCATCAATAAGGTCATCTCTTTTTAAATTTTCTTTATGACTTCCATAATTCCCAATCCATTTTAC
>JAVEZW010000325.1:0-3799 GCA_034002805.1 Bacteroidales bacterium | reverse complement strand
AACGGAAATGAAAAGAAATTGTGGCTGGGCGAATCTAAACTTTATAAATCAGGAACAGATGGAGTAACTGACCTTGTTGGGGATATAGTTAAACATTTTAATGCAGATTATTTGAGGCAGCAGTTTAATCTAATTACAAGGAAATTGCCGACAGATGCCCCTGAAATTGAGCACTGGCGCACCTTAATGCACAAAAACCAAAAATTGGATGTGATTTTTTCAAGTATTGTCATTCCAATGGTTTGTACTTATAACAGTAGTTTATTTGTCAACCACAATGATGAAACTCAACAATACATTGATGATTTTAAGAAAGAGTGTGATGCTTTACACGATGAATTCAATAGAAAAAAACCTGCGTCAAATTTAGAAATCGTTTTACTTCTTCTCCCAGTTCCTGACAAGGACGAGTTAAATAAAGAACTTGATGCAAGACTTAAAGCAATGCAAAGAGTATGACCTTTACAAATATAAAAACCGCCATATCATTTCTGAACAATTCTTCAGAGATTACTTACGATGATAGTTTTGAATTATCAAAGTATTGCTCCATGTTGCTTTCTAGTAAAGAGGAAGAAAATCATGGGAGAGATATAGTAATTAGAGTTCGGGATGCTTGGGACAAGATACCCGAAAATACAAAACCTATTTGGAATCAACTTACAGAATCGGCAGGACTTTATCCATATATTGACGCTGACCAGTTATCGAAAAGTGCAGCAATTCGTTATGAATACCATAAGTCACCATTCTTGCAAGATGTCTATTTGCACGCAGAGCAACAAACACTTTCAATTGAACTTCAAAGTAAGCGTTCAGTAGTAGTAAGTGCACCAACAAGTTTTGGTAAAAGCTTGTTAATTGAAGAATTGATTGCAAGCAAGATTTACAAGCAATTAGTAATTATTCAACCAACACTTGCCCTACTTGACGAGACACGAAAGAAACTATTAAAGTATCGTGATACTTATAAAATAATTGTTTCAACAAATCAAGAGCCTGATGATACAAAAGGAAACATTTTTCTCTTTACAGGCGAACGTGTTGTTGAATACACACATTTCCCACCTATTGAATTCTTTGTTATTGATGAATTCTACAAGTTAAGTCTTGACCGTGATGATGATAGAGCAATTTCATTGAATCAGGCGTTTCATAAACTATTAAAATTTACAAACAAATTCTACTTGTTAGGTCCAATGATTAAAAGCATTCCAGTATCCTTCAAGCAGAAATTTGATTTGACATGGTTTCCAACAGAATTTGCCACTGTTGCCGTTGATGAAAAAAGTTTGGAAATTCAAGAAAAATTAAAAGCTAAAGAGAAGAAGGAGTTAAAGAAAAAATCCCTCTTTGAATTACTCGCAAAAACAGAAGAACAAACTTTAATTTATTGTTCGTCACCAAACAAAGCAACTGCGTTATGCTTGGAGTTTATTGATTATCTCAAAACCCAAAACATCAAACCCAATATTGAGAATGTTGCGAATAATAAGGAAATGATTGATTGGATTACTGAAAATGTAAATTCCCGTTGGTCTTTAATTCAATCGTTAAATTTTGGAGCAGCCTTTCATCATGGAGCATTGCCAAGACATTTAGGTAGTTCAATTGTTGATGCCTTTAATCAAAATTCAGTTCGTTGGCTGTTTTGTACATCTACTTTAATTGAAGGTGTAAACACTTCTGCTAAGAATGTAATTCTTTACGATAAGGACAAGGGCACAAAACAGATTGATTTTTTTGATTACAAAAATATTGCGGGCAGGTCGGGCAGAATGAAGAAGCATTTTATTGGAAATGTTTATCGTTTTGAAAAGCAACCAGACCAAATGGAACTTTTCGTTGATATTCCACTTTTCAATCAAGAGAATGCACCGCTTGAAATACTGATTTCATTAGAAGATAGCGAATTAGAGCATGCGGCGAAGAAACGGCTTGAGGATTTTAATAATCTTCCTTCTGAACTTCAAGAAGTTATAAAGAAGAATTCTGGAATTAACATTGACGGTCAGTTAAAAATAATTGCTGAAATAGAGGCTCAGCTACCAGCGAACAGGCAATTATTAAATTGGAACTCCTTTCCAACATACGAACAACTTAACTATGTTTTAGATTTATGTTGGAGACACTTGTTAAAACCAGGAGAGAATAAGGCTGACATACGAAATTCTGGACAACTTGCAGTTCTTACAATTAAATACGCACGACTTCAATCTATTTCGGCTTTAATCTACGACACAATAAATGACAACTATTGGAAGGAACAAATACCAGACGAACATGCCCGAATAGATCGCCTTTCTTTTTTCATTTTAAACATAACTCGACACTGGTTTGACTATAAATTACCAAAATGGTTATCAGTTGTTTCAGAACTTCAAGAGTACGTCTTTAAAAAGAATAAATTGCCGCATGGCAATTACTCATTTTTTGCAACAAGTTTAGAACATGGCTTTTTACCGTCTAATCTTGCTGCATTAATGGAATACGACATTCCTTATTCAGCAATCAATAAATTAAAGAAAATTTTGAATCAAGATAGGACTCCAGAAATGTTAATAACTTTTGTAAATCAGTTGCCGAATGAAGAAATGGCTAAAATGGGCTTGTTAAAATATGAAATTAAAAAACTTAGGAATGCATTCTAATCTTCACCCCACAGTCGTAAGCACATTGCCAAAGCCTCACATTACAATGCAACAACCAAAGCTTTGTCAAAGAGCTTGCAAAGCCAGCTGGAGTAACCGCCTTTCAGGACGGTTTTAGGTTTGCCCACAATCAAAAAAACAAATAAATATATTATGAAAACAGACTTGTTAACATCATTGAGAAAATACAAAGTAACTGATAAGCAAGACCCAATTGAAAACTTTATAACAGAAGCATTTGCATGGTTATTAAAAAATTATGACGATTTTTCATTTTTTTTCATAAAAGAAATATTAGAAAAATTAAATTCTGATTTAGTTGTTTCAGAAAAGCCAAATTGGTCAACCCAGAAGAATTTTAATGGATTTTTTCCTGATATGGTGTGTGAATTTAATAATAATTCTTTGGTATTTGAACATAAAGCATGGACTTCTCTTCATGAAAACCAGTTAAACAATTATAAAAAACATTCAAATAGAATTTATAATACTTCATATATTATTTTAATTACTGCAGATAAAAAACAACATGAACAAAACCCAGATTTAGCATTTTGTTGGTATGATATTTATAAAATTATTGACAGATGGCTTGATAATAAAGAGAATGAAAGTTTGTTTATGTTTAAAAGTTTTCAAAATTTATTAGTGAATGAAGGTTTAGGTCCTGCTGCACCAATATCTCATAACTCAATTCTGTCTTATTATTCTGCAAGATCATTCACTAATAATACTTTAGAATTAATTAAAAGGGTATTTAATAATAAACAGGATTTTTTTCATTCAATCTTTATAACAGAAAAAGATTATAAAATTGTAAACAAAGGTAAAGAATGGGGAAGGATTGGATTATCTTTGTTAAAGAACTGGAGCCCCGCTATATTTGTTGGATTTTTGGTTGATGGAGAAGATCATGCAACTTTACCTATTTTAGGTAAAAGAAGTCCTGATTTTTCAATAATTTTATCATTTGATTTAAATAAATATCCAGAATATTATAAAAATAATAATTATATTAATTCACTACTGACCGACAAAAAAAAATAAGGAAATAAAAAAAGGGGTTTGACCGAAGTCTCGCCCCATAGTTGTATTTTTGTATCGCCAAAAACATAAATCCAACTATGAGCAAAAATACGACAAAAAAT
>JAVEZW010000324.1:0-3805 GCA_034002805.1 Bacteroidales bacterium | reverse complement strand
TGATTTTTTTACTTATGAGTTCTAAATTAAGCATGTCCAACCTCCTTACACTCTTAGTATACGACTGATATGTAGTGAATACAAGCAACTGTTGGTTGCATATAAAAAAAGAGCTTACCATACAAAATGAAGTAAGCTCTTAATTTTATGAAATAAGAAAAATATACTAATTAGGAAAATAACATATATAAAATTTATACAAGGTGAATCATGCTATTCATAAATTTTAATAATAATTTCATCTATTTTTTGTTCAATATTATCGATAAGTCGTTGTAAATGGTGTTTATGAGTATCTTTATTATCTTCATTTATGTTATCAGAAGCATAAGTTACTAACTCATTTATTTCTTCTTTCAATTTTTCGATGTGACCATTCACTTGTTTATTCCGCATTCTTAATAATAATCCTATTTTATTATTTATTTTTCTTGAAAGAAGGTTAAATCTTCGATCAATTAGTCTGTTCTCCATGAAATGTGTTAATAGTTCACTAAGACATTCGAATTCTTTCCAGAGTTGATTTATAAAGAACTCTTTATATTTATTATCATCGTTAATAACCTTTATCAATGATGAATAGATAAGAAATGTAAGAAATAAATTAATGGAAAGTATTGTGTTATTCTCCATTGTTCCACTAAAATCATTAATCAAGTTATATATAAAAACAAATATTGATAATATAAGTAATAACCAAAACATGTATGTAGTAAATTTCTTATTTCCCATGTTTTTTATCCTCATCATGCATGTATGTTCTAATATCTTCAATCAAAGATATATCTTCACTTGATATAAACTTCAATATTTTATTTAGTTTTGACAAACTATATCCTTTTCTAATAAGTCCTCCAAATGTTTCCTCTAAAAAAGAGGGGGAATAACCAAATCCACCATCAAAGTCAATTTCAATTTGTTCTCTTTTTTGAATTGCATCTTCTATCATAGGAATTAGCTTTGTTTCTCTAAACAACTCTCCCGAAAAATCACCATCTTTGATGTATCTCCCCCCGGTATTGTCTGAAAAATCTACAGAAATTTTTATTTTCATAACTCGCTCCTTAAATTATTTTTTTTAATCTCCCAATAGTAAATAGTACCTGTTAGAGGTCTAAAAAGATTATATATTTTGTTTTCTCCATTACTCATTAGTACAACTTTTCCTTTTTGAGATATAACTGTAATGGAGTCAATTCTTTTTTTTACGCAATAGTCATATATTCGAGGCAATCCTTTACCTCTATGTGTAAATTTGGTAGTACTTCTATTGAAACTATCATCAAATGATGCTTGAATCAATTGAGAATCAGTATAAACGACTTTTTCACTTAATTTCTTTTTTACTGTTCGAGGTATTCCTTCACCTGTATCAAGGAATGTTATAGCTATTTTTTCATCATTCTTATCAAATCTAGCAAAGATAAACCAATGATTAATGAATTGTTTTTCTTTTTCATAAGCGTGATTATTTGTGTTTGACATAAGTTCAATTAGCATGTTATATATATACTTTGTATTTCTTCTATCATCTTCAAAAGCGTCGATAACAAAAGTTGTGATTTCGCGAGCAACACTTGTGTCAATTAAACTACCTTCTCTAATTTGAACATTATCAAATGCTTTTTCAACTGGCTTATCAGGTATGCTAACATAATTGAGAAAACCGGACATTAGAAACTTCGTTCTTATTGATGGATCGTTGGGTAGATTACCAGATATTTTTTTAATCTTTAACTCACTATATTTTGGATACTTTGATTGCTCCTTTTTGCTTTTTTTAAAATATTTAATTTTATAATCAAAATTCTTTATTATTGCTAACAAGTACATTAATGCATCTATAGTTAATGTTTTTATGTTGCTAACATCAAAAAATAATGTGTCATAAAAATTTGCCTTATTATTTTTTAGATGTCTTATATATTTTTGAAAGTATCCTATTGTTGGACCACTATTACCACATATACTTAAATTCTCTGGAGCATTATACCTATGATCACTAATAGCCATAGAACTCTTATCATATGTAGTCTTATCTTTGTACCTGTTTTTGTAATGTCTAATGTGTCTTGCATATTTTCTTAATAGCCATTCATAATAGTGTATATCATTTTGCTTCATAATAACCCCCATGAATATTTTGGTGTAAACATAGATTCATTAATTACCATGAATCATATTCGTTGTTGCACAGTATTCTAGATTCATTTCATATATTTGTAAAGTTAAATACCAAAGTTGATACAAGTTGAAGAGATAATAATAATTTAGTAAATTCATATAATGTTTAAGTTGTAAGTATTATGAATCACTGTATATTAATTCTGGTATTTTGTAATAATAAAAAAACTAGAGGACTATGATCTTCTAGCTTTTTAAATATAAGTTATAGGATCCCCACCCATAAATATGATAACTTAAACATGTCTTTAAAGTCAACAACGATTTACAATTCTCGATTAGGATGTTTCGTTATTTATTTAAAAAAGTAAAGCCTATAAATTAGATAATCTTTTTGTCCTGTACTATCGAGGATTAATACTTATATTAACTGACACGTTATCAGAACCTTCAACAATCGGATTTAGCAACTCCAGCTCAATATTCATCGCTCCACCTTGATTCCACTCATAGCTACTTAAGTTGAATACACCACTCGTGAACACATCTGTCATACTAATCGTTTCTAAATCACTTGGAATCGAATTATTATAATCAACTTCTAGAACTTGCATGATGAAACTTGATTCACCATCATTATCATTGACAAAGTATCTTTCCCAGAATCCTGTATTACTTAACATACGAGCATCGACGTGATATACAATGATTGCACTCTCATCAAGCATATAATCAAAACCTTGATGCGCTTCATATAATCCATCAGGTGTGTAGAAAATAATGATAATAAATTCATCAAATGCATTACCATCAGATAAGTCATTTGAACGATAAGGAATGATAATCGCTGAATTTAATCCATCTTGATCAAGGGCATAAGATTCAATATTAATCTCATGTGTTCCTTCATAAACGACTTTTGGTTGGAGCCAACCAAAAAGGAGTTTATGCATCGGATCATGCTCACCATTGTTATAATCCATCATCCCTAGTCCACCAATAGGTCCATAAGATGTTGTATATGAATAAAGATCAACAGCACCCATCAAATGGCCGAGTTCATGAATAAATGTCTCAGCATTAACAACAAGTGAAGATACGTTAGGTAGGCCATCTTCTAAAAATGCATAGCTTGCCCACATATAATATTCAAAGCCTTTTCCATCGATTAAACCAAGTGTATCAGCTTCACCATATTTGGCTGCATATACCCATGCCCACCATGGATCAGTGTCATAGTCATAATCTACTGAATAGATAAAGATAACTGAATCAATTAAACCATCACTATTCGAATCATATTGACTATAATCAATGGTTGTATCTTTACCAACAAGTGCTTCATAGATGGCATATTGGTCACCATCTTGTCCTAAATTTTCGTAATACGTTCGACTATTATTTGTTACAAATTTACTACTAATATCAAATGTTAGATTTAAGAGTCCATAACTACTCTTTTCATAATAGCTTGCTACACTTTCCCAACCTGTGGTTGCTCGTGTTCCATTAAATACTAAATCAAGTTTAGATAAATAATCGAGTGGGAAAGGTGTTCCACTTATTTCAACAGGTATAACTAATACATTATAAGTCCCTGTTGAAGGTAGTCCTGATTGACCAAATGTTAATTGTTCATATTCATTAATCGATGTTTGAGGTGATAGAGTTGACAAATTAT
>JAVEZW010000323.1:0-3832 GCA_034002805.1 Bacteroidales bacterium | reverse complement strand
AATATGATTCTTAGTTCAAGTGGAGAAAACATCTACCCTGAAGAAATCGAATCGGTAATTAACAACTTTAAGTATGTTGTTGAGTCGGTTGTGGTTGAGCAAAAAGGACGACTGGTGGCTTTAGTACATTTTAATTACGATGAGCTTGAAAAACAATTTCATGATTTAAAAGATGAGGCTATTGATTATATTAACCAAAAGGTTGATGAATTAACCCTGGAATTGCAGGATTATGTTAATTCGAGAGTTAATAAGTTTTCGCGATTAAATGCTGTAATTGCCTATAACACTCCATTTGAAAAAACAGCTACATTAAAAATTAAACGATATTTGTATTATTAGTATCTGTTTTAAACGATAAAATTAAAACCATCCATCAAACAGGATGGTTTTTTTATTTGATTTTGTTATCAATAAAACCTAAATTAATGCTTTAATCTATTTGTAAATGATTTATGCTATAAGCGATATTCACGGCTGTTACAAAACGCTTCAGTTATTGTTTCATCAACTGGAGAGTATTTCAGCTAACAACAAATACTACTTTTTAGGCGATTATATTGATCGAGGCCCAGACTCAAGAAAAGTGCTAGACTTTTTAATGAACCTTAATCAGAAAAATAAAGAGGTTGTGATCCTAAGAGGCAACCATGAACAGATGATGCTTGATAACTATAATAACAGCTCAAAAGAAAACTTTCTACTATGGAAGCAAAATGGATGCGAGGCAACACTTTTAAATTATGATATTCCTACAAGTCCTGTTTATGAAATTGGCGATATCCCTATTGAGTATATTGAATTTATTAATTCGATGCCTTATTATGCAGAAAGCGATGAGTTTTTAATGGCGCATGCCGGATTTAATTTTCAGTCAACTGATCCTTTTACCGATTATCAAAGCATGCTCTGGATGCGAACAGATGATTACGATGCAAAAATTAGTAAAGGTAAAAAAGTGATTCATGGGCACACCCAAATCCCAATACCTCAGATCTTAGAAAAAATAAATAATAAATCAACTATTATAAGCATTGACTCAGGTTGCGTTTATAATAAATATCCAGACTTAGGTTGGTTATCTGCATTTAATTTGAATACATTTGAACTAATCTCAGTAAAAAATATTGATAACTAAATACCATAACTTATGAAAGAAGATGACGAAATAACACTACTTTTTACATGTTCTGAAATTGATGCACAGGTTTTAAAAGATATGCTTGAAGAAAATAAGATTGGAGCAATGGTGATAAATAGTATGCAATCGGGTCTTGCTGCTGGATTTAGCGGAGGTTTGCAAGGTATAGAATCGAAAGTTTTTGTCGAAGAAAAAGATTTGACTAAAGCCAAAGAGATTCTTGAAGAATTTAAAAATTCATTTTTTAAGGAAACCGAAGGTTAAAAAGTAACGAAAGACCTTTTTCTGTTCTCAAAAACAGCAATCTGCCTGTAACCTAAGTTTTTTAGCATCAGATTGGCTTTCGAAAAATTTCTTGCAATATCAGTAGCTTGATGAGCATCGGAACCAAGAGTAACCGGAACATTTTCTTTTTTGCAGATTTTTAGAAATTCTTCGGAAGGATAAAATTCATTACACGGCTTAGCTAATCCGCTAGTATTCAACTCTATTGCGATATCAGCTTTTTTAAATGCTTTCGCCGCTTCTTTATATAGATTGCTCAAATTAAATGTTGGATAATATCCAAATTTCTTAATTAAATCGGCATGACCTATAATGTTGAATAAACAAGATTTTGCAGTTTTTATAAGCAAATCAAAATAATCTTTATAAAGCAAATCGATATTTTTCTGAGAATAACTCGCAGGATCTGTATCGAAATTCCAACCATCTATATAATGCACCGATCCAATAACATAATCGGGCTGAAGGTTGTCGATCAATTGTTTGATTTCGCTTTCCCTGCCAGCCAGATAATCCATCTCGATACCAAACCTAACCTTGAAAGGTAATTCTTTATTATTTTTTAGTTTGAGAATTGTATCGCGCATAAAAACAAACTCGTTGGCACGAACAGCCCAGGTCGGGTAATTAAGGCAGATATGATCAGAAAAACCTATTTCCCGCATATTATACTGAGCAGCCATACGCAGGCAATCATCATGTGTATCTATCCCGTCAGATAAGGTTGTATGAATGTGGTAATCGACCATAAAAAAAGTAATGAAGTATCGAAATTATGAAATAATATCCTGAAAATGAAAGAAATTGATTAATTTCGTGTTCAATCTCAATTTTTACAAAAAAATAAAATAGGGATTTTATTTATAAAAGAAATGTATAAACTAAAAACCGTTCAAAATATACCAACTACTATAAGCCGTGCCTGGGATTTCTTTTCAAAGCCCGAAAACCTGGGGTTAATAACTCCTTCATCGATGAAGTACAGCATACTGGAAAAATCTATCGCCGGAGATATGTATCCTGGAATGATTATTAGCTATCAATTAACTCCGGTTTTTAATATATCAATAAAGTGGGCTACAGAAATCACACAGATTAAGGAATTTAAGTATTTTATCGACAATCAGATAAAAGGTCCATTTACAATCTGGCATCACGAACATCATTTTAAAGAAATAGAAAATGGTATCGAAATGACAGATATATTATTTTACGATCTGCCTTATGGGATCTTTGGGAAACTATTGCATAAGTTCATTGTTAAGAAAAAAATGGATGAAATATTTCATTACCGCGAACAAAAAATAAAAGAGCTTTTTGGTGCTATGTAAACCAAAAAGCTCTTCGATATTTTATATAATGTACCTCTCTAGTTATTAAAATCTTTTAAAGTTTCCATTAATCGTTTTCGTGTAAAAAATATCCTGCTCTTTACAGTACCAATCTTAAGATCAAGCTCGTCGGCAATTTCTTTGTATTTAAATCCTGAAAGAAACATATTAAATGGAACCTTAAACTCTTCGGGCAGTAGCTCGATTTGTTTTAAAATCTCCTGTGTAAAATATTCTGTATCGGGCTTTTCGGGAGCTATCTCCATTGAGTTGTTTAAGAAAAACAAGTTTTTAGTAGCATCGCTATGGGTATTTTCTTTTTTATGTTTTCTATAGTTATTTATGAAAGTGTTTTTCATAATGGTAAAAGCCCACGCTTTAAGGTTTGTATAACCAATAAATTTATCTCTATGCGATAATGCTTTTAAGTAAGTCTCCTGTAATAAATCCTGAGCTTCTTCTTTGTTGGAGGTTAAACTCATAGCAAAACGAGATAATTTACTTTCTAAACTTATTAATTGAGTATTGAATTCTATTGCTGTCATAGTTGTACTTTTTAAATTTATCGTTAAACAAATATACAACATGATTAAACAGATTTCCAAATTTTCAAACTTATCCTAAACTAAAATACGATTGATTTCTAAATAAGTAATATCAATATTTTTTACTGTATTTAAGCAATCTACTACCTTTTTACTTATAGTTTCTAAATTACAAAAAAATGCATTTTTTTGTTTAACTTTATGTGGCGTTGTATTCATCTATGTTAAACAAAATGATCCTGCCGAAAACCGCGCAGGATCATTTGTTTAGAATTAGTCTAAATAGATTAATTTACCTTTATGAACTCATTTAGATCGAGTGGTGATGAAATTTTTTGAACATTCGATGGTATATTTTGAATTCCTTCTTTAACCTGTAAGCCTGTTACAAAGATAGTTTGAAAAGGAAACTCTTTTGATAATTTATTTAAATACTCTGATGTTTTTAACCCGGTTATTGACGAAGTAATTGAAGTAAACAAATAATCGGCTTTTACCATTTTTGCCGTTTCAACAACATCGGTATAAGG